>JAHBVK010000066.1 GCA_019637555.1 Anaerolineae bacterium
CGACAGGCACACCGCCACCGGATGAGGAAGTGATCACCCGCGAGGAGCATCAACGGTTGCAGCGCGTGGTCAGCGAGCTACCAGCGGATCAGCAAGACCTGCTGCTGCTGCGGATCGTCGGTGGGCTGACGGCGGAGGAGATCGGCACGGTGTTAGGCAAACGCGCTGGTGCGGTGCGAGTAGCACTCCATCGGATACTGCGTCAGCTTCAAGCGAAGTTCGAGGGCGGGGAGGTGCATCATGGCTAGGCACGAATCAGAAGTGATCGATCAATACATTGATGCGCTGCTGCACGATCCGCAGTCACCGCCGCCACATGGACTAGATGCTGAACTGGCGCAGTTCGTCCGTACTCTGGTGCTCTCTGAAAGCGAAATCGTCAACACAGCTATCAGTAACAGTATGCAAGCGCGAGTCTGGCGCAAAGCCAGGATCGCCGCGCAGCTTCAGAAACGAGAGCAAATCATGATCGCAGAAAATCGCCTGAGCCTGAAAGTTCCACTCGGCAAACGCATCACCATGCCGGGGCTGTTGACCTTGCTAACTATCGTAGTCGTCCTCGCCTTCATCGGCGCGGCGGCAGCATTCTTAACGAAAGGAACGACACCTAACCCCAACAACAATAACGGCACGAATGGCGCAATCGCAGGGAGTCAAGCGCGACCAACTGGCACACCATCGCCTGCTCCATTCGAAATACTCCCTGTAACCTCAACGCCTCTTGGCTGGCAAGGCAGCGATCCGAACGTGACGGCAACACCTATCGGTTATCAGCCTTCCGATCCTAATGCCACCGCGACTCCCATCGGTTATCAGCCATTCGATCCCAATGCAACACCGACCATCATACCCGGCACTCCCGCATCAACGCCGATCCCGGTGCTGCCAGTACCGACGGTACCGCCACCATTTCCAACTACGTTGCCAGACGCCGAGCCGCAGTCGCTCAATCAGGTGATCACCGCGTCACTATCGGCAGAAGCTCCCGCCAGAGTATACGAGTTCGAGTTCACCGAAGACGGCATGATCAGCGCCTTACTGAGCAGTCCCAACTTCTCCGGTTTGCTCTCGTACCAGTACATCGAAGCCGGATCATCCGGCGGGGGTGGAGGTGGCGGCGGCGCTGGCGGCGATAGCTACATCCCGCAATCGCAGATGATCAGCTATGTGCGCAAGGGCGGCAAACTACAGATCATCGTTAGTTCGGCGCAGTCCGGTGTGTATGGCGAGTTTCAGTTGAGCGTCTTTTTCGCCGCACCGCAGCCGCTCGAAGTCGCCAGCACACAGGTAAGCACAGTTGATCAGCAACAGCAAGTGCTGTTCTACACCTTTCAGGGCGTACCCGGATCGCTGGTGGACATCAGCGTGACCGGCGAGGATGTTGTCGATCTTGATATGATGCTGGTGGAAGTGTCATCAATGCAAGGATCGCTCAACTTCATCGGCATGACCAGAGGTTGCAGCAGGGGCAGCATGGTTTACTGCGAAGATGCCGACAGCGGCAGCGGTAAGAATCCCGAACTGACCGATGTGCTGATCCGTAGTAACGTCTTGCACGCCGTAATTGTACGCTCTGCCTATCCGCTGACTGATCCCGTTCAAACTACCCAATTCTCGATCCGCATGGATCGTCGCGACCCGATCACGCCGACCAACGGGCAAAGCATGATCAAGCTGTCGCCGCAGACACCCGCCAATGCGGTTACACTCGACGGCAAGGCAAACGCGCTGATCTCGTTGACCGTCAGCCACAATCGAGGTGCTATCCCCGCCGAGATTCTTGTACTGCAAAATGGCTACGTACTTCAGCAGATCAATCTCGATCCGGTGGCAGCGCAATCACTCAACATCATACCGCCGATGGATGGTCCTGTTGTAGTGATGGCGCAGTACAGCAGCGCTTATAACAACGGCAGCATGAACCTACCGCCACTGGAGATCGGCGTGCGCGTCAACTGACCGCTTACTAAGCCGAACGGAACTAAATACTTCCCTCTCAGCTCTCACGACAGTAGCTGAGGGGGAAGTGTGATTCGCCCCCCCAACTGCTGTAGAGAAGGCAATGAGGCTATTAATTTAGGTCGCGCAGCAGCGGCTATTGCAAACCCTGTGAGAGAACTGTAGACTGTGCGACCAACAAATTTTGATCTTCGCAGAGGAAATTTACATCATGTCAGCGAAAGTCGTGCGCAATTACGTCAACGGATCGTGGGTAACGTCTAAATCGACGCGCCGCCAGCAAGTCTACAACCCTGCCACGCAGGAAGTGATCGCGGAAGTGCCGCTTTCCACTAAAGAAGAAGTCGATAAGGCGGTGCAGAAGGCGCACGATGCGTTCCACGAGTGGCGCACCACGCCGCCGTATACCCGCGCCCGCGCTATGTTCAAGCTGAAGAACGGGATGGAAGCGCGATTTGAGGATTTAGCGCGGATGGTCACCACCGAGAACGGCAAGACCATTGATGAGGCACGCGCCGAAGTCCGCCGCGCCATCGAGAATGTGGAACTAGCGGCAGGCATCCCCACGCAGATGATGGGCTACAACCTCGAAGACGTGGCGCAGGGCATCGACGAAGTGGCGATCCGGCAGCCTCTAGGCGTCTGCGCATCGATCAATCCCTTCAACTTCCCCAACATGGTGCCGCTGTGGTTCTTGCCCGTCGCCATCGCTTGCGGCAACACCTACATCACCAAGCCCTCACCGATCACGCCCGTCTCGCAGGAACTGCTCTTTGAACTGCTGGACGAATGCGATTTGCCCGATGGCGTGGTCAATCTGGTTCACGGCGACGAGGAAGTGGTTAACGCCCTGATCGATCATCCGCTGGTGCGGGCGCTGTCCTTCGTCGGTTCCAGCCGCGTCGGCAAGATCATCTACGAGCGTTCCGCCATGCTTGGCAAGCGCGTGCAGGCGCAGGGCGGCGCTAAGAATCACATGCTGGTGATGCCCGATGCCGATTTGCCCAAGAGCATCGCTAACATCATGGGATCGTCTTACGGCTGCGCTGGTCAACGCTGCTTGGCTGGCTCGGTACTGATCACCGTTGGCAACATTCATAAGCAGGTGGTTGATGGCTTGGCAGAAGCGGCGTCGCGCTTGCGCGTTGGCTACGGGCTGAACGAAACCACGCAGATGGGACCGGTGATCACACAGCAGTCCCTCAAGCGCGTGCATTCTTATCTTGAACGAGGGCAGGAAGAGGGCGCGACTCTGATCCTTGATGGGCGTCAGGTCAAGGTGCAGGATTGCCCCGATGGTAACTTCGTCGGACCGTCGATCTTTGACAACGCCAACTCCGAGATGAGCATCGTCAAGGATGAGATCTTTGGACCCGTCCTCAGCGTGATGAACGTCCCCGATTTCGACAGCGGCATCGAGGCATTGGAAAAGAGCCGCTACGGTAACGCCGCTTCGATCTTCACGCAGGATGGCGGTCACGCACGCGAGTTCAAGTATCGCGTCCGTGCGGGCAACATCGGCATCAACATCGGCGTGGCTGCGCCCGTTGCCTCCTTCCCCTTCGGCGGCATGAAGGACTCCTTCTTCGGTGACTTGCACGGTCAAGGACCCGACGCGATCAACTTCTTCACGGATCGCAAAGTCGTGATCGAGCGTTGGTTCTAAGGAAATAGAGCAATATGGTTGAAGCACTAAACACCTTCGGCGCGATCCTCACCTACGCCGCCAACATGGAAGAATCGCTGGCGCACTACTACGCGCAGGCGCAGCAAGTTAGCGAGGGCGAAGCGGCAGAACGTTTTGAGGACTACGGGCGCAAATCGACTAAGCGCAAGGGACGCCTGACCGCCATGCGGCAGGAGAACGTCACCGAGATCGTGCTGGAACCGATCAGCGGTCTGAACATCAGCGATTACGATCTGCCCGCGCCCCAACCCGCCACCGCAGCGGAAGCACTCGCCGCCGCTATCGATCTGGAAACGCGCGTGCAAAAGTTCTACGCTGAAGCGGGACCCAAAATTAACGTCACTGAGCCGCGCCGCGCCTTCGCCAAATTCGCGCAGGAGACAGCGGAACGTCTGGAAGAACTACAAGGCTAACCCGCCGCTATTAACACAGCACCCCTGAATACTACCTACTCCCCTCTCCGTTTACGGAGAGGGGCAGGGGGTGAGGTAAAATCGCCCGAAACTCAAATAGGCTAATCCATGAAAATCCTGATCCTCGGTGGTACGGTATTCGTCGGCAAACATCTGGTGGAATCTGCTTTGGCACGTGGTCATGAGATCACGCTGTTCAATCGCGGCAAACACAACGGCGATCTCTTTCCGCAGGTAGAAAAACTACGCGGAGATCGCGACGGCGGCTTGGATGCGCTGCGTGGTCGGCGCTGGGACGCGGTGATCGATCCCAGTGGCTACGTGCCCCGCCTCGTCGGAGATTCCGTGCGGCTGCTCAAGGATCATGTGGATCACTATACTTTCATCTCCTCGATCTCGGTTTATCCTGAGATCGCTGACATGAACCTCAACGAAGCCGATCCGGTGGCGACGCTGCCCGAAGATGTCGATCCAAAGACGGAGGAGATCACGGGCGGCTCGTATGGTCCGCTGAAGGCGCTGTGCGAAGCGGTAGTCGAAGCAGAGATGCCCGGACGAGCGTTGAATATCCGTCCCGGCTTGATCGTCGGACCAGATGATCCAACGGATCGCTTCACCTACTATCCGGTGCGGATCGCGGCAGGTGGCGATGTGCTGATGCCCGGTGATCCGCCCGGTCGCCTGACGCAGATCATCGACGTGCGCGATCTGGCGGAATGGACGATCCGCATGGTCGAGGGGAAGGCGACAGGCATCTACAACGCCACCGGTCCCGACTATCCGCTGACGTGGCAAGGGGTGGCAGAGGCGTGCCTGCGTGCCAGCGGCAGCAATGCCAATATCGTCTGGGTCAGCGAATCCTTCCTCGAAGAGAAGGAAGTCGCGCCGTGGTCGGAGCTACCGCTGTGGCTGCCCGGTGATATGCTGGTCAACGTGCAGAAGGCGATCAACGCGGGTTTGACCTTCCGCAGCTTGGAAGAGACCGCCCGCGCCATCCTTGCGTGGCATCAGTCCCGCCCCGCCGATTCGATCCGTTTTTCCTTCAAAAAAGAGCGCGAAGCGGACATTTTGCGCGATTGGCGACAGAAAAACAGCTAAATTAGCAACTTTCGGTAACTGTGCATATACTTTCGCCCAATAAATTCTGGTAATTTGCCGTGTGCTGCACTATCTGAATTAAGTTAGCTTTATTATCGACAATTAGCTTCATATCGGTATGGCTGAAACAACCCTCAACAACGATCTCTCCGCGATACCTGTCAGCAGTCGACTGAACGCCTGGTTACGTCCGCTGATCACCTTTTTGCTGATCACGTTAGCCATCGTCATCATCTGGCAGCTTGCCAAAGATGTTTTTGATCTCAACCAGCGCAAACTGCCCGATCTTGCCAGTATCATCCAGTCTTATCAGGTACCTATACAAGAAGGTAAACCAACGCTCGGCGCGATGTTACTCAGCGCGTCGATCTTTACGCTGCGCGAAGCTGTCTTGGGCTTCGTAGTCGGGGCACTGCTCGGCTTCTTGCTGGCGATCTTATTCGCCCATTCGCGCCTGCTGGAACGCGGTTTCATGCCCTATGTGGTCGCCTCGCAAACCGTCCCCATTCTGGCAATTGCGCCGATGGTGGTGATCTGGCTGAAGGCGGGCTGGCTTTCCGTCACCGTGATTTCGGCGTATCTGACCTTCTTCCCTGTAACCATCAATACGCTACGCGGTTTGCAGTCCGTCGCCCCCACAGCGGTAGAACTGATGGATAGTTACGCCGCCTCCCGCTGGCAAATCCTGACTAAACTGAGAATCCCTAACGCCCTACCCTACATCTTCACGGCGCTAAAAGTCTCTGCCACCTCCAGCATCGTCGGCGCGATCATTGGTGAGCTGCCGTCCGGCTTGCAAGATGGCTTGGGCTATCAAATTCTGAATTACAGCCAGTATTATCTTCAGGGACCGGAACGCTTGTGGGCAACCGTATTCGTAGCCGCGCTGCTGGGCATTCTAGCTTTCCTACTGGTCAGCGCCGCCGAAAAACTGATCGTGCGCTGGTCGCCGCCGGAAGCTAACTCATAACCATCCTACTGAAAGCGAACTGAGACGAATCACGTATGACTTCTCCTTCCACTACCGCCAACATGCAGACTGGAAGCGCCCGAACCAATGGCGCAACCGCTCCTGTCGTCTCACTCAAAGGGGTAAACCAGCACTTCAAAACGCCTACCGGACAGGTCGTGCAGGCGTTGCAAGACATCAACTTGGAGATTTACCCTAACGAATTTCTGTCCATCATCGGACCTTCCGGCTGCGGCAAATCGACGCTTCTACGCATCGTCGCTGACCTATTGCAACCGAGCAGTGGTACAGCGATGGTTAACGGCAAGCCGCCGCATCAGGCACGTTTGAACCGCGAGTTCGGCATGGTCTTTCAGCAAGCGGTGCTCTACGACTGGCGTTCGGTGCTCAAGAACATCGAACTACCGCTGGAGATCATGAACCATCCCGCCGCTGACCGCACTGCCCGCGCCCGCGAGATGCTCAAACTGGTGGAACTGAGCGATTTCGAGTCGCATTATCCTTGGCAGTTATCAGGCGGTATGCAGCAGCGCGTCGCCATCGCCCGCGCCCTCACCGTCAAGCCCTCGATCCTGCTGATGGATGAGCCGTTCGGGGCGCTGGACGAGATGACCCGCGAGCGCATGAACATCGAACTGCTGAACATCTGGACGAAAACCAACACCACCGTGATCTTCATCACGCACAGCATTCAGGAAGCGGTCTATCTGTCCTCACGCGTAGTGGTGATGTCGCCGCGTCCGGGCAAACTGATTAAGGATATCCCCATCACGCTGCCCTATCCGCGTGCGCCGGAAGTGCGCGATACCGAGGAATTCTTCCATCTGGTCACCGAAGTGCGGGCGGGGCTGCGCTAATGGTCGCTAAATCTGCCGCGCCGGATGTCTCCCCGGAATTAACGCCCTCCTACTCGGCGACGTTAAGTAGACAGGCGAGTAAATACTTGCCTGCACTGGTGACGTTCGTACTGGTGATCGTGATCTGGGAAGGTTTCATCCGCCTGTTTAACATCCAGCGCTTCTTGCTGCCAGCGCCAAGTCTGATCTTCGAAACTTTTACAGAACAATATCCCAAAATGTTCATGCAAGGTGGCTATACCTTCCAGAATGCCCTGTGGGGTTATGCCATTGGCTGCGGACTAGGTGTTCTGTTTGGCGCGGTCTCGGCGCGAGCAGGCGGGATTAGTAAGGCGCTGCTGCCTTATGCCGTTGCCGCCAACTCGATTCCCATCATCGCTATCGCGCCTATCGCTAACCAGTGGTTTAGCGTAGATAACCCCGCCTCCAAAATCGTGATCATCGCCATGCTCTGCTTCTTTCCGGTGATGATCAATACGGTGCGCGGGCTGACTTCAGCGCCACCGGCGATGGTCGAACTGATGCATAGTTACGCCGCCTCCGAGCTTGCCATCTTCCGCAAGCTGCGCTTGCCAGTGGCGCTGCCTTTCATCTTCAGTGCGCTAAAAATTTGCACGTCTCTGAGCATGATCGCGGCAATTGTCAGTGAATATTTCGGTGGACCGATCTACTGGTTGGGCGTCAATATCCTCAGTAATGCGCGGGTGGGAAAATTCACCGTCGTCTGGGCGCAAATCGCCGTAGCCGCCATCTTTGGCTTAGGCTTCTACTTTGTGGTTTCGCTGGTTGAACGGTTGGTCATGCCCTGGCATGTCTCCTTCCGTAACCAGAAGGATTAACCGAATCGCAGCAGTGTTTGGTCGTGTCACGCAAGGAGAGTTCTCAATGAAACGCAGTGTGCTCGTCCTCCTCATTTTGTTAGCGCTGGTCGTCGGAGCCTTTGCACAGCCCGCCAAGGCGCAGGAGTTAACCAAAATTAGGTTGCAGCTCAAGTGGGTTGCACAGGCGCAGTTTGCGGGTTATTACGCCGCTGCCGCTAAGGGTTTTTACAAAGAAGCAGGTTTGGATGTCGAGATCATGCCGCTGGGTGGCGATCTTGCGCCTGAGCAGGTCGTCGGTGGTGGCAATGCTGACATCGGCATCGACTGGCTGGACAGCTTGCTGGTGTTCCGTGAGCAGGGCTTGAACATCGTCAATATCGCTCAGGTCTACACGCGCTCCGGTATGCGTCAGATCAGTTTCAAGGAAAATAACATCACCAAGATTTCTGATTTGAAGGGCAAGAAAGTCAGTGTGTGGTTCTTCGGCAATCAGTATGAACTGCTGGCTGCGCTGATCAAGAATGGTATGGATCCTGAGAATCCCGCCGACGTGGAAGTGATCCAGCAGCCCTTCGACATGAGCTTGCTGCTCAATGGTGACGTGGTTGCCGCCGCCGCCATGACCTACAACGAACTGGCGCAGGTGTTGGAAACCATTAACCCCGCCACTGGTAAGCTGTACACGCTCGACGAACTGAACATCATCGACTACAACGATCCCGAAGTGGGAACGGCGATGGTCGATGACGGTTTGTTCGCCACTGAAGAGTGGTTAGCCGCCAACGAAGATGCTGCGGTTGCCTTCCTCGCCGCCACCTTCAAGGGTTGGGCATACTGCCGCGATAACGTCGAAGAATGCACGCAGATCGTGGTTGATGCTGGTACGGCGCTGCCTTACGGTCACCAACTGTGGCAGATGAATGAAGTCAACAAGCTGATTTGGCCCAACGAGAAGGGTCTCGGCATCATGGACGAAGCCGCTTACAAGCAGACGGTTGAAGTAGCGCTGACCAACAAGATCATTGAAGCGGAGCCGACGGGCGCTTACCGCACCGATCTGGCAGAGAAGGCGCTGGAATCACTCGGCGCTGACTTCGATGCCTTTGGCAAGGACTACGCTCCGATCACCGTTGAACTGAAGGAAGGCGGGAAGTAATTCCTGCTGCTATACCACCAGCGGCGCTATAGTTAGCCCCGCTGGTGGAGTTCCAGAATCAAGAAAACCGCCCGGTGCTCGTTCTAATTCGAGGGGTTCCGGGCGACTTTGTTTGTGTTTTCCGCCATAATATTGATGATGACATCGCAACAGGGGGATACCTAGGCTTATGGAATTTGCGATTACTTTTAAGGGCGACATCAATCCCAAGCGTACCCTCGCGCTGATCCAGCAAGCGGAGGTCGCCGGATTCAGTTACACATGGTTTTTCGATTCCCACGTCCTCTGGCAAGAATGTTACACCATGATGGCGCTGGCGATGCACGAAACGGAAAAGATGCGTTTCGGTCCCTGCGTCACCAACCCCGGCGTGCGCGATTGGACAGTAGCCGCCAGCACTTACGCCACCCTGTCCAATATCAGCGGTGGGCGCATGGACGTAGGCATCGGGCGTGGAGATAGCTCCCGCCGCGTGCTTGGTCGTAAGCCCATGACCGTCGAGACGATGGTGGAATTTGCCGATGCGCTGCGCGTCATGGTCAGCGGCGGCAAGTATCATCATGATGACAAGGATGTGCAGCTTACGTGGTCGCACTGGCATTTGCCAGTTTGGGTCGCCGCTTACGGTCCCAAGGCGCTCAAAGGCGCGGGCGAATCTGGCGACGGGCTGATCATCCAACTTGCCGATCCTTGGCTGGTCAAGTGGTTCGCGGATCAGGCGAAGGACGCGGGCAGAGCCGTCGGCAAAGATATGTCCAAGTACAAAGTGATGTCTGCCGCGCCTGTGTGGGTAGGCGATATGAAAAAAGGGCGTGAGCAAACGCGCTGGTTCCCCGCAATGGTGGGCAATCACGTTGCCGACATCGTGGAACGCTACGGACGCGAGGGCGGTGGCGGCATCCCGCAGCGCCTGACCGATTACGTTGAAGGGCGTAAGGGCTACGATTATCTGCACCATGCCGATAAGGACGCCGATCATTTGGGCTTTATCACCGAGGATATTGTAGACTCGTTCGGCATCCTCGGACCCGCCGAAGCGCACGTCGAGAAGATCAAGGAACTGGAAGCGGCGGGCGCGACTCAGTTCAACATTTATCTCATGTGCGGCGAAGAAGAGCGCCAGATCGCTGAATACGCCGAGCATGTCATCCCGCATTTTAAGAAAGCATAAGGACAGGAAGTTATGGGTATCGTATTCAAAGGCGGTACGATCATCAATGCCGCCGAAACTGTCAAGGCGGATGTGCTGGTTGAGGGCGAACAAATCGTCCTGATCGGTGCCAATCTGCCAACTAAGGGTCATCAGGTGGTGGATGCCAAAGGCAAATATCTGCTGCCCGGTGGCATCGACGTTCATACACACCTCGCGCTGCCTTTCGGTGGCACGACCAGCAGCGACGACTTCGAGACGGGGCATCGCGCGGCGGCATTCGGTGGCACGACCACCCATATCGACTTCGTGATCCAGCCCAAGGGCGGCACGCTGCATGACGGTATTGCGACGTGGCGCAAGAAGTCACAGATCGCCAACATCGACTACGGCTACCACCTCGCCATCACCGATCTGCGCGACGAAGTGATGAACGAAATCCCCTCGCTGCTCGATGAAGGGATCACCAGCCTGAAGCTGTTCATGGCGTATAAAAACGTCTTTCAGATCGATGACACGACGCTGTTCCGTGCCATGCAGACCGCCGCAGATAACGGCATGATCGTCATGGTTCACGCCGAAAATGGTGATGTGGTGGCGGAACTGACCGCGAAACTGCTGGCGGAAGGCAAGACCGATCCCTACTATCACGCGGTGTCGCGCCCCTCTACCGTTGAAGGTGAAGCGACGGGTCGCGCGGTCGCGCTGGCGGGCGTTGCCAACTGTCCGCTATACGTCGTCCACATGACCTGTCAGGAAGCTGTCGAGCAGCTCCGACTCGGACGCGAAAAAGGCTTCCCCGTGATGGGTGAAACCTGCGTGCAGTACATGTTTATCACCGCCGACGATCTCAAGCGTCCCAACTATGAAGGCTCGAAGTTCGTCTGCTCACCGCCAGTCCGCACCAAGAAAGATCACGGCATCCTGTGGCAGGCGCTCCGCGATCACACCTTGCAGGTGGTTAGCACCGATCACTGCCCCTTCTGGTTCGAGGGCGGCGTCAATGGTCGCATTCCGGGCAAGGAACTGGGCAAGGGCAACTTCGCGGCGATCCCCAACGGTCTGCCCGCCATCGAAGATCGCATGAAGATCATGTGGACGTTCGGCGTGGGCGAAGGTCACTTCGATGCCAACCGCTTCGTGGAACTGAACTGCACCAATCCCGCCAAGATTTTCGGCATGTATCCCAAGAAGGGCACCATCTCGGTTGGCGCGGATGCTGACATCGCCATTTGGGATCCCAAGAAGCGCGAGACGGTCAGCGCGGCGACACAGCACATGAACACCGACTACAACATCTTTGAGGGTTATAAACTCAAGGGCTTGCCCGTCGCGGTTTGGCTGCGCGGCCAGCAGATCGTAGACGGCGAGAAGTATCTCGGACACAACGGCTACGGCAAGTATCAGAAGCGCAGCCCGCACGCCGCAGTGTTGTAATCCTAAGTACGCCAACTAAATCAATAACAAATCAGACCAGTGTTGAACTGGTCTGATTTGTTATTACCAATAGGCGAACGTTTGTTTGCAAGCAGACTTATTTCGCGTTAAAGTAAGTTCAGCCAACTAAATAAAAAATCCCCTGCACTGTTGGCTCAGTCAGGGGCGGTGTACCTTACAAGGAGGTAACACATGTCGGATTCTACCACAAACTCCGTCTCTTTTCCCATTCCTAATAGCCATGATCAACGTAAACTACCTTTGATAATTGCTGAATATTGTGACTTTCCACTCGCCTACCACGAGATCGAGGGAGTCTTGTACTTCTCTGTCCAAGATTGGATTCGTGGCGTCGCGCAGACGGATGAGCCGCGAAAGTTTTGGGATAATCTGAAACGGCGTCTTAAGAAGGTAGGAATTGACATGTCTTCATGGTGGAGACAGCTGCCCTACATAGCCGCTGATGGCAAAAAGTACAAAATGGATCATGCGACTCACGATGCTCTCTACCAAATTACGCAGCGAATGGACGCTAACACAGGGTTGCGTGACGTAATTCTCACCTATCTGGCTAAATCTGGCGTCGTAATGGATGATATTCGCATCGACCCTGATAAAGCAATGGAGATCGCCATTGAGGGTTATCGACGGATGGGCAAAGATGATCGCTGGATCGGCGCACGTTTGAACGGCAAAATCAAGCGCGAACGCTTCACTTCTGCGCTGAAGGCATCAGTTGTAGATTATCTGACTCAGAGACATTATGCCATTGCTACCGACGACATTTATCTTGGATTGTGGAATCGAACAGCAGCACAGTTAAAAGGTGAATTGAAGCTTTCCTCAACCGCAAGTTTACGAGACAACCAGCCCACCTTAGCCTTAATCTATCAAGGGTTAGCAGAAGAAGTTGCTGCACAGAAATTACTGGATAAGCAAGAGTTAGGATGGGAAGAAGCAGAGGAGATTGTTTGCGAAGTCGCCAACATCATTGGCGTTCAGGCACAAGCTACCAGCAAATATCTCAGTACGGACATTGCTACTGGTAAGCCGCTACTCTCCAATCCACAATCCTAACTACTTCGCAATCTCAGGCGGGACTCATGAGTCCCGCCTTTTTCTTTTGCAGAAAGAGCAGGCAAAACTCACGTCTGCGCGTTTGCCAACCTTGTAACCGGAAATTTAGTCATATTCATGAATACCGGAACAATGCTACTGATGACGGCTGTTATCTGATTCCTAGCGCCGTAGCACCAAGCTGAAGTTGAAGATAACCAATCGGCACTTTGTTCCAGCTCGGTGCTAATCAAGATTGTTAAATCAGTGCAGCATCCACTAACCGTTAGGCATCTAGCCACTCCCGCAGGCGGGCTGTGGGGGTTGAGGGGTCAGGATCGGGTTTACCGCACTATTTCGGTAATGACCATTAGCGCCGGGATCGGCTCCGGTCATCGCAATCCACCTAAAAAACCTCAGACAGCGCTGTTAGCCTTCGGTGATCGATCTGTCTCTATCACTTGACCTTCTGCCGATCACTACTTCATCACCTACATTCGCCATCTTAACCATTTGCCAGAAGCGTAATATCCTCCGAATTTGCTAACACATTTCTGATGATTGCCGATTGACATTTAGAACATTGGGGCTAGACTGTACCAAAATAGTTCGACATCGAACTATTTTTTCGGTTAATCCGTATATGCATATGGTGACCGGAATAGACGCTTAGGAGGGGACTTTGCAAGCTCAGGCAAGTTCAGGTGGTGGTCGCACGCAGCAGTGGGGCGGGGCTGGTCGTCCCGCTGGCGGGCGTCCCAAAGGTAAAGGCGGATTAGGTCGCGCTATCCGCTATCTCGGCAAACAGCGCCGCATTGTAACCATTGCTTACGGCGCGTTGGTGATTGCGACGCTGGCACAGCTCGCGGTACCACAATTAACTCAAAATATGATCGACGCGGTGCTTAATACAACCATTGCCAACACCGTGCTGCAATTACCGCCGCTGGTGCAAGGTTTTGCTGCTGGTCAAGTTGGCTTATCGATTGACACGCTCAAATCATATCAGGTGAATGGCGAGCAGTGGTTAATCATGGCGGCGATTGGAATTGCCGTGTTCGCCATCATTCGCGGTCTCTTTTCGTTCGTGCAGGCGTACATGGCGGAGCAGACATCGCAGGGCGCGGCGTTCGACTTCCGCAACGAAATCTTCGCCAAGATTCAGCGCCTATCCTTCAGCTATCATGACCGCAACCAGACCGGACAGTTGATGATCCGCGCGACGGATGACGTGGAAAAAGTGCGTTTGTTCATCGCGCAGGGATTGGTGCTAACGGCGCAGGCATTCCTACTACTGATCGCTACCTTGATAGTTCTGGTGGCGACGAACTGGAAGCTGACGCTGGTAGTGCTGCCGATCTTGCCTGTGGCGCTGGTGTTATTCATCATCTTCGGTGCGGTCAGCCAACCACTGTTCATCGCCCTGCAGATCCGGCTCTCCAAGCTGAATACGATCTTGCAGGAGAATTTAGCAGGCATCAAAGTGGTCAAGGCGTTCGCGCGGGAACGCTATGAGGAGAAACGCTTTCAGGGCGCAGCCGTCGATCTGCTGGCACAGGGTTTGAAAGTGTCGCGCACCTTCTCCTTCCTGTTCCCGCTGATCTTCCTGATGATGAATCTGGGTCAGGCGCTGCTGCTGTACGCTTCAGGCGATCAGATTTTGCGCGGCGCGGTGACGCTCGGTGAATATCAGAAGTTCAGCCTGTATGCGATCTATGTGTTCTTCCCGCTCGGTCAGTTGGGTTTCATCATCTCGCTGATGGCACAGGCAAGCGCCTCCGCAGATCGCATTTTTGAAATTCTGGACACCAAGAACGATGTGACCGATAAGCCGGATGCCAAGCCACTGCCGCAAATTAAGGGCACTGTCGAGTTCAACGATGTGACCTTCCGCTACTTTGCGTCCAGCGAACCAGTGCTCAACAAAGTCGCGTTCAAAGCGGAACCGGGGCAGACCGTCGCGCTGTTGGGCGCTACGGGCAGCGGTAAGACGACGATCATTAACCTGATCCCGCGTTTCTATGACGCTTCTGAAGGTGCGATCCTGATCGACGGGCATGATGTCCGCGATGTCACTATCGACAGTTTGCGCTCACAGATCGGTATCGTGCTTCAGGAGACCAATCTGTTCAGCGGCTCGATCCGCGATAACATCGCCTTCGGACGCCCCGACGCGACGATGGAAGAAGTGATCGAGGCAGCGAAAGCAGCGGCGGCGCATGACTTCATTCAAACCTTCCCGCAAGGCTATGATACGTCAGTGGGTGAGCGCGGTGTGACGCTCTCCGGTGGTCAGAAGCAGCGCATCGCCATCGCCCGCGCCTTGATCCTCGATCCGCGCCTGCTAATCCTCGATGACTCAACGAGCAGCGTGGACTTACTGACCGAGTACAAAATCCAGAAGGCGCTGGATAACCTGATGAAGGGACGCACCAGTTTCGTAATCGCGCAGCGCATCAGCACGGTAGTCAACGCTGACCAGATTCTGGTGCTGGAAAAGGGACGCGTGGTCGCGCGTGGTAAGCACGCCGAACTGATGGAGTCCAGCCCGATTTACGCTGAAATTTACACCTCGCAGCTCGTCGGTGACGCTGAAGTCGATAGCGACGAAGTTGAGAGTGAAGCCGTTCAGGAGGCGAAGTAACCGCTATGATGGGTGGTCTTGACGGCGGACGCCGTATGATGGAGCGCGATGTCCTGAAGCCGAAGAATGTCGGCGCGACATTAGCGCGATTTTGGAGCTACTTCCGCAGCCGCTGGATCGGCTTGCTGTTGACTTTAATCTTTATCGTCTTTTCAACATGGACTCAGGTGACCACGCCGGAGATCTTGGGGCAGGCGGTTGACTGCTACTTCCGTCCACCTGCATTCAACACGCAGGGTGGCATGTCCATCGGCGGCACTAGCACTTGTCCCAATCCGCCTGCGGCTGATGCTCCGCTAGAGGAGAAACTCGCGGGCTTGGGTCAGATCCTGTTGAAACTGCTGCTGCTGTACGCGGGTGGATCTGTCGCCAGTGGTCTAGGTTTCTACACGATGGCTGCCACTGGACGCCAAGTATTACTGGACTTGCGTACTCAAATCTTCCAGCAAGTACACCGACTATCCATCGGCTACTACGCTGAAAATGAAGCGGGCGACATCATGAGCCGCCTGACCAGCGATGCCGACGCGATTGAGCAGACCTTTGGTTTCGCCTTGCTCAACGTATTTAGCGGCGCGCTGTTGATGATCTGGATCGTCATCAAAATGCTGCAAGCAAATGTGCCCTATGCCATTATCAGCTTGGCAGTAGTGCCGTTCATGATCATTGCGACAACGTACTTCTCCGGTCAGGCGCGTAAGGCATTCCGCAAGAGCCGTCAGGAGATGGGTAATGTCAACGCGGGCTTGCAGGAAAGCATCTCTGGTGTGCGTGAGGTGCAGGCATTCAACCGCGAAGAAGAAAGCATCGAGCAGTTCCGCCGATCCAACGCCGCGAACCGCGATGCCAACGTACGCGCTGCCAGCTTCACCAGTGCCTTGACGCCAGTGTTGGAAGCGCTCGGTTACATTGCCATCGCCATCGTGGTGATCGTCGGTGGTCTGTCGGTCATCCGTAACGAACCGCTGCTCGGCACATCGGTGATCTCGCTGGGCTTGGTGTTCACGTTCCTGCAATATACGCAGCGATTCAACTTCCCGATCCAGCAGATTTCTGTGCTGTGGACGAATATCCAGAACGCCATTGCCGGTGGTGAACGCATCTTCAGCTTCATCGACGTGCAAGCCGAGATCGTGGACAAGCCGAACGCCAAGCCGATGCCCGCGATTCAAGGCAAGGTCGAGTTCAAGAATGTCTATCTGGAATACAAGAAGGGTGAACCCGTCTTGCGCGGCGTCAGCTTCGAGACTAAACCGGGGCAGATGATTGCCATTGTCGGTCCGACTGGTGCAGGCAAGACCACCATCATCAACTTGATCCCGCGCTTCTACGACGCCAAAGAAGGCGAAGTGCTGATCGACGGGATCAATGTGCGCGACGTGACGCAAGCCAGCCTGCGCGAGCAGATCGGTCTGGTGCTGCAAGACTCGTTCTTGTTCTCCGACACCGTGATGAACAACATCCGTTACGGGCGTTTGGACGCAACAGACGAGGAAGTGATCGCCGCCGCTAAACTCGCCTCCGCTGACACCTTCATCGAGCGCCTGCCGGATGGTTACCAGACCGTCCTCGGTGAACGTGGCTCAGGGTTGAGTCAGGGGCAGCGTCAGTTACTCAGCATCGCACGGGCGGCGCTGAAGAACCCGCGCATTCTGATCCTTGACGAGGCGACCTCCAGCGTAGATACGCGCACGGAGAAGCTGATCCAGAAAGCGTTCGAGACGTTGATGGAAGGACGCACCAGTTTCGTGATCGCTCACCGTCTGAGCACGATCCGCAACGCCGATGTGGTCATGCTGATCAACAACGGCGAGATCGTGGAACGTGGTACCCACGACGAACTGCTGGCGAAGCGCGGTGCCTATTACGATCTGTACATGAGCCAGTTCCGCGTCAAAGAAGGGGCGGAAGCTGCGCCCAATGGTAACGGCAACGGCAACGGTAACGGCAATGGTGTTACGGCAGTAGCATCTCCCGCTGTTTCCAGCTAAACTAAGGAAAGTTCCTCCATCAGGGCGATGGAGGAACTTTTTTGTCGGGCGAATCGAATGAGGATTTGATTATGCCGCAGCCGTTCCTGATCGAAGTGCCAATCCCCGTGCGTACCTACGACATCGACTTCGCTGGCATCGTCAGCAATATCGTCTACATCCGCTGGCTGGAAGATTTACGCTTGGAGATGCTGACGCGCTACCTTCCCTTAGACGAGCAGGCGAAGCAAGGCAAATTTCCTGTGCTCGTCTCTACGAACATCGAGTACAAGCGTCCGATCCGGCTGTTCGACAAGCTGATCGGCAAAATGTGGATCAAGGAATTGGGCAACGCGCGGATCGTGATCGGGGCAGAATTCCTCGGCAATGAGGAGATCAGCACGGTAGCAACGCAGGTGACCGTATTCGTCAGTGCCGAAACGATGCGCCCCTTACCGATCCCGCAGCACTTGCGGGATAAATTCGCGGAGATGAGCACAAGAGACTAGAGATCAGCGTCGCGGCAGTGAATTGCCGGGCTGAACGAACGAATTCCTTGCGAGACTCCAGCTAATTTTGAGGTTTAAGCTAACAGAGATGCAGGCTCACGGCGTGATTGGCGGATTAGCGACGACTACGACGTTCCGCCCGCAGTGCATCGACAGCGGAAATCTCTCCATCGCTAGCAGCCTCGGAGTCGTTGGATAAGCGTGCGCGGAAATCTTCCAGCAGCGCCGCCGCCTCGTCGTCATCGAGGGCATCCAACATATTTTGCAGCTTGTCTTTGCTGTTGCGCTTGGGCTTTTCATACTCATACGGATCACCGTAGCGGGCGGAGTAGCGGTCTGCACGGCGTTGCGAGATGCGATCAGAGATGCGCTCCGAGAGCGAGGAATGCCCGCCCCAGATCGAGCGCGTGGCTAATGCCGCTGCACCGACGACCGCCAGAATCACTGCCAGCGCAAATGGATCGGACATATTGCTGCTGCCAGTACCGACCATGATTGCCGCCATGATCCAGATGATACCCGTGGTGGCAAGTTTAAAAGGATATTCCATCACAAACGCAACCTTTATCTGCTGACCAACCGATGAAAGAATCTTCCATCTTTGCTGAATTACTTTACGAGCAGCGTCAGCGAAGGTTGCGCACCAATAACGCTTAGGGTTAGGAAGGGTTGGTGTTGAGCACGCGGGAAAATTCGGCAACGATGTCAGCGGGGTTGATCTGCTTACCACGTTCCAGTGCCGCGTTTAACTCCAGTGGGTGTAGTTCTTGCTCTAGCTTCATGTGCAGGCGCTGAAGCTGCCACAGGTGGAAATGGGTCTCAGGCGCGCTCGCGGTGATCAAGCCGACATAGGACGCGGCGAGAGCTGCCAAGCCCGTGTAAGCGCGCAGGGCGGCAAACCCGAAAATGATGCGCACATCCAGCCAATTGCTGCGCTGTGGTAGCGCATACTTCGCGGCTTCGCGCAGATGTCCCAGCGCCACATCCTGCTCATCCATATCGAAACGCAGCAGCGCCAGATGCACCAACGTCTCTACCAAGCCCTGCCGATCATTGAGATCACGGCGCATTTCCAAACACTGCTGGAAATATTCTTGTGCGGTGTAGAGATCGCTGGACTCGTGCGCCAATGTCGCCAGATCGAATAGACTGTGCGCCATGCCCCAGCGATCCCCGATCTCGCGGCGGATGGAGAAGCATTCCAGCAAATACAGGTGTGTCGAGCCGACATCTTCCGACATTCGGGCGATATTGCTAATGTTGTGGATCGCGTTCGCTACCCCGAAGCGATCTCCCGCGGTGCGGTGATCGAATAGGCTCTGCCGGTAGTATTCCTGCGCGATGTCGTAATTCTGCTGCCAGTAATGGATGTTGCCCAAGGCGGCAAATGATTCCGCTGCACCGACGAGGCTGTCCAGCTCCTGAAAGATTTCCAGCGCTTGCTCCGCATAATCGGTAGCAGCGCCGACCTTGCCCTGCTCACTGGCGGAGTCACCCAGTGCCAGCAAACCCGCTGCTACACCATAGCGGTTGTTGCTCTTGGCGTGAATCTTGTTGCCTTGCATAACGAACTTATCGGCGTCGGCGTATTTCGCCTGCTTGATGGCGATCAAGCCCAAGCCGAGCAGTGCATCGCCCAGCGCGCGCATGGCATCCACATCGTCGGGGCGCTTGCTGGCGAGATCGATGCACGTTTTGTAATGGACGATTGCCTCACGGTAGCGCCCTAGTTTCTCCTCAACGTCACCGAGCAGTTTTTCCAGTTCTACGCGCGGCACAAAATTATAGGTGATGGTCAGCGCACGGCGGAACTGCTGACGCGCCTCGCGGAACTGGCTCAGGCTGTACATCTTCTGACCGGCAAGCTGGGCGTAGTGACATTCTCTATCTCCATCGCCAGCGATGTGCCAGTGGTTCGCGAGGATGGCGGCATAATTGTCATCTTCGGGGTAGACCTTCTCAATGGTCTCCGCAATCACACGGTGCAGTTCGGGGATGTCCGCGCCGGGAATGCTGATCAAGACCGCCTGCCGCAGCTTATCATGCGCAAAGCGGTAGCGCCCGTCCATCACGTCCAGCACCGAAGTATTAACGCAAATGGTCAGCCATTCGGAGAGGTCCATCTCCATCGCCAGCAGACTGAGCAGCGAGAGATCGAGCCAGCGTCCGGCGACGGCAGCCAGCTTCAACAGTGGACGCGCCTCCAGCGGCAGGTTGCGCATGCGGCGGCTGATCACCAACTGCAAGCCGCCTAAGAACACATCATAGGGCAGCGTGCGCGTGCCAATCTCGTTCAGTCCGCCAGCGCTTTCTGCTAGCGCCCGCACCACCTCAATGATGAAGAAGGCATTGCCCTCGGTCTCCTGCTCCAACAGTTCGAGTACCTGCGGTTTGTAACCTGCCGCGCCGAGCATCGAGACGCTCAAGGCTTCGATGTCTTCGCGCTTGAGGCGGCGCAGCAGAATTTGCCGCATCGCGGGCAGTTCTTCCCACAGGCGCGGCGCTTCCTCAATTCGGAAGCTGGTCACCAGCAGTACAGGTAGATCGTCGATGTACTCGCTCAACCAGCGCAGCGGATCAAGGCTTTCATAGAACCACTGCAAATCCTCGAAGATCAGCACAATCGGCTGTTCTTGCCGCCGGAAAATGTCGATCACCGTAAGGATCAGATGCTGACGATCCGCGAAACCGGAGATGCCGGGCAGCGGTGAGACGGTACGTTCCAACAAGGTGTCGATGTCCGGCACCAATTGGCGCAGGATGCTGGCTTCCAGATCGCTGATCGGCGTGGATAGGATCAGTCGGCGGATGATTTCGCGCCACGGCTGGTACGGTAAGCCTGATCCTTCTACTGCCTGTCCCCACAGCACGGTTGCGCCTTGCACCAGCGCCTGCGTGCGCACCTCGCTGAGCAGTCGTGATTTTCCGACGCCGCTTTCCCCGCCGATCAGGAAGGCAGCACCACCGCCCTGTGGATCACGCATCAATTCATCAAGCGCGTCGGTGATCAGCTTGAATTCTTCGTCACGTCCGACGAAACGTGCTGCTTGCAAGAAGCTCTCGCGGCTGGCATCGGTTTCCAGCGCCAACTCTTGCCCGCTGGCAAGCTGCAAAGCTTTGATCACCTCGGCTGCATCTTGATAGCGCGCTTGCGGCGATTTAGCCAGCAGTTTGGTGACGATGTTCTTCAGTGAGTCGTCAACTTCTAAGGCGCTAATGTCAGGCATCTGGTAGAGGATGCCGTCGATCAGCGTGTTGACGCTGACCGCATCATACAGCTCGCGCCCGCTAAATAATTCATAGGCGATCACACCCACCGAATAGAGATCGGAGGCGGGGCTGGGTTGTTCGCCGGAGAGCACTTCGGGAGACATGTAACTAAGCGTGCCGCCCGTTTGCCCTTTTTGCTCGGCGGTGTGCGAGAGTCCGAAATCCAGCACTTTTACTTGCCCCAGCGCGTCGATCAACACGTTGCCGGGTTTGATGTCGCGGTGCAAGATGCCACGCCGATGCAGATATGCCAGTGCCCGCAGCAATTGCACCAGCAGATCGACTTGCATGCCTGCACTGCGCCCTTGTCCGTAGTGCAGGATGTTCAGCGGGTTAGCGATGTACTCCATGGTGAAGTATGGCTGCCGTTCGCTGTCGAAGCCGTAGTCCAACACGCTGATCACATTGGGATGGCGCAGTGACGCCAGCATCTGAAATTCTTTGACCAGCATCAGGCGCAGATTTGCCACATCGGCATCGTGGACGCGGGTGTTAAACATGAGGTGTTCGACAGGAGCAAACACACGCTTCAGCGCGATGTAATCTCCCGTCAGGCGGTCTAGGGCGCGGTAGACAACACCCATCCCACCTTCCCCGAGGGTCTCGCGGAGGACGTAGCGGTTAGCAATACGCTGCGTAGATGGTTCCGGCGTTAAAGTCGGAAGCATCCGCGTCTGCGGCAGCCGTTTCTGTGTTGGCAAGGGCGTTTTGGACAGAGTAGCAGTATCCAAGTCAGACTACCCACATCGGGCGCGTTGATCTACTTAGCTAGATGATAATAGCTATGTTTGCTGAATCAACCACTCAATTCCGTTTTGTTAGCCGTCTGTGATCTGCTTCTCAATCTTGGGTTGAGTCGGTGATCAATCCTTGTTCAATTCCAGCCGCAGCGTGATCGGACTCACAGTATCGTCCGCCACTTCCAGACCGTCGCTGGACAGCGGTAGATAACCCTCCGCCAGAATGATCAGGCTGTAGAATTGGGCTGTACTGCCCCGCGCCAGCAAGCGGGAGAACGTGAACTGACCATTGGAGTCGGTGGTGGACATGGCGTAGACTTCGCCCATATCGCGGGTGAAGTCCGCGACGTTGTACTCTACCTTGAGCACGATCACTGCCACGCCGGGGATGCCTTGACCCGTTTCCGAATCCACGATTTCACCCTGAAGCTGTACGCCCTCCGCCACGCCGAACACCGAGACCGGAAGCTGCCCCAAGCCAACGCGCACGGTTGAAGTAGAGCGGACGACACCGCCGACGATCAACTCTACGCGGTAAGTGCCATCGGGGATCGTGCTGCGGGCACGCAGTTGTACCCACATGTTTTCGCCTGTTGCCGCGCCCTGCCATGTCTGCGTCTGCTCGAACAGAGCATTATCATCTACCGACCAACGCCACATCCACGGTGTCCCCGCTGCAACATCGCGCCAGTTGAAGCTAAGTGCCAGCGCGGTGATGGTGTTGGGGAAGGTCGTGCCCACCACTCGGTTGATTGTGTCAATGCCGTTGCTGAAGTTGAGATTGCTGAAAATCTCGGTGTTATAGACCACCTGACCGCCGATCATAATGAAGTCGGAGGTCGCCGCCAGTCGTTCATTGAGCCAGATTTCCAGCCGATAGCGCCCCGGTTGCAGAGCTTGATCAGGCGGCGCGGAGACGGTGATCGCCTTCTTACCGTTTGCACCGTCAGTCCACTGCTCGGCGGGTTCTTCCGGCAGTTTAATGTCCTCGTAATACCACACGCGCCGCCACTGCAAATCTGCGGTCATGTTGTTATAGATGAATTCGCAGTTAATCACGCTGGCGACGGGCAGCACATTTCCCGCGCTGGCGAGTGAACCTTCCGCCGTCGGCACGCCGAACAGAATGTCGGAAATGGCAGGAGTCATCGGCGCGGGTCCACCGATGGTGATCTTAGCCACATCGCCCGATCTCGCACCATTGATGAACAGACTGAATTCGTAGACTCCGTTGGGCCACACTTGGGCGCTGCTGCCGATGTACCACAAACCCGTCGCACCGCCGTTCCATGTAGCGGGGGCAAGTCCGAAGGTGGCATCAGGTACGCCATCGCGGGAGACGCGCAGTTCGTAGATCATGCCATCGCGCATGTTAGCGTAGTCGAAGAACAGATACAGTTCCGTCGTGCCAGCGGGCATCCCACCGACGACGCTCGTGGGCATCCCTGCCGCGTTGACGCCGGGAGAGAAGAATAAGCGGCTGAAGCTGGGTTGCCCGCTACCCGTTCCGGCAGCAGATTCGGTGCGCGTTTCCGCCTGCAAGCCCAATCTTGCCGCCAGAATCAAACCGCGTGCCAAGCGTGATGGTCGCATGGCGTTGATGAAGCCACCGACAGGGATGCAGACATCCTGCTGATCGACACGACCATCGCCGTTGGAATCTTGCACGCGGCGGCAATCAATGTTTGTACCGTCGCTGCTGGCTGCTTCCACCGTCGGAATGGCGATCAATCTGCCGTCGAGATCATACGCGCCGCCGCCCGTCATGCTGCCGGGGATGATCGCCTTGGACTTGAACCACGCCCGCGTTCCGATGCGCGACTCGGAGGTGAATCCGGTGATCGTGCCGCGTACCACTTCCGCCGTACCTCCGCTGCCATTGCTGCTGGGCAAGGTGTAGCCGACGATCTCTACCGTGTCATCAAGCTGTACCGTCTCGGATTCGCTCAGTTCGACGAAGGGCAGCAGCAGCGTATTGCGATTGACGGGGCGGTTATCCAGCGTGCTGACGATTTGCAGCACCGCCAGATCGTAGCCGCGATTTGCGCCGACCACTTCCGCATAATAGGTAGGAACAGGCGCTTCTCCGAGCCGCAGTGTCAGCGAGATCACAATGCGATCCGAACGGCAGCGATCACTGCTCAGGGCGGTGTGCGCGTTGGTCAGGATCAAGCCGTTGGCGCTGACCAGCGTACCCGATCCCTCGCAGGTGATGATCACCTCGCCTTGCGGATTGGTGTAAACCTGATGCAGCAGCACCGTCGCGCGGATGATGTTATTGGAGTCGAAGTTGCTCTGGGCGTGGGCAGGAGTAGATGTTGGAAAGACGAACTCATTGACGCTGACGAACAGCAGACATAACAGTACAAAGGTGACGAAGCGCCGCATTTTAGGATTACTCAGTATCTGTTTTCCTCAACTTTAACCGACAAATGATACCCCGTCTTTGCTTCGACGATCTGCGCTATGCTCGTTTGCTCATCTATCTGCGGGACGCCCTGCGGCGACAGTACCACCGTGATCTCACCACGATCAATGTGCAAGCCCGGTCCCTTACGCACCGTCCAGCCCGCGCTGCGGATTGATTGCTGCACGACGCGCAGGATCGCGTTCTGATCGGGGTAAGGATGGATCGACAGCGGATAACCCGTCTCGTCCGCCAGTCGTGCGATCTCTTGCTGGTGCTGGACGCCGATTTGTGGAGAGATGAACGTCAGCACGATTTGTCCTTGCCGCAAGCTGGTACGCAGCAAACCACATGGTTCTAAGGTATCGCGGATCAGGCGGTAGGCAGTGTTAATCTCCAGCGGTTCTGTCCCGTGTGGCTGCGCTATGAATTTGAAGGCGTCGATCAGCGTAGTGCTGGCATCCTCTTTGCTCCGGCGGATCAGCAGTCGATAGCCCGTCTGCGCGTAATATGCCTGTGCTGCCGACTCAGCATCAACCTCGCCGCGCACTTCCACTTCCACCTCGCGGTACTGCGGATAGATCGAGGGGTCGCGCACGATCTGGCAATCCGCTGGCAGCACGTCAAGCAGCACCGCCTCCAGTGCCTGCTGGATCGCCTGTGGGTGTATCTCCACCTTCCAGCCCGTGCTCTCGCCCAATGATGCCAACTGTAGATCGTAGTGCTGACGCACCCGATCAGGGAAATCGAAGGTCAGCAGCATCCGTTTGCGCCGCGCATCCATGCTTACCTTACGCAGCCGCGCCTCATCGGGGAAGCTCTCCAGTGCCAACTGCCGCGCCCGGTTCTGCTCAAGCTGTACGCCCGATCCGATGCGGACTCTGATGGCGCTGCCGCTGCTGCCGCTGCTGTCGCTGCTTTTGGCGCTATCTACCGTTGGAGCGGCGGGCTGCCAGATTTGCCCTGACGCGGGCAGATGCACCGCCATGCCCCGTTCGCGCAGTTTAGCGGCGAGGCTGTGACGCGCATGTTCATCGCCATGAACCAGCAGTGTATCGGCGGCGGCAAAACGCTCTGCTACGCTGATCAATTCGCCTTCGTCGGCATGGGCGGAGATCGAGTAGCTCTCCAGTTCGCAGCGCAGCGCCACTGCTTCGCCATCAAATTCGATCACGGCGTTGGCACGCGCGGATTTATCCTTGGTCAGCATGTGCAGGTAGCGTCCGGGCGATTCTTCGTCCTGATAACCGGTCAGGAAGATAGCGTTCGCCTCGCCTGTCATCAGATGCCGTGCGTAGTAGCTGGACGGTCCGCCAGAGAGCATCCCGCTGCTGGCGACGATCACCGCTGGCTGCGCCGACCGCACGATCTCCTCGCGCTGGCGGGCATCACGCACTGACTCTACGTTGTCGCGGAAGAACAAATGCGCCGAGTCCGCCAGTTGCACCGTTCCCGGCGGCAAGAACTCGCGCAGTTTATCGAACTCCTCGCAGACGTAGCGAACCATACCATCCGCATAGATGGGCACCTTCACTTCTGGCTGATGTGCCAGCAGAATTTGCAGTACTTCTTGTGCTCTACCCAGCGCGAATGTCGGGATCAGCACCTTGCCACCACGCCCGATCACGCGGCTGATGCTGTCGATCAGGCGTTTTTCTTCGGCGGCGCGGTTGGGATGCAATTTGCCGCCGTAAGTGCTCTCCATGATCAGCACGCTCGGTTCAATGGCGGGCAGTTCAGCGACTCCGACGGCGCGCTGTGGGGTCAGCGAAATATCTCCCGAGATCAGCAGCGATTCTTCCGCGCTCTCAATGGCGATCATCGCCGCGCCGAGGATGTGTCCCGCAGGGTGAAAGGTCACGCGCAGCGAGTCCTTCAGGTACAGCGGCTGATTGAACTCTACCACGCTGATCGCGTCCAGCAGTTTGGCGGTAGCGATGGCGTCATACAGCGGCAGTTCGCCTTCTTGCTCCTGACGCATATTCATGATCCGCTGGGCATCCGCCTGCAGCACGCGCAGCAGTGCCATGGTTGGCGCGGTCATCAGTACAGGGACATAGGGAAACTGCTGCACTACCAGCGGTAGTGCGCCTGTGTGATCGGTGTGAACGTGGGTGATCAGGATGTAGTCAGGGGCGCCAACGTGATCGATCAGGTGCAAATCAGGCAGTTGATCCGCACGAATATCCTTGTAGGTCTTGGCAACTACGCGGATTCCCGCATCAACGAGCAAACGCAGCCCACCGATCTCGATCAGCGTACTGCTTGCTCCCACTTCGTCCGCGCCGCCTAAGAAGGAGAGTCTCATATCTTTAGAGAACAATAAGGCTACCGTTATACAGCAGCCACAGGACAATTTTTGGATAACGTAGAATCGTAGCAGAAACCGTAATGCGAAACAATATTTTGTCCGCATTACGGTACTGATTGTAAGACTATTGTCACATCAGCTTTTCGCACGCCTTTAGGCAGATCGCAGGCTTTGCATACGTCGCGCTTAGTCGGTGCCGGATGCCGGTTTCGGCTCAGCTTGCAAGCCTGACACTGCGACTGGTGCTGTCTTCGCTTTGGCGAGATAACTGGGCATGAACGGACGCTCGAAGATCAGATGGAAGATGTACGCGCCGATGATCACGAACGGTACGCCAATCACCACTTCCAGCGCATAAGCCTGCCACGAGGTGATCCCCAACCCGATGATCGCCAGCGTGACCAGCGTCAGCAGCGGCGGGTGGATCAGGTACAGACTGTAGGTGAAGGTGCCCAGCTTCTGGATCGGCTTGGATTGCAGGATGCGCAGCGCGTGGAAGCGCGGCAGCTTGCCCGTCTCGTTGTGCTTACGCCACTGCTCGGTCAGATAGACCAGCAGCGAAGCGACAGACGCACCCAATGTCACATCGATCAGCCACGGCGCGCTTTGCAGCAGATCGATCCCCGTGCGGGCGACGATAGACTGCTTGGTGGAGACATCCAGCGCGACGAAAACCACGAATAAGATCAGACCGATGGGCAGCCACGGCATATTCTTGCGCCAGCGCTGCTCCTTCTCACGGTTGGAAAAGCTGATGCTTGCGCCCATCGCGCCCAGTGCGAACAGACCGAGGTACCACGGATTCGCGACCTGAAACAGGCTGTAGAACAGATACCAGACGGCGCTGCCAGCACCGACACCAGCGATGACCATCGCCACACTGCCCCAACGTCGCCAGATCGGCAGCAGGAAGAAGGGGAAGATCAGGTAGATCATCTCCTCAATGGCAATCGTCCACATTGCGGGGTTGATCTTTTGCAGCCAATCGGGGCTGAGATGTTGCAGGAACAGCAGATGCGAGACGATCACATCAGGACGGAAGGCGGGCAGTGCCTGATCCCACCAGATGTTTTGCTTGGTGTTCATGGCGGGGATCAGCGCGATCAGCAGCAGACCGATGCCCAGCGCAGCGTAGTAAGGGGGCCAGATGCGGCGGATACGGCGGGTGAAGTAACCGCGTAAGCCACCTTTAGGCTTACCATCGGCGGATTTGGCGATTGCCAGCATCAGGCTGTAGCCGGAAACCACGATGAACAATTCCACCGCGTAAGCGCCGTAGCGAGTCAGGCTGTTGATGGTAGGGATGTAACGATCTATGCCCTGCCCCGTCAGCCTGCCGTCGGAGATGATCCCCGCCCAGTGCATATCCAGACCGAAAGCTTCAAATACATGGACGAATACAACGGCGAGCGCAGCTAATCCCCGAATGCCATCAATGTAATCAATGCGCGCGCTGCGTACCGCTCCACCCATATTTTGAAGAGATGTTGATTGTGCTAACGATGTACTCACTGTAGTGACGCTCCATTATGGTCAATGGCTACTAAGACAGTCCGCCAAGCGGCATAAAGGCAGCTCAGGGACTCAAGAACGGGAATGAAGCTGGAATGACTGTTGTGAACACCGTCAGCACAAGAAAACGAGCAGGTCTTACCTCATGCGTGCATACGCCGATGGCAAGGCATAAAATTGGTAGTCGACTAAACACTCACAGCTCATCGCTCACCGCTGGGGTGAGGACGGGGTACGAGATGCTCGGTTACCTGCGCTGAAAGCGACAGTTACAACAGGTTGACCATGACAAACAGTTGCGAAGTGCGATCCACCTCCTCTAGCCGCGCTGTGGCTAAACGTAGTCGACGATCAAAGGCTAAGTTAGAATGAACGAGGGAATTAGCAAGTGTTGCCGAAGGAGATTCCGGCAGCGGCATTATCTTCAAAAACAGACCTTTACGGACCGCCGCTGCATTGTTGCAAGTACCACCTTGGGCACCAAGTTCTAGTTCGCTCGCCTTCCTTCCATTGCCTCATGAACAAGGTTATTCTACAATGCTTGCAAGAAGCTAAATTTACACTTGTTAGGTTGATTAGCGCGTTCTAATATTCGTAAAAAAGACTCGCTTTTTAAGGTCGTTCTGGTACAATAACAGCATAGAACAAACGTTCTCAACAGGTGATGTATGAAGGGTCGTTTGCCCACAACTTCAACGTCCGACAGCCTCGATGATTGGTTCCCACGCGGGGAAGAATTCGCCCCTTCCGATAATGGTCACGGTAGCGATGAGGATAGTGTTAGTAGCAAGCGGCTTGGTGTTGTAGTCGGCGGATCGCTGACCAAAGGTTTGGATGTCAAGCTAGACCGCGATACCGAGATCGAGGATTTGGCGGTAGGGCGCTATGTGGTGATCCGGGGTCGGCAGAAGCGATTTTTCTGCATGATCACCGACGTGGTGCTTGACAGCACCAATCCCGCCTTACGCAGCGATCCGCCTGACCTCTCCGATCCGTTCATGCGCGAGGTCTACGTTGGTACGGCTGCCTTCGGCACCATCCACGTTGCGCCGATGCTTTCCATTGATGAGAATGACGGCGAGCCGAAGCCCGTCAAGACGATCCCCGGTCACTTCACGCCCGTCGAGATCGCAGATATGAATGATGTCAACGATGTCTTTGGCACGGAAGATGCCACCCACTTCAACGTCGGTACGCCGCTGGAATTGGATGACACGCAAGTTAACCTCGATCTGCGTCGCTTGGTGGAACGATCCAGCGGCGTGTTCGGCAAAAGCGGTACGGGCAAAAGTTTTCTGACCCGTATCCTGCTGGCGGGCATCATCCAACGCGAGATGGCGGTCAATCTGATCTTTGACATGCACAATGACTACGGTTGGGAAGTCTCCGACGAGCGCGGTCCGAAAGCCAAGGGCTTGCGCCAGTTGTTCCCCTCCAAAGTCAGCATCTTCACGCTGGACGAAGAATCCTCGCGCCGCCGCAACGCCAAATACGATTACGTGGTCACGCTCGGCTACGATGAGATCGAGCCGGAAGACTTGGCGATGCTCAAGACCACCATGAACCTCTCCGACGGCATGATCGATGCCGCCTACGCCTGCCGCAAGCGCTGGGGTCCGGCGTGGATCGTGGCGCTGCTGGATGCGACGGGCGAGGAGATCGATAACTTCGTGGAGACGAGCAACGTCAGCAACGCCTCGCTGACGGCATTGGCGCGACGCTTGGAACGCTTCGAGCGCTTCGAGTTCCTGCGTAAAGATGGTGCGCTCGGTGACAGCGTATCTAAGATTCTGGAGTACATCGAGCAGCGCAAAACGGTGGTGCTGGAATTCGGACGCTACGGATCGGCGTTGGAGGCGTATATCCTCGTCGCCAATTATCTGACGCGGCGCATCCACGAAAACTACGTCAAGCGCGTAGAGCAGTCGCTCGGTGATCCGTCGCTCGTGCCGCCGCAGTTGTTGATCACCATTGAGGAGGCGCACAAATTCCTCGATCCGTTGATCGCGCGGCAGACGATCTTCGGCACGATTGCGCGTGAGCTGCGTAAGTACAACGTCACGGTGCTGATCGTGGATCAGCGCCCTAGCGGTATCGACGAGGAAGTGATGAGCCAGATCGGTACGCGCGTGACGGCGCTGCTGGATAACGAGCGCGACATCACCGCCGTGCTGACGGGGATCAACGGCGCGGGCGGTCTGCGTGAGGTGTTAGCGCGTTTGGATACTAAACAGCAGGCGATCATCATGGGACATGCCGTGCCGATGCCCGTCGTGGTCAAGACGCGTCCCTACGACATGGAGTTCTACCGCAGCGTCGGCTTCATGGCGGAGGAGGATTTGCCCGAAGCAGCGAGCGAGGCTCGGCGGAGGTTGGGTGGGAACGGGACGCGGCGACGGATTGAGTAATGATAAAGTTGGGTACATCGCAATGAAAAAAGTGGCTTTGCGAGAAAGCCGATCCATTCTGACTCCACAAAAAGGAGGCTTTCTATTCTCCGAGCCATACCCTTTTACACACACTCTCTCTCCATATACGGGATGTGGATTTGGCAAAACTGCCTGCGGGCAGTTTTGCTACGCACAATTTATGCCCAATTGGACGAATTTAGCTAATGCTGAGCATTGGGGCGAACTTGTTGCTGTCAAATCCAACGCTGCTAGTATATTGAAGCACACGTTGCACGGCATGAAACAATCTGATCGTGCTAAGCTACGAATTTTTATGGCATCTACTACTGATCCATATCAACCTCTAGAAGCAAAATATCATATTACTCAGCAATGTCTAGATGTATTTGCGGAATACAGTGACCTTGACTTACTTGTCATTCAGACTCGCTCTCCACTAGTAATGACTGATTTTGAACGTATCAAACAACTGCCGTATAGTTGGCTCTCAATAACTATTGAAACCAATGACACTCGATTTATCCACAGGTTAGGTGGTGGGCCACTTCCTAAAAAGCGGTTTGAAATCATCCAACAGGCTAGGCTTGCAGGAATTCGTACTCAAATTGTGGTTAGTCCTTGTTTACCTTACACGCCTAGCTTTTTGCGGCAGTTAGTAGATAGTGGAGCGTCACGGATTGTTATTGATGATTTTGTTTCAGGTGATGGTACGGGTGGCAAGCGCACGTCGGCAAGTCGCTTCGTTTCGCTTGCTAATTATGATTGGCGAGATAGTAGCTCTGCACGCAGTCTGTATTTTTCTTTAAAAGCATTGGGTATAGAAGTAGGATGGAGTGCTGCTGGATTCTGCGGTATCCAACCTCGAAATGGAATTCAGCAGCTTACCTTACTCTAAAAGTAGCTATCTTCGAACTCATCTGCATTATCTGGATAGCGGGAATAATAGTAATCAGTGAGCAAAATATCTGGTTCTGGCGCAACATCGGCAAATCCAAATGGCTGATCC
>JAHBVK010000067.1 GCA_019637555.1 Anaerolineae bacterium
GATCGTCAGCGTCAGCGTGATCCCCGCGCAAGACCCGCCTGTTGGCTTCATCGCCTCCGAGATCATCCCCAGCGAGACGCAGGTTAAAGTCGTTGGACCGCGCATGTTGGTGGAGCGCGTAGCAGAAGCGCGGGCGACAATCAACTTACAGAATCAATCGATCAGCTTCGTGCGCAGTCTGGAGCTGCGTGCCATCGGCGCGGATAACACCATCGTTGAAGGGGTCACGCTCAGTCCCGCCGAGATCACCGTCAGCGTCAAGATTCAAGAGCGCGACGATGTGACCGGCTTACAGGTGGTTCCTAGCTACATCGGCACACCCGCCGAAGGCTACCAGCTCAAGAGTGACAACTGGTCGCCGCGCCGCATCTTTGTGCGCGGAGACAGCGCCGCCATCGCCGCCATGAACGGTGTGATCACTACCGAGGACATCGATCTCACCGGACGCGACCAGACTTTTACTCAGAGTATGCGCTTGCAGTTGCCCGCCGGGGTGACCATGCCCGATCCCACTGACATCACGATCACGGTGGTAATCGAGCCAGTGTTGATCACCCGCGAGTTCAGCGGCATCCCCGTACAGACGCAGGGACTCGATCCTGCCGATTACGAGATCACCGTCAAACCGGATCGCGTACGCGTGCGGATCACCGGACCGCAGCGCATCGTCTCCGCGCTGACCGAGGAGGATATCAGCGTGTTCGCACCCCTCACCGGATTGGGCGTGGGCAAGCATCTGGTCACGCTGGAAGCATCGGTGGCGGCGGCGGAACTGGCGACAGGCAACATCGACATCCCCGACGAACAGGCGGAAGTGACTATCTCGGATCGCACCGCTACGCCCAAGCCAACGGTCACCGCGACACCTGCCCGCGTCACCAGAACGCCTACGCCAACGGTTACGGTTGCTCCTAGCACAACGGTAGCTGCCACCCGCACTCCTTAACAAGTTTTAATAAGATTGACCCTTTACGGGCTGTAAACCACTCTTATAATCCCTCTTTGTGTTACAGTAAGGATAAGCGCGAGGGGGTGATTATCATGAAGTTAGCAGAGGCGTTGATCCAGCGTGCCGACGCACAAAAGCGGTTGGCGCAGTTGAGGGAGCGTTTAGCGCGTTCTTCTAAAGTACAGGAAGGCGAGCAGCCCGCGGAGAATCCGCGCGATTTGTTAGCCGAGGTAGACCGGGTGATCGCGGAGATGACCGATTTGATCAAGCGGATCAACCGTACTAACGCAACGGCGACGCTGGCAAATGGGCAGACGTTGACAGAGGCATTAGCAGATCGGGATGCCTTGGTCTTGGAGCGCGGCGTGATCACAGGCGTGATCGCGGGAACGGCGGCTCCAGATTTCCGCTTCGGACGGGCAGAGATCAAGTACTTCGCAACGGTGGACGTGGCTGCCTTGCAGCAGCGTGCGGATGACATCGCGCGGCGTCACCGCGAATTGGACACGGCGATCCAGCGTGCCAACTGGGAGATCGACGTGGTCTAAATGCAGTAATGAGTGAAGAAAGTGCCAGTGTGCCGCTAGTGCCAAAGTGCTTTCAAATCGTACTGTAATCAGGCACTCAGGCACTTTGGTACTTCAGCCGCTCGTTGTTCTGGCGATGTTGGTAGTCGAAATCGGCATCAGAGGTGAGTGCAACCTAGAGCATGGAAGAATCCTATGCCCCCAATGAACTTGGGGTTAGCGCGGGGCACGCGACCAACTGTACATAATTGCCCAGTAAAGCGCACAGGTGAACGAGCATAACGCAATGATTACTACCATGCACTAATCTGCGGCTGATCACGATGAGGGTGGGTTCGGGGAATCGCCAGTACTCAAACCGAAAATCTAGTGGCGACTATGTTGGTAGTCGAAATCTGCATCAGAAGCGAGCGCAAATCGCCGTAATAGGCAATATTCCTGTAACGAATAAAGGCGTGGGGCGCGCCAACAAACGCACAAATGTGCCCAGTAAAGCGTACTTCACACCGCGCAAAGCGCACCGAGCACTACCATGCGCTGGTCTGCTGCTGATCACGATGAGGGTGGGTTAGGGGAACTGTCGCCACTGAAGATCGCAAACGGGGCTGATCTCGATCAAGATCAGCCCCGTTTGTGTTTTAACCAGTAGTTCAGATTCTGGCATGCTGTCAACCTGCCTCACTGGCTGATCACCTGTTAGCCTCCCGCGCTAATCCTGACTATACTTTTGCGCTACCAAATCAATCCTAGTGTAAGTTTTCGCAGCCTAGAGGGTTGTAAACCTATGCGTATCCTCGATACTCGCGTCTTTCGCGGTCCCAATCTCTATCACTACCGCCCGATGATCCGCATGGAGATCGATATTGAGGAGTTGGAAGATTACCCCTCGGATAAACTTCCCGGCTTCACTGATCAATTGCTGGAGATCATACCCACGCTGTGGGATCACCACTGCTCTTACGGCGAACATGGCGGCTTCGTCAAACGGCTGCGCGAAGGCACATGGATGGGGCACATCATCGAGCATATCGCCATTGAGTTAACCTGTCTGGCGGGCGTCACCGTCAATCGTGGCAAGACGCGCAGCACCGAGATCAGCGGACGTTATCTAGTCTGCTACGAGCAGAAAGAGGAAGAAGTCGGCGTCAAAGCGGGCGAACTGGCAGTCAAGCTGACGCGCTGGCTGCTGGCACATAGTCTGCCCGATCTGCCTTCCGCCATGCGCGGCGACGAATTAGCGGCGTTCAACTATCGGACGGAACTAGAAGCCCTGATCAATGTAGCGAAGGAGAAGGCGCTCGGTCCCAGCACTGCCGGATTGGTGGCGGCAGCAGAGGCGCGCGACATCCCTTACATTCGTCTCAACGAGTACAGTCTGGTGCAGTTCGGACAGGGCAAATACCAGAAGCGCATCGAAGCCACGGTCACCAGCCAGACGCCGCACATCGCCGTTGAAATCGCCAAAGATAAGGAACTCACCATTGCGCTGCTCAAAGACGCGGGCTTGCCTGTTCCCCGCAGTCTCCTCGTCCGCAGCGAGGAGGAGTCGCTCGACGCGGCGGATCGCATCGGCTATCCGGTTGTCACCAAGCCCTACGATGGCAACCACGGACGTGGCGTGATGCTCAACCTGCGCAATAGCGATGAAGTGCGCGAGGCGTTCAAGATCAGCAGTGAGGAGAGCAGCGCCGTACTGGTAGAGAAGTTCGTCGCCGGACGCGATTACCGCATCCTGGTGGTCAATAATGAAGTCGTGGCAGTGGCGGAACGCTTGCCCGGACATGTCGTTGGCGACGGCATACGCACCGTGCGCCAGTTGATCGACGTTGTGAACAGTGATCCCCGACGCGGCATCGGGCATGAGCGGGTACTGACCAGACTGGAGATCGATGATCAGGCACTGCTGTGCTTGCAGAAGCTCGGCTATACGCTGGACACGATCCCTCCGGCGGGCGAGAAGGTGTTCCTGCGCCTGACCGCCAATCTGAGCACAGGCGGCACAGCGATTGACCGCACTGACGCGATTCACTACGAGAATATTCAGATGGCGCTGCGGGCAATCGGCGTGATCGGTCTGGACATCGGCGGTGTGGACTTCATCTGCCCCGACATCAGCCGTCCCTATACTGATGTCGGTGGCGCGATTGTCGAGATCAACGCGGGTCCGGGCTTCCGTATGCACCTCGCGCCGAGCGAAGGCAGACCGCGCGATGTCACAGGCAAAGTGATCGACATGCTCTTTCCTAAAGGCACGCCCGCGCGGGTGCCACTGGCGGCGATCACGGGGACGAATGGCAAAACCACGACCACCCGCATGGCAGCGCATATCATGAAAATGGCGGGGCGCATGGTGGGCATGACCACCACCGACGGCATCTACATCGACGGTGAGCGCATCCTCAAAGGCGACATGACCGGACCATGGAGCGCCCGCGTGGTCATGCGCGATACGCGTGTCGATTGCGCGGTGCTGGAAGCGGCACGCGGCGGCATCGCTCGCGAAGGTCTGGGCTTTGACCGCTGCGATGTCGGCGCGGTGCTCAACGTTGCCAGCGATCATCTGGGCTTGCGCGGGATCAACACACTGGACGAACTCGCCGCGCTCAAGCAGGTGGTGGTGGAAGCGGTACATCGAGATGGCTGGGCGGTGCTCAACGCCGATAACGAGTACACAGTCAAGATGGATCGCTATGTCGATGGGCAAACTTGCTGGTTCAGCATTAATCCTGATAACGAACTGGTCAAGGAACACGTGCGCAAAGGCGGACGCGCGGTGGTGCTGGAAAAAGGTGTCAACGGCGAGATGATCACGCTCTACGACGACGGCAAGCATATCCCGCTGCTGTGGGCGCATCTGATCCCCGCTACCTATGAAGGTCACGCTCGCTTCAACACCGCCAACGCCATGGCAGCCGCCGCGATCACGTACTGTCTCGGGGCGTCGGTGGAACAGATTCGCACCGGTTTGCTAACCTTCGCCATGACCTTCTACAACACACCGGGGCGCGTCAACGTGTTCGATGAATACCCTTTTCGCGTGATCATGGACTACTGCCACAACGCCCCCGCGATGGAGGAACTCTCGACCTTCGTCAGCAGACTGCGCGTGCCGGGAACGCGCAAAGTGATCATCGGTGCGCCGGGGGATCGCCGCGATTCGGACATACGGGATTTCGCGCGTCTCGCCGCCAGAACCTTCGACAGCTTCATCATCCGCGAAGATTGGGATCGGCGTGGACGTGGTGAACAGGAAGTCGCTGACTTGATCCGCCAGACGCTGATCGCTGAGGGAATCGATGCCTCAGCGATCTCGATCATCACGCACGAATTCGCAGCGATCCGCCACGCGCTCGATAATTCACAGCAGGACGATCTGGTGGTGGTGCTGGCGGACGATGTGACCAACTCGTGGAAGCTGATCACCAAGTATCGGCAGCCCGAAGTCTACCGCCGCTGGCTGATCGAGATGGGCGAATCCGTGCCGGAAGATGAACCAGTTGGCTGGAGGTTAAATCGTCGATGAACAGCGAATTTCTTGGTCAGTCGTGGGCATTCTGGGGCTTGATCGCACTGATCATCGCGGCGATCTTCGCTGTGTTTGTACCTGCGCGGCAGCGAATCGCCGGAGTGACCGGGATTCAGTTCATAATCGTGCGTTGGTTTCACAGCCTTGTCTGGCTGCTGCTGGCGATCTCTTTTTTCCTGCGATCCGTGCAAAGCGAATTTGCCGCCTCAATTGCCGATCCGCTGGCGGGCGCTGCGGGCATCGTTTATCTGATCTACATCGTGACGATGATGCGGATAGCCAGTGCGCGCTAAGCGGGCGTACCATTGAACTGGCATGAACTGAAAAGATGTGCTGAATGCCGAACGGTGGATTGCATCCAAGTTGTGTTACCTGCCGATGGGCAGATGTGAAGTTCAAAAAGAAGTGGTGGATTTTCACCACCGCTGACGCTCACTGCCGCAAACATGATATGCCTATCGTGATCGAAAGCGCCACGTTCTGCGCTGATCTGGAAATGGGTCACGGCGCTGTGGATATGGTTGCGTTGATCCGGGAACAAACTGCTGCCAGTACGACAGTTTACATCTGGACGGAAACGGCGTATCACCCCGGCGGGCAAGCTGCCGTTCCCATGTATCACTCGGAGGTTGTGCCGCTCTGCTCAATCGCTGAGTACAAATCGCTGACTCGTCAGGAGATCATCCGCAGGCATCGAGCGATTAACGCGCAGAAAGAGGCGGAGTTGAGGGATCGGCACCAAACTCCGCCTTCCGAATCTACATGATCAGGACTGAGTGTTACGAGCGCACATCTAGCACGAAATTGAACGATCCCAATTTGCCTTTAGCTTCATCCTCACCCTCAAGATCGCTCACCTCCATCAGCAGCGCGGCGTTGAAGATGCCATCGCGTGCGTTCTGCGGCTCGTCGGGGAAATAAAGCTGCGTGGTCAGCACCGGATTGTTGGGTGCTTGCACCTTGACGTGAAAATGGCGGGTGCGTCCGGTGTAGATTCCGGGCATTACCGTTTCCAGCGTATAGCGACCTTCGGCGTCGGTGAATTGATGCCCGCGATACTTGTAGCCCACGTTGTCGTAGACACCTTTATCGTCACAATGCCAGAAATCGAGCAGCGCCTCAGCGACAGGCTTACAATCCGTGCCTAACACGTAGCCCGTCACGATCATGCGTGTGCCTGTCCAACCATCTTCTAGCAGCGAAGTGCGTTCCGGCGTATTCGGCGTGTAGTAGGGTCCTTCCGTCTGCGCGATGGTCAGATCGTCGTCATCGTCATCACCACAAGCGGGCGTCGGTACAAGGATCGGCGTGGCAGTAACTGTCGCGGCGCTGGCAGGCGCGGTAACGGTGGCGGTACGCACTTGATCCGGTGCGGCGGCAATCGTCGTCGCGGACTGCCCACCGATCACCTGTCGCAGCCATGCCACCGCCGCAATCGGCAGTGGGATCAGCGCGGCGAGGAAGGTACGGCGCGGGAATTTGTTGTTCGGTTCGCTTGGCTTGTCCATCAGAGCATCTCCTGTCGCGTTGAGATGCCCTACTATGCCATGAGAATTATGGAGATGATAGGAACACTGAGCCGATACTTATCTGATCCAGCGCCTATTTGAACGTGCATTCGGTAAACACAGCAAGTCAACTTAGCCCCTCGGTTCCCCCTCTCCTAATGTGTACTCGCATTGGAGAGGGGGTCAGGGGGTGAGGCTATCGCAGTACGATTAGCAGCGCCAGCAGCACGCTAGGCGACCACAGCGCGGCGAACCAGAACAAGCGTCGCGGTTGATAGGCGGCGAAGTACAGGATCGTAGCGGCGAGTAGCGGCTGCAAAATACGCAGCGTGCTGATCAACTCCGCGATGGTGGCGGGCGGCGTGAAGGCGACAAATCCCGCCGCTGCCAAGCCGAGCCACACTTCCGCCTTAACATTGCCCCGTCGTAGTCGCAGCAGGATCGCGATCAGCAGTACCGCCGCCGGAATCATCGCCCACGTGAGGATCAAGCCGAACGACAAGGCATCGCTGGCATAGAACAAGCCCGCAAACGGGATCGGGATCGGCAGCCGCGTCACACCGCCGAGCGTGGTATCCGTCCATGCGCCGAGCCAGACTCGCAGGATCAGCAGCCACAGCGCGAACGGCGCAAGCGCGAGGATCGCCAGTCTGAGCGCCCGCCGCCAATCCCGTTGCGCCAACTCGTAGAGGATCAAGCCCGCCGCCAGCACCAAGCCGAGTTCTTTCGCCAACCCCGCCGCTGCTAAGATCAGCGCACCGAGCAGCCGCCGTTCGCTGAGATAAACCGCGACTCCGAGCAGCGACAACGCAATCGCTAGCGGTTCGTTCAGATCGAGCCGGATGCTCACCAGCGTACCAACCCACAACGCCGGAACCAGCGACCACCACTCCGAGGCGCGAGTGCGCGTCCGCAGCAGATACGCCAGCGATCCCGCCGCCACGCCATGCGCCAGCACGTTGATCAGGATCATCGTCCACGGGATCAGATCGCGCTGACCGAACGCCAGCACGGCACTCAGCAGCGGATAGAGGATGCGTTGATAGCGGATCGCGGGTGGTTGATCGAGTTTGGGGGTGGCGTTGAAGCCTTCGGTGGCGATGTAGTAGGCGAACTGCCCGTCGTAGCCATTTTGATCATAGCCGAACTGCGTCGCTGCTGATTCGTTGCTGAACTGTGCGCCGATCTGCACAAACGACAGTGGATCGAAATCGTAGCGGGCGAGGATCGCCGCACAGTAGATCGCTGTCATGACAGCGACCACGATCCCGACACGGAGGCTACGCGAAAGGGCACTCACGGCTGCACAAGATCAGCGAGTTGTTCGCCCTCATAAGCAAGCACAATCTGTTCGCGGGGGATACCAGCATTGACCATTGCATCAACTAATGGTCTATCAGTTGAATCTTCCTCAATGATGACTTTATCACCAATTAGGCGAGCCATGATCATTACGCCTGCAGGTCTTTTACGAAGTGGATGATCAATGATAATGACCCCATACACTCTCTTTGACGGATTTTCTACTGGAAAAACCAGTATATTTGGACCTCCACCAGCGTATCCAAATACAACATTCTTTACGGTTTGTTCCAATTGATCCATGTGCTTACAACCTCCACTTCAGTATCAACAACGAGTAGATTTATTTCAGCGCGCCTCACCAACTCATCAACGACTCTGCTTTGGGCTAACTGGGTATACGCTTCTACAGGCATCGCTAAATACAGCGGAAAACTGTAGTTCTCTGTAACGAGTGATGCTCGATAATATTCATATTGTCCAACCGCTAAATAGAACTCTTGTGCCATTCGACGCGGATTAGCAAAACATTTGACCTCTACTACAACTATCTCTTCTAACATACCATCAGCGACTCGCTGCACACTGAAATCAGCGAGCCGACTACGGTCATCTCCGCGCAAAATGAATGGCTTTTCATGGATCGTCCAACCGTCTTTTTCCAGCGCACGGATGATCGCTGGTTCGCAGGCATCAAGCGCCATCGTCAACTACTTTGGTGCATGTATTCTAGCACGCTTCGTCAATTGAACTGTCGATGACCGCGATCAGCTTTCCCACGCGATCAGCACTTCGGCGTCGCCATCGGGAGTCAGCGTGTAGTCACCGACGCCGGCGGGCAAAAATGCCGATGTCCCCTGCGGCAGCAGCAGCGGTGCGTGCGTTGAACTACGCCATTCGACATGTCCTGTCAAGGCAGTGATCAAATGGGCGCGGTTGCGGTTAGTGGAGAGCGCGTACGTTTCGCTCAGATTCAGCTTGTGCAGCGTGAAATACTGCCCGCGAATCAACTCCGCCTCCTCAACGCCGTCTGCCACTTCGCGCATTTGATAGTTGATCTTGGCGGGCGGATTGACCTCGAACTTGGTGACAGCAATCGCTTTTTCGAGGTGCAGTTCACGCGGTTTGCCATCCAAGCCCAAGCGATCCCAGTCGTAGACGCGGTAGGTGGTATCACTGGTCTGCTGCAATTCGTAGATCAGCAAACCGGGACCGAGGGCGTGCATGGTACCGGCGCTGACGAAGATGAAATCGCCCGCCTGCACCTCTACGTACTGCATAATCTCTCTGGAACGTCCGGCGTCGATTGCCGCCCGCAGCGAGTCGGAGTCTAGCTTCTCGCTCAGACCGAAGGCGACTTGCGCCCCCGGCGCTGCGGCGATCACGTACCAGCATTCGGTTTTGCCGCGCGGCTGCCCTTCCAATTCGGCGGCGAGGATGTCATCAGGATGTACCTGTACGGAGAGCCATTCCTGTGCATCGAGGAACTTGACCAGCAGCGGATATTCGGCGTCTAACGTATCCCGCCCGATCATCTCGACCGGATAGGCGGCGACCAACTCACCGAGCGTCCTGCCGCGATGTTCACCGTTGGAGACTTTGTTCTTCCAGAAGATTTCCCACGACTCGCCAATCGGCGGACCGGGCGGTAATTCTTTGCCGAGCCGTTCCTCCATCTGCTTGCCGCCCCACGGACGGGCATAAAACGCAGGCTCAAAGATCAGAGGATAGAGCGCTACTGGCATCTTCAATTACTCCTAACTTACCCGATGTAACGCCGCTGCAACGCCTCGTTAAGCTGCATCATGACACTGTGCACGATCATCGGATTCTTCGCGCCAACCGTGCCACCCGCTTCCACGTAAGCGTTACGCAGGATATTGCCCCAGTTGCCCGTGCCGCGCCGCGTCGGGTGGTTGATGTAGTCGTCAATAGTCTGTGCGGCACCATTGGGCGACACGAGGAAGTGATAGATCCGATCATACAACCCATCGACATCACGGGTGTCTATCACATTTAGGGGCGAGAGGAGGCGCTTAAGCATTCGGCGTTTCTTCTCGTAAAATTCGACCAATGTATAGGTTGTACCGGTAGCCGTCGTGATCTGCAAATCGGTACACAGCAGATCGGATTGGTGCAGCATCTGCATGAAGGTTTCCCGATCCAGCGGACCGAAGATTTCCAGCATGTCCTTATCATCGTACAGCGCGTCTAGATCGGTGCCGTGCTGCCGGAAGTAGTGCTCGATGGCAAGCTGGTTGTACTGGAAATCGGTGGCGATGGCTGCCAAGCGCTCGGCGGAGGGGTTACTGGGCATTCCGGTGCTTTCCAGCGTACAGACGCCTTTCGTGCCACCGAGATCGGGACGGACGCGCCCCAGCATGTTATGCATCCCCGAATAGGGCAGATCGTCTTCTAGCCCGTAGAGCAGTGCGCGTGCCGTGCCGTTCGCCAGATTTGCCCGCAGCAAATGCCCGTGCCGTTCCAAGCCTTCCGGCTGCAAGTGCGGACTCAGTGGCAAGCCAACGTAATGTCCGGTGATGCTGATGTTACGCACGTACTCGCGGGTACACAGCAGTTCAGGATCGCAGGTGCCATCCATGAACGGACCACCCTTGAGCAGTGCTGCCGCTGCTATCGCCGACGCGCTGCCGAGATTCATGGCATAACTGAGCATCCCTAACGCTTCCGAGCGCCCCGCCAGATCGACGTGCATGTGATAGCCCTGGAAGCGCAGCAGATTCGCCGTGCGTACCTGTCCGCGGGTCACCTGATAGCGGCGGGCGAGGTCTTCCAGATAACCGCACTGGCGCGGGCGACTCTCGTTGATGTCGTTGAGGAAGATCGCCACCGTTTCCACTTTATCCGTTTGCGAGGTGGCGAAATCGCTCTCGAAGGGATACGTCGAGGTGATGGCAAGGCATAGTTCCGCCTCTTTGATGGCGTGTACCAGCGCCCCGATATTCTGCTCCAGCGTGTGCAGCGCCTTGCCAAAGCCGAGTGTTGGCGGCAGCACCAACTCAGCTTGGTAGATGCATAGTTCAGGCGAGAGATCGAGGTTGCCGCCCAGACGCATAGCGTGTTCGATGTACGCCTGATGGAACAGATCGAGGTTCGCTTCCGTCGGCTCCGCGCCATCCAGCCGCGCCATGCCCACTTCCAACTCCACACCGACGGGACGCACACGCAGCGGACCGCCCGCCTCGTGGATGTTCTCGTGGTAGACCGAGGGATTCAGGTTATAGGGCTTCAGATAATCCAGCCACGGACCTTGACGGAAGCGCTTGCCCAACAGAGCCGCCAGCACCACTGGACGGTGTGCGCCTTTGGATAACAGCAGATTGCCTTCCGGTATCTCGTCGTAATCGTCGTAGTAGGATTGCGACAGATGTTTGATCTTCGCGGCAGAGACGGGGTGCGATCCCCGCTTATCGCGGATGCTGCTCAGATATTCGCGGAATTTGTCGCGCGTTTCATCTACCTGCTGCCAATGCGCTTCGCGGGCAAACTCCCTCAGCGTCTCGTTATTGGGTAAGCCAAGGATCATAATGACCTCAAAATACAACACTCGATACTAAGTACGAGGGGACGTTGATTATGACGGATTCAGCAGCGAATGAGAAGTGCAGTTTGTGAACTTCGGGCACGTTTGTGCAAAGTCGCAATTCTGAACAAGCCTTGCCGCCCAGAGGTGAGCGAACGCGGCAATGATCGAGTTCAACGATTTAGTTGAACAACGATGTCTAGTGATAACTGTTCCCGGCGCTAAAGCACCGGGCTGAAACAAGATGCTGACTGGTTATCTCTAGCTTCAGCCCGGTGCTTTAGCGCCGGGACTAAGGTGATAACTCTTATCTTCAGCATAGTTCAACTATTTACTTAAAACGCATCATTGCCGCGCTCAAAGATCGAATCAGTGGCTAAACATTCAACAGCGTTATACGGTACTAAAGGCACTTGCGGTACTGCTGGCACTTTCTTCTCAGCACTCAGCACTCAGCACCCAGCACTATCCTAGTAGCGCTGTCCGGTGAAGATCGTGCCGGTGACGGTGGGGCACATGCGGTACTCGTTGAGCACCGGATAAACTTCCCACGTATAGCGCCCGATGCCCGTAAAGACCGACCCCGGAATGGTGTAATAAACCACTTGTTCGCCTTCGGGGATCGGTATGAACTCGCGGAAAACGTAGCGCCCTTCGGGGTTGCGCACCCACAGATCGAAATAATCCGCCGCTACATTTGTCCAACCGACGGCGACATCGGTTTTGGGCTGCTTATACAGATACGGTTCGCTGAAGATGGTCAGCTTCTCACATTCGGGGTTGGCATAGACCTCGCTCGGCTGCACAGGCAGCGGACCTTCGTCCATGCTGCGCGTCGGGCTGACGGCAGGCGAGGGCGTGGGCGGCACAGGCGTGAAGGTGGCATTGGCGGCACGCGGCTGCGGTGTCACCGTAGGCACGCGGAAAGGAGTCCATGTCGGTGGCAAGGTGGCTGCACCTTCCACCGTTGGCGGCGGTACGGTGGGAGCGCTGTCGGTAGTCTCGCTGCCGCCGCTGCTGCCGCCCTCGCTGAAGGGTGTCGAGGTGGCTACCGCGCCCGGAGTCCAGCTTGGCGGCAGGGTAGGCAGTTGAAGCTGCGTTTCAGTCGGCGCAACGGTGGCGGAAGGCAGATCGGCGGGTGTCGGTGGCGGCGGCGTACACGCGCTCAAGAACACTGCGCCCAGTCCCAATAACGTCACTGCCAGCACACCGTTGATGTTACGCTTCATAGTGCTTCCTGCCTCAATACGCCTTGCCTCCGCCCCAGAATACCACAAGACTCGTAAGCCCGCCTTTGACGACAACGCCACTGTGATCCCATTGCGAGATGGTTAGAAAGCAGCGCCTGATATAGTGCAGGGAATACAGGGCGGTTTCAGGCGAATTGTTTGTCAAAATCAGTCGTTTATTAGAAAACGATTTGTTGCACGATTCACCTGAATGTCGTCATACTTGGTTGACAACTGCATCCGTATGCACCTCATAGCATAGTTTGGTACAACACTTATGATCGAAACTACTTTGACGCTGCGGGCTGATGCTCCCATCGGCACGATATCACCACGCTTGTACGGTCACTTCGCGGAACATCTAGGGCGCTGCTGCTACGACGGCTTGTGGGTCGGGCTGGAGCAAAAGGATATTCCGCATTACGAAGGCTTTCGCGCCGATGTGGTCGAGGCGCTAAAACTGCTGCCTGTGCCGCTGCTGCGCTGGCCCGGTGGCTGCTACGCCGATCATTACCACTGGCGTGATGGCATCGGCGCACCAGCACAGCGCCCGATCCGTTTGGGAATGTCGTGCGGCTTGCAGGTCGAAGATAGCAACGCGCTGGGCACGCACGAATTTCTGGCGCTCTGCCGTATGCTCGGCGCTGAGCCGTATCTGGCGGGCAACGTCGGCAGTGGCACGGTGCAAGAGATGTGCGATTGGCTGGAATACTGCAACAGTACCGTCGCTAGTTCACTCGCCCGTGAACGCGCCGCCAATGGATCGCCAGCGGCATTCGGCGTCAAGTTGTGGGGCGTGGGCAACGAGAATTGGGGCTGCGGCGGTCACTTTGATGCTTACTCCTACGCCATCGAATATCGCCGTTATGCCACTATGTTACAGCACGTCGATCCGACAGCGGAATTGGTCGCCTGCGGTCATGACGATGACTGGAACAAGGCGTTCATTCAGGCTAACCAGCGTCATCTCTGGCTGATGAATCACTTCTCGATCCACCGCTATTGGATCAACGGCGGACCGGAGACGGGGTTCAGTGAGCAGCAATATTATGAACTGCTGACCGAAGCGCACGAAACCGAAGATTTCGTTGTCCGCACCGCTGGTTATTTACATGAGGCGCAAGCGGGCAGCAATGAGCAGCGTAACAAGCGCAAGATCGGCATCGCGCTGGATGAGTGGGGTGTCTGGCATCCCGAAGCACGCGAGTGGGGACCCGATGGCGAGCTGCACCGCGATCCGAACACCTACGAGCAGGCGAACACCCTGCGCGATGCGCTGGCGGCGGCGGTGGCGCTGGAGGGATTCCATCGTCAATGTGACGTGCTGACGCTGGCAAATCTGGCGCAGATCGTCAATGTGCTGCAGTCGGTACTGATGACTGACGGCGGACAGATGTGGCTGACGCCAACGTATTACGCGCTGCAACTGCATTTGCCGCACCTCGGTGCAACGGCGATCCCCGTTGAGGTAACACACGGCACGGCACAGCCCCACAGCGGCAGCCAGCAGATCAGCGCGGTGACGGCGACGGCATCGCTCAAGGACAAAGCGACGGCGCTGACGCTGATCAATCGGCACTATGATCAAGCGGCATCGGTGACTCTGAACGCACCTGCCAGCAGTGTCAAGATCGCGCAGTTACTCGCCGCCGATGACCCACGCGCCCAGAACAGCGCCGCTCAACCGGATCGGGTGAAGCCAGTCGCGCTGCCCGTCCATGCGGATGGTACAGGTCGCTGGCGGATCGAACTGCCCGCGCACTCAATGGCGACTGTGGTGCTGGAATAAGATAGCCTCACCCCCTGACCCCCTCATCCACTTCGTGGAGAGGGGGAGCCGAGAGGCAGAGGGTGCTTGGTTGTGCCTACCAGTGAAGTTTCAGATGGGTGCTAATCAGAAGCCGAGCAGCAATATCTCCGTCAGCGTCCAAGCACCGTCTTGCCGAGCAGCAGTTCCCCTTCGCGCAGAATACTGGCAAAATAGAGCGTCTTACCATCTATCCCTAAGGTGATCGCTGCGTGTTTGCCTTCGGTACGTGGCGATGCTCCAGCGAATAAATCGCCACCGTAGTAGTAGGTGATCAACTGAGCATCGGGACGCCACCAGCCCAAGCCTTCGTTGGAGTACAGTAGGAGCGTGCCATCATCCAAGCGTAAGGGCAGGGCGGGTGCCGTGAGCGAGACGAAGAAGAAGAAACTGCGCTGCTGATCCGTGAGCCGATCCCCTTCCGGCGATAAGCGCCACAGCGTGATCTGTTCGGGGTACTGGCGTCCGAAGCCGCTAACACCGATATTAACGGTGCCATCTGGCTCGAAGGTGATGCCGTAGACTTTGTCGGTCAGCAGTGTTTGCTCCCGCAGTGTGCGCTCGTAGAGGATGTTGCCGTTGGCATCGAGGCGCGTCAAGAACAGCGGGAATGGTTTGTTCTGCGAGGTGTAGACCACATAAATACCGTTCTGCGGATCGACTGCCAGCGCCTGAATCAGCGCATTTTGCGTTGCCCACAACACGCCGAGTTTCTTGCCTCTAGTGTCGTAGCGCTCGATGCTCGGCGGCACTCGCAGCCCTAACAGCAGTTGATCGTGGTTCAGGGTGAATGCCAGCGCTACCGTTTGCGGAATGTTAAAGCGGCGGATCTCCCGAAAATCCGGTGTGTAGACGATGATCTGATTTTCTCGATACGGCACGTAGATGTTGTCACGGGCATCGACACCAATCGAGTTCAACTCGAAGGAACCATCTTTGCCGTAGTCCAGTTCCGAAAAGATCTGGCGCGTCGCTTCGGCAAAGCGCAGCGGCTGCGGAGTGCTGGTAGCAGCGAGGGTAGCGGCAGGCGTCGGCGTCGGGGCATCGTCGGATTGTGCGCGGGAAGGGACGATGGCAGGCGTGGAGATCAGCAGCACGACCAACGACGTAATCAGCAGCGCCAGCAGCCCTCGCTGCTTGTCTTTGCCTATCTGTTGAAACACCCGATTTTTATCCTTGCTAAGCTAAACCCTGAGTGTCAGCATTCGTGCCACCATACGATTATGACGCCGCCACCGGTTCTGTCAGCAGCGGCAAGATCAATTGTACTTTCGTGCCAACACCAACTTCGCTTTGCATTTCCACGCGCCCGCCGTGTAGTTCCAGAATCCGCTTGACCATTGCCAAGCCTAAGCCACTGCCTCCCGATCCTAGTCCGCGCGACCTATCCACTTTATAGAAACGCTCGAACACGCGTGGCAGTTGATCCGCTGGAATGCCATTGCCCGAATCAGCGATCTCGATAACCACCGTATGTTCTTGCTCGTTTAGCCGCGTCGTCAGTTGAATGCTGCCGCCATCTGGCGTGAAGTAAATAGCATTATCCAGCACGTTACGCAGCGCCCGATAGAACTTCTCGACATCGAGTTCGACCAGCGGTAGATCACGCTCGAAGCTGTAGCCGAGCATTTGCCCGCGCTTTGAGGTTTCGGTAGTGACGGCATTGATGGCGTCTTTGACCATGCGGTTGATGTTGAAGGGTGTGGTCTTTATTTCGCGGATGCTGTCGAGCACTGCCATCTGCTGAAGCTGCTCGATCAAATTGTTGAGATATTTGAGCTGCGCTTCAATGGCGTCGATCTTGGCGTTGCGGCGTACCGGATCTTCCAGTTGGCGGACGCTGTACAGACTGGTGGTGATCACCGTGATCGGCGTGCGCAGATCGTGCGACGTATCGCGGATGAAATCCGCCAGCAGTTCCACGCGCTGGCGTTCGTTGGTCAATTCGCTTGCCTGTTTCTCCGACTTCTTGCGTTCGGTGATATCCGAAATGAAGCCGACGATGCGAGTGAGTTCGCCTTGCTCGTCATAGACGGAGAAAGCACGCCCCCACAAATAGCGAATCTCGCCATCGGGACGCACAATCCGGTACTCCAAGTCACCCTGACCACCCTGACCACCCTGCAGCATCTCGATCTGTCTGGAGAGCAGCAGCTCCACATCGTCGGGGTGGACAAACTGCGTATATTGCGCCAGATCGCTCAGGTCGCCAGAACTGACACGAGGCTGTTCGATGCCATGTATTTTCGCCAACGCAGGGCTGATGAATAAGACCTTTGCCGTGCGCGGGTCGATGATGTAGAAAATTTCGTTCACATGTTCCGCGATCAGCTGGAACATTTCGTCGCTCTCACGAAGTTTCTGTTCCGCTTCCATCTGATCGGTGATGTCAGTGATTGAAAAGACCACTTCACGCTTGTCATTTTCCGGGTTATCCAGCGGGGACGCGTTGATCAAGACGTATTTGCGCCTGCCATCGCCCCACTCGAAAACGTAGCGCACATTGTACTGAGGCTGACCGGAAAGCCGAACCTGCGCGAATATGCCTTCCGCTTGTCCCACTGGCTTACCATCTAGGCGCAGCACCTTGAAGCCTAAGCTAGTGTAGAGTTTGCCGACGATTTGATCCTTGCTCAACTGGAAAATTTCTTCAGTACGCGGGTTGGCGTAGCGAATGTAGGCATCTTCCGTCACGATGGTGATGGCATCCGCGCTGCTGTTTAAGACACCCTCGATCAGGCGGTTGCGGCTTTCCAGTTCGAGTTGTGCTTGCCGCGCGGCGCTGACATCGGTAACGGCGGTGAGATAGCCCTTAAAAGTTCCATCCACCTGATACAGCGGCACGGAAACCGCGTGTGCGTAGAGCACGGAACTACGGCGTTGATAAGTGTGATCAGTAGCCATGATGCCGGGGTTGTCGCCCAGTTCAATGAGGGCGCTGATCCGCCCCTTGATTTCCGGCGGCAGCACCTGAGTCCAACCGTGTCCGGCGGCACGTTCGGGTGTGTACTCGAACATCTCTAGCCAGTGATCGTTGTAGAAAACGCTGTTGCCGTTGGCGTCCGTCTCCAAGATGCCAACTGGCGCGGCGCTGACCAGCGTGCGGAAGCGGATCTCATTTTCGCGCAGCGCCGCCTCCGCCTGTACACGCGCCGTAATATCATCGACGGAATTGACCACCTCGCGGATGCCCTCCGGCGATATCAGCGGAGCGGCATTGACCGAAACGTACTTGCGCGTGCCGTTGGGCCATTCCAATACGCGCTGCACATCCATGATCGGCTGCCCGGTACGCAGTACATGACCAAAGGTGTACTCGTGCTGCTCCAATGGGCTGCCATCAACATGCAGTGTCTTCCACTCCGGGGGGTCGTAGTAAGGCGTGAAATCGGCGGATTTGACCAGTGTAAGCAGTTCTTGCGCGCGCGGGTTGGCGTACTTAATGCCGCGCTCATCGGCAATAGTGATCGCTGCTACGCTGGTGTTCAGCACCCCTTCGATCAGGCGATTGCGGGCTTCCAGTTCAAGCTGCGTTTGCCGGATCAGCGTAATATCCACCACCGTACCCAGATAACCGCTGATCGTGCCTTCCTCGTCGTGGAGCGGGGTAGCGGTGCAGTGAACGTATATCGGCACGCCGCCGCGCTGGAAACGGAACGCCAAGTTCATGTCGCGCCGCGCACTGACCATACTGCGCCACTGCGAGAAGACCGTATCCAGATCATCGGGATGCAACGCCTTGACCCAGCCCGCGCCTTTGGCTTCTTCCAGCGGTAATCCTGTGATTTTGATCCAACGGTCATTGACAAAAGTGCAGTTGCCATCGGCATCAGTCTGGAACACGCCAATGGGTAGATAATCGACCAGCGCGCGGAAGCGCCGTTCGCTAAGGCGCAGCTTCTGTTCCGCTTGCACTTGCTCGGTGATTTCATTGAAGGAATAAACGACTTCGCGTTTGCCTGAAGGATCGTCCAGCGGCGCGGCGTTGACCGAGAAATAGTGCTCTGCGCCGTTTGCCCCGTGATGCTTGTAACGCAGTCCGTAGAATGGTTTGCCCGTTTCCATGATCTGCGCGGGGGACAACTGCTCCGGTACGGTCTGCTCCCCTGCGACCACGTAGAGGCTGCTATCGGGCGTATTCCATTGCCCCTGCATGAGCTGTTCCTGATTGGACTCCAGCAGTTGTTCGGCACGGGCATTGACGAAGCGCAGACGCCCATTCCCGTCGCTAATGGCGATGCCTGCCAAACTGGAGTTGAGGATGCTCTCGATCAGGCGATTGCGCTCCTCCAACTTCGTTTGAATATCGTGGTTCAGAGTTAGATCGCTGGCGCTGGTCAGGTAGCCGCTCACTGTGCCATCGGCGCGGCGCAGCGGTACGCTGATCGAGTGGACGTATAGGACTTCCTCGCCGCGCCGATAGCGCGTGTCGAAGTGAAACTCGCTCTGTAGATGTTCGTTCTTCGCCACTGCTGCCTGCAATTTCGGCACATCATCGGGGTGCAGCGCGGCTGTCCAGCCACGCCCATTGGTCTGCTCCTCGCTGAGTCCCGTCATCTCCCGCCAGCTCTTGTTGATGAACAGTGCGTTACCGTGTTCATCGGTCTGCAAGATGCCCACAGGCGCACTATCGACCAGCACGCGGAAGCGCTGCTCACTCTCTTTCAGCGCATTCTCAGTGCGCATCCGCTCGGCGATCTCGACTTCTACCTGTGCAGCCTTTTCGCGCAGACGATTGACCGCGGGACGGGCGATCAACAGCACGATAGCCAGCAGCGCGATCATGACCAATGCAGCGCGAAAACGGTTGACCTGATTGTAAAAATCGACCTGCGTGAGCGATTCTTGCTGGTAGATCTGGACGACTTGCCCCAGCCACTGCGAGAGCTGTGTAGAAGTTTCTAAGATGAAGACGAAATCGCTGTTGGCGGTGGTTAACGCCTGATTGGATGCGGTTGCCAAACGTCGCGCTGCTTCGAGGTAACGGGCTAGCGTGTCATTCAAATGCGTTGGGGGATCATTGTACAAGGCATTGAGGGTGGGCGGCAGCGGCGATATTTCGGACAATTCGCGGTGCAGCCGCTCCATCTGCACGATCACCTGCACTAAGCTGGCTCGCGTCGCGCTGCGAGCAGAGATGCCGTTACTGAATTGATTCTCGCTCAGAGGAGCGACATCGGTGACCAGTTCGATACTTTGTAACACGATCCGCTGTGCCAGAATGCGCTGCTCTTCCGCCATGTTGACGTAGGTGATGCCAACCTGATTCTGTTCCAGCAATCTGGAGAAGACCATGACACTGGCGAGATTCAAACCTGCGATCAGCATCATTCCGATGACGCTGGCAACAGTTAGCCGCCGAATATATCCGCGTAGATCGCTGACCGTAGACGACGAAGACGCGATCTTGGCTTGATTAGCTTGAGCAGAAGAAGCGAATCCAGTCACAGGCGCTGTCATTTAACACAATTTCCAACTTTGATGTATGGCGGCAATGTAGAGTTCTTTGATATCCCATTATAAAATCAAATCTCTGCTACCCCACCATTATGTGGCGTCTGTTACGAAACTTATATAATCAACTCTGCGCTCCCTTGCTATGGTTGATCCACTTAAGATAGAGTGTTCCGAATGATTTCAAATACTGGCATAACTCCCTCACTATCCGTCGATGTGCGCGGCTATGATATTGATGCGCTGCGCCAAGGCGAATTCCCGCTGACTGCCACCACCGCCTATCTGACTCACGCCTCGATCTCGCCGCTGCCCCAGCGCACCCTGCGCGCGATGCAAGAGATGAACGAGCGGGTCGCCGCTTCGCCGCTGGACGCGGTGGAGTGGTACAACGAACAGGAAAAACAGTTCCTACAACTGGTCAAAGCATACATTAACGCCGCCGAGATCGAAGAAGTGATCGGCATGACCAGCACCTCGCTCGGCTTCAACCTCATCGCGCAAGCGATCCAGTGGCAGCGTGGCGACAGCATCTGCCTGTGCGATATTGAGTTCCCTAGCAACGTCTACCCATGGCTGCGCTTGCAGGAACAGTACGGCGTGGAAGTGCGCCTGATCCCCGCGGTTGACGGCGGTTTGACGCTGGAAGCGCTGGATCAGTACGTCGATGCCAGCACGCGGATGGTCTGCGCCAGCGCCACACAGTTTTTCAGCGGTCAGCGCACCGATCTGAGCGCTATCGGGGCGTACTGCCACGAACGCGGGATCATCTTCACCGTCGATGCGATTCAGGCGGCGGGACACATGCCGCTAGATGTGCAGGCAATGCACATCGACATCCTGTGCGCGGGCGGGCTGAAGTCGCTGCTAGGACCTTCGGGACAGGGCTTCATGTACGTGCGCCGCGATCTGGTCGAGCGCATGTACCCTACCATCGTGGGACCGAATGCTGTCGAGGATTATCTGCACTGGCTGTGGTACGATATGAAACCACTGCCCGGTGCGGCACGCTTCATCATGGGAACCGTCAATTCGGTAGGCGTGGTTGGGCTTTCCGCCAGTATGTCGCTGCTGCGCGAACTCGGCTTGGCGAACATTGACCGCCACTGCTCCGCGCTGGTGGACTATCTGATGGATCAACTAAGCGAACGCGGTTATGCTATCGTCACACCGCGCCACGCCCACTGTAACATCGTCACTTTCCGCGCCGCGCCAACTACCGCCGCTACCGATCAACTGGTAGCAGAACTGCGCCGTCGCGGTGTGTTCGTCATCCGTCATTGGGATAAACAGGAAGTCGCCCATATTCGCGTCTCCACCCACTGCTACAATACGCGGCAGGATGTGGATCGCTTGTTAGCCGGACTTAAGGAGATCGCCGTATGACTCAGCGAATGCCCCCGCCACCATCCCAGCAGCGCCCCCAAACCCAACAGCTACCGACCTCGGGGCGTCCGGGTGCATGGGAACCGCCGCCTGTCCGCAGCATTCAGGATACAGGCTTGAACCTGATCACCATTTCCGATCTGGCGCTGAAAGTGATGTACTTCGGCGGTTTCATGACCGGACAGCGCATCGCGGAGATCATCAAGCTGCCCTTCGTCGGCGTGGTCGATCAGGCGGTGGAATTCCTCAAGCGCGAGAAGTTCATCGAGGTGCGCGGTCAGGCAGGCTTGGGTGATGCCGCCGTGCAGTTCGTGATCGCCAGCAAGGGCATCGACAAGGCGCGCGAAATTCTAGATCGCAGCCAGTATGCAGGTCCCGCGCCCGTCACCTTCCAGCAGTATCTGACCGCCATGCGCGAACAGAACCGCAGCCGTGTGACGGCAACGCCCGACTTGCTCAAGAAATCGCTCAGTCATCTAGTGATCAACGACAAGATGCTGGGCAAAGTCGGTCCTGCTATGAACTCCGGCAAGTCGATCTTCCTGTACGGTCCTCCGGGTAACGGTAAGACGACTATCTCGGAAGCGGTGGGGCGCGTGATCCTCGGCGCGGACATCTGGATTCCTTACTGTTTCGATGTGGACGGACAGATCATCCGTGTGTTCGATGAAGTCAACCATGATGTGCTGGAACACGCCGACAGCGACAGTCAGCCCGGTCAGCGTTCGATGCCGACGGGCGTCAAGCGCGATCCGCGTTGGGTACGCATCAAGCGTCCCTGCATCATCGTCGGCGGTGAACTGACGCTGAGCGGTCTTGACCTGATTTACGATCCGGTAAACAAATATTACGAAGCGCCTTTTCAGGTCAAAAGTAACGGCGGCATGTTCCTGATCGACGACTTCGGACGCCAGCAAGTACGCCCGCGCGACCTGCTCAACCGCTGGATCGTGCCGCTGGAAAAAGGCGTGGATTACCTGACGCTGGCAACTGGACGCAAGATCGAGATGCCCTTCAACGTGCTGATCGTGTTCTCCACCAACCTCGATCCGGCTGACCTCGTGGACGAGGCGTTCTTGCGCCGTATCCGTCACAAGATCGAAGTGGGCGATCCCAGTCCGCAGGAGTTCGCGGAGATTTTCCGCCGCGCTTGCGATGCCAAGAAAGTGCCTTATGACGAGAACGGTCTGCGCTATCTGCTGCAAGAGTGGTACGTCAAGCGGGAGCGTAAGCTGCGTTCGGTGCATCCGCGTGACATCCTCGACCAGTTGATCGACATCGCGCGTTACGTCGGGCAGCCGCCGCAGTTGACCAAAGACCTGATTGATCGCGCTTGCGAGAGTTACTTCGTCAAGTTGAGTTAGCGCGCTGGTCTGCGGCTGCGTGTCGGCAGGCGGCAGACAGCAGATCGTGGGTAGCGGCAGAAGGGCAGGTTAGAAACCCATAGGCGTCAAGCTAAGCCGTTGGGCGGTGGGATGGCTCGGACACCGGAGGCTAAAGCACTCCGGCTACAGGGGGACATCGCTAAACCCGACTAAAGTCGGCTTGCGCTAACTGACGTGAATTCGTGTCCGCTACCAACGCCGAGGGATGAAAGTTATCAAAACCAGAGGCGGCTTTAGCCGTCTTTGACCTGTATTTCAGTGTAGCCGGGTTGCTTTAGCTCCCGGCGTTGACGTCTATTCCCCTTAGCTTGTTGTCTATAGGTTTGAAACCTGCCCCTACATCTATGTGATGATGCAAAACTAATCTTGTGGGGGTAGCTTTCCGAACCTAGCCTTTGCCTCTGCGCGATCAGTCTTTCACCTCGCCCAGCCCGATGAACTTGGCAATGCGGGCGATGGCTTCATCCCGATATTCCGGCGACATGTTGATCGCGTTCAGTTCGCGCAGCGTCTCCATACCCGCTGGCAGCGGATCGCTGGCGATGTTGAAGCCATCCACCAGCACAGGGATGATCCGTTTGTTCGCCGTCAGCGCAATTTGCACTTCCTTGCGTACCCATTCCGACTCGAATGTCTTAGGACCGAGCAGCAGCAGGAAGAATTCACGTTCCTCGATTGCCTTCCTGATGATCTGCTCGAAGCGTCCCTCATAAATGCTGTCTCGATCTAGAAATACATCCGCGCCCACGCGCACCAAATGTTCGCGGATCACATCGGCAATCGCCCAATAATAGGCACGGCGATAGCTGATGAATACCTTGACACGACGGTTGCCAGATGCACGCCGCGTTCGCGTCGAACGGGTATAGATCACCGCACCTGCGCCAATTAACGCGAGGGTAAGCACAGCGATCAGCGCCAGCACCGCGCCACTGATGCCTGAACTCGCGGCGAGGCTGTCCACGATCTCGATGCTGAAAGTATCGGACCACATCACTTGCGGTGCTTCGGCGCTATTGATGATCACCGTTGACCACAACTGAATGCCTAGCTGCTGATTGCCTTTGGCGGCATCGCTAGGCACGATGAACCAGCGCCAGATCGTCGGCTCACCGAGCAGCAGATAGCGCACATCCGCCACATTCGGTCTGATATCGCAGCCGCTGAAACTGGCGGCAGAGCAGAGCAGCGATGCCCCCATGCGCTCGTAGATGGTGATCTCTGATTTCTCGAGGCGCAGTTGACGCGGCGTGGCGCTGCTAGCCGGATTCGCCGTCCGCTCAATCGTTGGTTTGGGCGTCAATACCGGAACCAGCGTGATCGGTCCGGCGGGTGTCGGTGTAATCGCCAGCGCGTCGAAGTAAAGTTCCAGCTCAACGGTCACACTCTGACCACGAACAGCTTTCTGCGGTGCGTACAGGCGAATCGTCCCGCGCCCGATCTCTTGCCCCGAACTTGAGCGCACGATCACAGGCAGCGTGGCTACTCTGGTCGGATTGCTGGCGGCGGTGCCTTCGGCGGGCAGTGTATGCGTGAACGAAGTGTCGGCACTGGCTAACACATCCTCTGACTCCGACAGTGCCGTGATCGAAAGTTGGTAGGTGGCGGCAGGCAGTCCACGGATGTCCAGCGTGATCGTTGGCTGCACCGGAAGATCCGGGTAGTCGCGTACTGTTTGATTAGCGGCATCGAGCAGACTCACGTCAAGGTGATCGATCTCATTTGCCTCGGTCATGCTCAGTTGCACAATCAGCGCCTGCCGCGTATCGTCCACATACGCCTTGCTACCGATGGACAGCGAAATGGACGAAACAGGTTCGAGATCAAGAGTCGGGGTCGCGAGGGCAGCCGCCGTTTGCGCCATCGCCGTCCTTAGCTTATCCGTATCCCCCGCGACGGTTGTAGAGACCGCCATAGATGGCTGCCCCACCATTGATGGTTGGACGGCGGTAGTCGGCACTGCTGTTGCGGGTCTAGAGGTGGGCGAGGCTTGCGTTGCCACTGCATCCGTCGGCGTAGCCAGCGCCGTGCCGATATTTTGCCTACTTAGCACCACGAACAGCAGCAGCGCGATGATCAGCACAAGTAGCGCTGCGACGACGATGATAGTTGTCCTTGATCGCTGTCTCATCTCGACTCCAGTACCGCTGATCTGGCACGGTTAGGAGGCAACTGCCCTCCCACACAATCCCGATATCAGATACCCATTGTCTAGTCTACAAAAGATCGTAGTCCGCCGCCATTCGTCACGGGGCACTGGCGTACCTGATCCAACCCCTGATCTCCTATTCGATGACAGGGCTGGTGTTCGTCCTCCTTTCGGATGATCAGCGATTCACCCGCCTGTGTGATGAGTTGAAAGTTCATTTCCACTATCCTGAAAGCAGTGTTCAAGGATAGTAGAGATGGAGAGATCATGACTTCTACACACCGTCTCATCGGCATTGGCTTAATCTGGTTCTCCTTCATGATTGTTGGCTTTTTCACCGTCAACAGCATCTTTCTGGCGAGCGATGTGAAGCTGCAACTGAGCATGTTGTTCGCCGTCGTTTCGCTAGTAGCAACGTGGATTGTCGCTAGGGCGTGGATGCCAGCATCGGCATTGCAGCGCTAAGTTCAAGGTTCGAGAATTGAGAGCACGGAACCAATCACCGTGTAACCGTGTCTATAGCAGTATGAAAGGAATCACCCGCATCCAAGACATTCGGGTGAAGTAGTGAAGATCATGGGGTTCAAGAGTATCGTTCGCCTCGCTGCGCTAAGTATGGCGGCTGCGATGCTGGCGGCAAGTGCGCTGGCGTGCAGTTTGGGCGCGCAGCCACAACTTCCGACTCCGACCACAGGAGTGGTTTTGTTCCCGACTCTGACGCCGGGCGTAGCGCTGACCGCTACACCGTCGATGACGCCAACCAAGTCAGCGACACCCGCCAGCAGCGGCGGCAATACAGGCGGTAACACAGGTGGCAACACAGGCAACCAGCCGAATTGTACGGTGCGCCAGGACTGGCCCATCTACATCGTCAAGTCGGGTGATACGCTTGGCGTGATCGCGCAGCAGACTGGAACGACGACTTCCGTGCTGATGGCGGCGAACTGCCTGAGCAATGCCAACTTGATCCGTGTTGGGCAGCAGCTACGAGTGCCATATCTGCCGCAGCAGCCAGCCACGCCCGTAGTCGGTGTCGCCGCGACGATCAATCGCCCCACGACGGTTTACACCGGACCAAGCGCTAACTTCACGGTGATCGGTACGGCTGCGGCTGGCGCGGCGCGTGCTCTGCTGCGCACTTATGACAATCAGTGGATCGCCGTGCGTGCCTCCAACGGCATTGAGGGTTGGGTCTGGGCGCTGGATGTCTCGACCAACCTCGCGCAGGTTCCCATCGCACAAGGCTCACTGCCGACGCCGACTGTGCCCGGTCCGTTGGTCTACGTACCGCGTTCCGCCGAATTACGCAGCGGTCCCGGTTGGAACTTCTCGGTGGTTGGTACTGCGCCACAGGGTAACGCCTATGCGCTGCTGCGCACGTACGACAATCAGTGGGTGGTGATCCGCGCCGCCAATGGTATCGATGGCTGGATCGTAGCGGGCAACATCGTGGGCGATCTGAGTCAGGTTCCTGTCGTGCAGGGATCGCAGCCGACCCCGACTTACACCGCCACGCTGCCCGTCGATCTGCCCGCTACGGGTGTAATCTCGCCATCAGCCTACATTTCCGGCGATGCGGGCAACTTCCAACTGCTGCGCGGTGATACCATCACCTTGATCTGGGACGGCGCGCCAGCGGGTGTCAAAGATGTCAAGTTCTATGCTCATCCGCCGGGCGATGCCTACCCGTATCAGCCGCAGTTCGAGATCGGCACGAGCGCTAATCCGGCAGGTACAGTGATGATCACGTGGGTAGTGCCAGTGGGCATGGCGGTTGGCTATCAGGTGAAGGCGCGCGGCGTGATGCCTAACGGTCAAATCGCCACCAGCGGTGCGATCACGGTGTACTCATCGCCTGCACCCGCCAATGGCTGCTTTGTCACCGTGCAAGAACCAACGGGCGTGCCTTACTTCGACGGTGGTCATGTTGATGCCCTCAAGATCGGTACGCTGGCGCAGGGGCAAACGGTGGAGATCGTCGGACGCTCTCTCAGTGGCTGGTACGCCTTCGATCCCGGCACGGCGATGAACGCTCCAGACGCCGCTTCTCGACTGGCATATCTGGTCAATGGCGCGAATATCACGCTATCGGGCAACTGCAACTAACCCAACTGGATCGACCTACAACTGAACGTCCCTCAAGCGTAGTGGCTATCGAACAGATAGCCACTATTATTTTGGCTACGGATGCCCTCACCCCAACCCCTCTCCCGCAGGCGGGAGAAGGGCTGAAATAAACTCCCCCTCTAACCGCTTGCGGTTAAGAGGGGGTTGGGGGGTGAGGGTATAACTAGATCAAGGAACCCGTATTGACGAGAAAACGTCTTACGACACTAGCAGTTTTGCTCATCGTGATCACGGTGGTGTTGCTTGCGCCACTGCTGTACGCCAATCTGCGCTACTTGCCCGCCATCTATGCCATCGATTTCGCGCCCGATAGCCCCGTCGCTATTGTCTTTGGCGCAGCCGTCAACGCTGATGGCACAGCAACTGCCGTACTACGCAAGCGCGTGATCACAGCAGTGACGTTGTATCAGCAAGGCAAAGTCAAAACGTTGATCATGAGTGGCGACGAACGGCACAATGACGAACCTGCCGTGATGCAGCAGTTGGCGGAATCGCTCGGCGTGCCAGCCGCCGCGATCTCGCAGGACGGACTCGGTTATCGCACCTTCGATACCTGTCAGCGTGCGTATGAGGAGTTCGGTGTGCGGCAAGCGATCCTTGTGACTACCCGTTATCACCTGCCGCGCTCATTATTTACCTGTGACTCACTTGGCATCGCCGTGATCGGCGTGTACGCTGATGAGGACTCTGTGCCGCTAAGCGAATCGATCTGGCGTTACGGGCGTGAGATCGGCGCGATGTGGGGCGCGATCCTCGATCTGCTGCGACGCTGAGGTTCATCACTTGCCTATATCCTCGTCCTCGAGGAATTTCTTCAGCCGCCCCAAGCGCTGATCCCACTTGGCGCTCAAGTCCTTGATCCAGCGATCCATTTCCGTCAGCGGTTCGGGCGTCAGCGTGTAGCGTTTCTCGCGTCCCTGCTGCTGCACGGCGACCAATCCCGCTTCTTCCAGAATGTTCAGATGTTTGAGGATGCCCTGCCGCGTGATCGGATAATCCTGCGCCAGTTGAGTCGCCGTGCGCGGACTGTGTTCCGCCAGATTGATCAGCAAACTGCGGCGCACCGGATCGGCAAGCGCGGCGAAAACAGGCATATCGGGTAAAGCAGTCGCTAGATTTGTCATATCGAAAGCTCTGATGTGAAACTAATTGGTTGCACTTATTGTAAGACTCAAGCAGCAGGATGGCAATGCCTAAAACGTGGCGCTGATCGGCTCATCGTGCTTCTGTCCGGTCTCGTAGAGGCACTCCTCCAGCGCCGCATCATCGCACTCGCTGATGTCTTGCAGCACCGATTTCATGTTCTGCACGTTGAGCAGTAACTTGTTCAACTGCTCCAACTTCTGTGCGATCAGGCTGTGCCATTTCTGTTTCGACGCCGCGTTGACCAGAATGTCATCGAATAGCAAGCGCACCTCATCCAGCGAGAAGCCCGCACGCCGCGCCGTCTGAATGATCGACAGCCGTTGCAACACGCTGTCATCGTAACGGCGGCGTCCGCTAATGCGCGGCGGTTCGGGGAGCAGGCTAAGACTCTCGTAATAGCGGATCGTGGAAGGCTTGATGCCCGCTTGCTGTGCCACCTGACTGATGCTCATATCTGTCATCGGAATCTGCCTCTTGACTTCGAGTCGGCTTTAACTGCTACGCTGTGATCCTCGTTGGTCGTTTGAAGGATACGCTCATGTCTCAACACACATTTGAAGTCACGGACGAGAATTTTGCAGCGCAAGTACTACAATCCGATCTCCCTGTACTGGTCGATTTTACCGCTGATTGGTGCCCGCCCTGCAAAATGATCGCGCCTTACGTCGATGACATCGCCCAGAAGTATCAGGATAAGCTGGTAGTCGGCACGCTCGACTCCGACGCCTATCCGCAGTTCACCGATCAGTACGGCGTGATGGGCTTGCCCACGCTGATCCTGTTCCACAAGGGCGAACCTGTACAGCGCATCGTCGGCTTTATGCCCCGCGAGAAGATCGAAGCCCGCATTGTGCCGCACTTGCAACTAGAACAAGCGTAATTCACCTCATCCCTAATCCTCTCCCGCAAGCGGGCGAAGGACAAAATCAATCTCCCCCTCTAACCGCTTGCGGTTAGAGGGGGTTGGGGGTGAGGGTATTACCCCCGCCGTCTCGGTACATCAATCTCGCGGAACATGCCCGCCGACAGAATGTCGCGGATGTTGTCGCGCGCCAGAAAGTCGTGCGGGAAGCCCAGATCGATCTGGCTGACGGCATCCAAACGCGCCAGTTGCTCCGGCGTCAAGGTGAACTCGGCAGCGGCGAGGCTTTCCTTCAACTGCTCCGCCGATCTCGCGCCGATGATCGGACTGACGACGGCGGGCTGCCGCATGACCCAGTTGATCGCGACCTGTGCCGCCGGACGTCCGATTTCTTCCGCGATCTTGACCACTTCCGTAGCAATGGCAGTGTTGCGTTCGCTGCGGCGCGGCGACGAGTCGTTGATCCGTCCCTGCGCCTGCGGGTCCTTGAGATACTTGCCCGTCAGCACACCACCACCGAGCGCTGCCCACGGCGTCACGCCGAGTTCCAGTGTTTGCGCCATCGGCAGCAGATCGCGTTCCGGCGTGCGTTCGATCAGGCTGTACTCGATTTGTAGTGCGATGAACGGCGACCAGCCGCGCAGTTCCGCAATGGCATTGGCGCGGGAAACGATCCACGCGGGTGTATCGGAGATGCCCACGTAGAGCACCTTGCCAGCGCGTACCGCGTCATCCAAACCGCGCATGATCTCCTCGACGGGCGTGGTGAAATCCCATGCGTGCAGCCAGAACAAATCGAGGTAGTCGACACCGAGCGACTTGAGGCTGTGATCGAGGCTGTGCATCAAATTCTTGCGGTTGTTGCCCGCGCCGTTGACATCGCCGCGATTGCGTACCAGCGAATACTTGGTGGCGATCACGAAACGTTCGCGCTGCCCTTTGACGAATTCGCCTACGTATTTCTCGGCAGTCCCCTCGGTGTAGTTGATCGCCGTGTCGATGAAGTTGCCGCCCTGTTCCACAAATAGATCGAACTGCTGGCGGCTTGCTTCTTTGCTTGCGCCCCAACCCCAATCCTCACCGAAGGTCATGGTACCGAGCGCTAATTCCGAGACGCGCAATCCAGATTTACCAAGCAAACGATATTTCATCGGGTTCCCCTTTGTGCGTTGATCCGTGCTGCGTATGTGATTTGAGGTTATGTGAAGACTTGAAATTACGCCAGCGTCTTATTGTTGGTGGTGGAAATGCGGATGAATGACACCTCTGCAATATGATACGTTGCACTCAGAGGTCATGTCTGAAGCATCTATACTACAAATTGGTTTACGCGAAATAGTAAGAATTCACACGGCATGCTGCCCGTTATGGGGCGCTGCGCTGTGTGATATTCGTTCAACTTTAGAGGCATAACCATGAAAAGATTGCGTTGGATCGTGCTGCTGATTGTCACGCTACTGCTGCTGTCGCAGTTTTTTTTCGTCAAGGGCGCAGCCGCAGAGAAGTTTGCCGCCATGCGCGGCGATCAACTGGTACTAGTTGAGCCGAACGTGAAGGAATCCGTGATTGCGCTGCCAGCGCATCGGAGTGTTGCCAACCTTCAATGGAGTCCCAATGGTCAGTGGCTAGGGCTAGTCCTTGTGGACGAGAACTACGCACTGCGTCTATGGCTGGTCGATGTGACCGGTGCACAACCACAACTGCGTGATCTGAGCGCGCAAACGGGCGTACTGGAAAGCGGATTTCCCATCGCTTTTACGCCAGAGGGCAACGTCCTTTATGCGTCGCCAGTCAGTGATCAGGTATCCGCCAACGGCGAGTATTGGGTC
>JAHBVK010000068.1 GCA_019637555.1 Anaerolineae bacterium
TCGCCCGCGCCATCGCCGCGCTCAGTTATCCGCTGTGCAATACCTTGATCGCCCGCTTCGGCACGATCCCGATGCTGGAGGTCGCGGCGTGGCTGCCGTGGCTGCTGCTAGCGACGGATTTGATCATCGAGGGCTACACGCTGCGGCGCTGGCTGTTATTGGCGATTGTGCTGGCGATGATGCTACTCGCCGGACACGCGCAGTGGACGTTTTACAGTCTGATCCTCGCGGGCTGCTATGCGCTGTGGCAAATCGCTTCGGTACGCGGATCGCTCCGCAAGTTAGTGCCATTCTTCCTCGCGGGCGCGTTCGCGGTGCTGATCTGCGCGGTGCAGTTGCTGCCAACGGCTGAATTTCAGCGCCTGTCGCAGCGGGCGGATCGCTTGAATGAAGGGTTCGCCCTCAACTTCTCTTATTCGCCTGTCTCGCTGGTAACGCTGTTCAATCCTGATTTCTTCGGCAACCCCGGCGATGGCAGTTACGTGATCGGCGGGCTTTATTTCGAGACCGCGCTGTACATTGGCTTCATTCCGATCCTCTTCGCGCTGATCGGTATCTATCGATCCGTCGGGCACAAACAGGGGAGATTCTTTGCGCTGGTAGCGGTGATTGCTATCTTGCTCGCCACCGGACGCAACTTACCGCTGTACCCGCTGCTCTATCGCTATGTGCCGACCTTCAATTTATTCCAAGCGCCCGCGCGCTGGCTGTTGTTAGCGGCGTTCGCGCTGGCGATCCTCGCGGCGTATGGTGCGGCAGCATTCGAGGCAACTTACAAGATCAAGCGGCGTTTACGGCTGTTGATCGCGGCGGGCGCTGGCACAGCGGTGATCGGGGCGGTGTTCTTGGTGCTGTTGATGATGAGCCGTGAGTTGGTGCAAATGCTGCGCGGCGTGACGTGGCTCGGTGTCCTCGTGGCGCTGATGGGCGGCGTGCTGCTGATCCAGCCGAAAGCGGACTCGCCGCGCCGCCTGCTCTGGCAAATCGCGCTGCTGTTCGTGATCATCGCGGATTTGACGCTGGCGAATCGGCTGAACAACCCGCTGGTTGCGCCTGATTTCTATTCCAGCGCCTGCCCGCCCGCCACGCCTGTGCGCCTATTCTTCAGCGAAGCTAGCGATACCGCGCTGCGTGATTCGCTGCTCTCTTACGATGATTATCGAGCCACCATCAGCAACGCTGCCCAATTCCGCTGCTCCAACTTAGCGAACCTCAATCTACTGGATCGGCAACCGTTGCTGAACAACTTCGATCCCCTGCTGACGGCGTGGTATGCGGAGTTCATCACGCAAGTGAACGACAATCCAGCGGATGAACGATTAGCGGCGGCGCTGCGGCGTGAGATCAAGCTGGATGGCGTGGCGCAGATCGTGGCGGAGACGCCACAACAGATCACTATCGCCGTTGATGCCACGAAGGATACACGGTTGGTGTTGATGGACACCTATTATCCCGGCTGGGCTGCCACCGTTGACGGCGCAGCGACAGAAATCCAGCAGGCGGACATCGCCTTCCGCGCGATCTCCGTGCCTGCGGGCGAACATACCGTCGTGATGACTTACGATCCAGCTTCCTTCAAGATCGGCGCGATCATTTCGCTGCTCTCGCTTATCGGGCTGCTGGCGCTGCTCTCACTGCCCCGATTTCGTATCCTGCTCGGCAATTGAAGCATAAGCGGCGGCTAGTTCGCTCAACAACAGGGGCATCTCCAGTTTATAGATCTCGGCGGCTTCAGCCAGCGTGTGAAAGCGACTGAAGACGCAGCCGACACACGCCATGCCGTGACTATTGAACACCTCCGCTAACTTGCGGTGATAATCTACAGTCGAGGCAATGAAAGTATTGGCAGTAAGTGGCAAATCGATCATGATACTGTGGTGCTATTCCGAGCTTTCCGTTCAACATTTAGGCTAATTATCAGCCTATTTGCTCAAGTCGTCATTGACGTGGATCAAACCGCGATTGAGAATGTGAGTCCGCGATGACAACAATTCGCGAGGCACTGCTGGCTTGTGCACTGTTTGCTGATCTGCCAGATGCCGCGCTGGACGCGCTGTCGGGATCGCTGCGCTGGCAGCACGTTGAACGCGGCGAAGTGCTGTTCAATCAGGGCGATGAAGCAGCGTTTGCCTATCTGGTCACGGCAGGGCGTCTGCGTCTGGTGCAGCATACCCTCGAAGGCAAAGATGTGACCATGGCGACCTTCACCTCCACTGAGGTGATCGGTCTGATCGTGGTGCTGCTCGGTGAACAATATCCCGGTACGGCGGAGGCGCTGGACAACGCTGAATTGATCGTGCTGCCCGCCCCGCCTTTATGGGGACTGTTGAATACGCATCCGGCATTTTCTCTCAAAGTAATTCATATGCTGGCGGATCGGTTGCACGAAGCGCACAACCGCATTCGTGAACTGAGTGCCGAACGGGTGCAGCGCCGCGTCGCCCGTTCTCTGCTGCGTTTGGTCGAGAAGGTCGGTGTAGCAGAGGGGCATGGCGCTGTCCGCTTGGATATTCGCCTGAGCCGCCAAGACTTAGCGCAGATGAATGGCACGACACTGGAAACGATCAGCCGCACGCTCTCAGCGTGGGAGGATGACGGTATCGTAGAGTCAGCGAGAGAGCAGATCGTCATCCTGAGACCCCATGCGCTGGTCAGAGTAGCGGACGATCTGCCCATGTAACGTGCTGCGTAAACAGCAGGATTAGTGCTGCATCACCGTAGGCATCTCCGGATTTCCCACCTTCAGAATGCCTAGCGCTCCCAAACCCGTATAGGCAAAGTTGTGCGTCACGAAGGGATATAAGCCCTCCTCAGGAATGCGTACTTCCACCGTATAGCCACCACCGGGCGGGATCGTCACCGTCTGCATGCCGATCTGCTTGTTGGCGGGGTTGCCATCAGCGTAGGCGGTGCTGAACAGCGTGCCGATCACATGAAATGCGCTGTAGATCGACGGACCAGCGTTGCAGACATGCAAGCGCACCAGTTCACCGGGTTCAGCCGTCAGCGGATCTTCTGTGTACTGGTTGGCATAGCCATTGAAAACCACGAAGTCCGGTTTCGCCTGCGTCATCTTGACATAATCGCCGCGCCGTACACCGTTGGCATCGGGATCGCCGAGGTAGTATTCGTGCTGCACCAATACATATTCGTGAGCTGCCTTTTCCGCCCAACCATTTTTCGGTTCGACGATGATCGTGCCGTGCATCCCATTACCGAGGTGCAGCAGTACGGGTGGCGTACCGCAGTGATACATAAAGACACCCGGATAGGGTGGAGTCCACGTAAAAGATAATTCTTCGCCGGGGTTGACCATCTGATAATACTTATTCCATGGCAGCAACGCGGCGTGGAAGTCAATGCTGTGTCCCATCATGCCGGAGTCGTTGATCAGCGTGAATTTGACTGGTTCGCCTTCCATCACATGCAAGATTGGTCCCGGCGCCGAGCCTTCAAACGTCCAGATTTCAGCGTTGGTAGCGGGTGCGATCTCTCGAATCACATGCGGGGTGTGCAGCACGATTTCGTTGGTGATCGGCGGCAGCAGCGGACTCAGTTTGTTGGGCGTTGCCGGGGTGACATCGGCGCGTCGTCCAGCCGCAGAGGTGTGCAACTGTTCGGCTCTGGTCACTTCCGCTAATGTTCCGGTCAGGGTGACGGCGCTGGCGGCGGCAATCGTCTTTAAGAAACCGCGCCGACTGTCCGAAAATTGATGTCCCATCGAAACCTCCAAAAATGCTTGTTCTCACTTGGTGAACTCAAGCATATTGGAGGAAAACAACCATGTCTTTGATGTAGATCAATAAGCGGCGGTGAGGGCGATCATTCTTCTGCTGCTTGCTGCACGCGCTCGTTCATCAGCCGCCGGACGTGATCCGCGACTAGATCGATAGCGACGGTGTTGTAGCCACCTTCGGGGATGATCACGTTGGCGTAGCGTTTGCTCGGCTCTACGAATTCCAGATGCATCGGGCGTACTGCTTCCATGTACTGGTGCAGCACCGACTCGACGGATCGACCACGCTCGATGATGTCGCGACGCAAGCGGCGGATCAGGCGCACATCGGCATCAATGTCCACGAACACGCGTACATCGCAGAGATCGCGCAGCGCGGGTTCAGCAAAGATCAGAATGCCTTCGATCAAGATCAGCGGACAAGGTTCGATGTGCTGCGTCTCCGCACGGCGGCTGTGCGTGCTGAAGTCGTACAGCGGCACATCGACGGCGTTGCCCTGCTGCAATTGCTTGACGTGCTCGACCATCAAGGTCGTTTCCAGCGAGTTGGGGTGATCGAAGTTGATGATCTCGTTGTTGGCGACGGGAATATCCGCAAGGTCTTTGTAATAGGAGTCGTGCGGCAAATAGACGACGTTGTGAGCGCCGATTCGTTCAACCAGCGCCTTCGACACAGTAGTTTTGCCGGAACCTGTGCCACCAGCGACGCCAATGGTGACAGGTCGGATTGTGGGACGTGGAGTTGTGCTCACCATTACTGGAACGGGTCTCCTAAGTGTGCTGCTCGAATGCGGGACGATCGGACAGCAGTTCGAGAGTTTAACAACGCTTTAACATTATTATACGCCAGCGATCCCAACCAAATAAAAAAGCGAAGTTTGTAGCTTCGCTTTTCTAGGGATTTCTCACTGAGCCACCTTTGGGATTTGAACCCAAAACCTCTCGCTTACGAAGCGAATGCTCTGCCGTTGAGCTAAGGTGGCATCTGTACTTGTGAGACGCATTATACTGAGCCGTCTAGTATGCGTCAAGAGAAAATAATAGCTGAAAGTTGACATCAAGGAATAGGAAACCTTAAAATTGAACATTGATTGTACAAAGCCTTTACGTGAGGGTGCGACACTGCACCTCTGGAATTAGCCGGAAACCATGCGCAAGCTACTGACTGATTATTCTGATGAACCCGTCTACAACATGAAAGCCGTCGAGCAGCAGACGGGAATTTCTGCCGCCACCCTGCGAGCGTGGGAACGGCGCTACACACTGGTAGAACCCAAACGCACCGCCAGCGGCTACCGCCTCTATTCGGATCGAGATGTGGCACTGCTGCGCTGGGTACGCATGCATATGGAGGATGGGCTGACCATCAGCCGTGTGGTCGCCATGCTGGAATCGCTGCGCAGCAACAACGACTCGATCTGGATCGACAGCGAGGAAAGCAGTGCCACGCTGTACCGCGATGCGCCGCAGCCGCCATCCGCGCTGGTGCAACCGCTGTTTCAGGCGCTGATCGATATGGATGATGAGCGCGCCGATGAGATCATCGAACAGGCATTTTCGCTCTACACCATGCCTACCGTCTACGTAGACATCATTTCACCGACGTTAGTGGAGATCGGAGAGGCGTGGCATCGTAACGAGATTTTCGTCTCGACGGAACATTTCGCCAGCAGCTATTTGCGGGGTCGCCTGCTCTCGCTGCTACAGGCGTACCCGCATCGCCCTGATTCCCCGACGATTTTTGTTGGCTGTGCGCCTACCGAGCGGCACGAAGTCGGCGCGCTGATCTTCGCGGTAATGTTGCGACAAGTTGGTTATAACGTGGTGTACCTGGGGCAGGATGTGCCGATTCATGATGTGGTGCAGGCGGCGCTTGCCAGCCGTCCGGCGATGATTTGCATGTCCGCCAGTACGCCGCACGCCGCCCATTTGATGCAGGATATTCAAGCGCAATTGTCGAGTTCGGAGCCACCCGCGCCGATTTTCGCCTATGGAGGACGAGCCTTCGATCTAGATCCACATTTGCGCGAATCAGTTTCGGGGTATTATCTTGGTACTGACCCGCGCGACGCGATTCAGACAGTGAACAATCTACTCCGAAACGCGAAGTTGAATGACGGGTATTAACCGCACAGAGAGGTAACTATTATGAGAGCGCGCCCGCTGCTTTTGGTGGTTGAAGATGAAATTCGCGTCTCCCGCTACTTGCGCAGCAGCTTGCAAATGCTGGGCTATGATGTGCTGGTAGCTGAAGATGGCGTCAAAGCGTTGGAACTGGTGCAGGGAAATATGCCTGACCTGATGCTCTTGGACTTGCGCTTACCACGCATGAACGGCTTCGAGGTTCTGGAGAATGTACGCCGCCAGTTCGATATGCCAATCATCGTGTTGACGGCGAACGCCGCCGAGGATGACAAGGTGAAGGCGCTGATGATGGGCGCGGACGATTACCTGACCAAGCCCTTCGGCACGCGCGAATTGCAGGCGCGTATCGTAGCGGTAATGCGTCGCTACCGCCCCGCCGAGCCTCCGGCAACACGCGATGCGGTCTACATGAACGGCGGGCTAAAGATCGACTACGCCACGCGCCTCGTGACCGTCGATGGCAACTCGATCCACCTGACGCCCACCGAGTACCGCCTGCTGCTCAACTTGGCGGAGAATACCAATCGTGTATTGACACACGACTATCTGCTGTCGCATGTTTGGGGTGTGGAATACAGCGAGGATGTGCACATCCTCCGTGCGACCATCTGGCGGCTGCGGCAGAAGATCGAGGAAGATCCTACCAATCCCGTCTACATCCTGAATGAGCCGGGCATCGGTTACCGTTTGGCGCAGCACGAAACCACCAAAGGTGAGATCGCGGGCTAGCACAGTTCAGGCTAAGAAAACAAAATCCCGACACTTACTGTCGGGATTTTTCATTCATAGGGCATCAGTAGATGCTTGATTTCCGCTTGTAGCCGGTTGCCGGAGTCGCCTTTGTGGAAAAAAGCGTTCGCGCCGCCATCAAGTGCTTTCTGGCGACTTTCCAGATGAACACTGACCACCAATATCTTGGCTTTAGGGAAGCGTGATCGCAGATGCTTGATGGTGTTGCAGAAATTGGGATTAGCCAGCTCCCAGTCGAGCAGCAGCAAATCCAGATTTTCCGCAGGCAGCGTTAACAAACTGCCCAGATCATCCGCCTCGGCAACCACATTGATGTTGGGCAGTGCTTCCAATAGCACCCTCAGTGCTAAACGCACATTAGCCATGTCATCCGCAATTGCGATACGGTAGGGTGTTGATACCGCTGTCACAGTCAACCCTTGAGACATTTGTGAGATCTTCATCTGACATATCTTGCCACAGGCATTTTTCCGCCACATTAGCCATATGGCTGATCTGATCAGAGGAGATGTGATGGGTCATCTGATGAGTAGCGAGCGATTGGTGACGGGTTATGAGTGGCAGTACCTAGATCATGATTGTCCGGCGAAATTCGAGACGTTCTCAGGTATAATTCCGGCGTCTTATCGAGAACATTGGTAGTTTTCAGTATGTCAATTTTGACCACCTCCCACGTCAGCAAGTTTTTCGCCGCTGACGAGATTTTCCGCGACGTCAACGTCGAACTGCCGCAGCACGCGCGGGTGGCACTGGTCGGACCGAACGGCGCAGGCAAGACCACACTGCTGCGTATCCTGATCGGTGAGGAAGACCCCAGCGTCAATCCTGATACGGGTGTGCCCGGCAGCGTTCATCTTGCGCGAGGCACGACGATTGGTTTTCTGCCACAGCGCCCTGAATTGTATGGTCAGGTAACGGTGTGGGATGAGATGCTCACCGCCTTCGAGGACTTGCGCCGTCGCGAAGCCGAACTGCACGATCTGACGGCGCAGATGGGCAATCAGGGCGGCGCTGAAGCTGATGCGCTGCTGGATCGTTACGGACGCTTACAGCATGAATTTGAGCTTGCTGGCGGTTACGAGTACGAGTCGCGGATCAAGCATGTGCTGATGGGTCTGGGCTTCAGTCCCAACGAGTTCGAGCGTCCTATCGGCATCCTCTCCGGCGGACAAAAGACGCGCGCTTTTCTAGCGCGGCTGCTGCTGCAAAACCCTGATCTACTGGTGCTGGACGAGCCGACTAACCATCTGGATATTAACGCCGTCGAGTGGTTGGAGAGCTTCCTCGCCAGTTATCCGGGGGCGGTGCTAGTGGTCAGCCATGATCGCTACTTCATGGATAACGTGGTCAACGGCATCTGGGAATTGGATTGGGGGCGAGTCGAAACTTATCGTGGCAACTACAGCCACTATGTGCGCCAGCGCGAAGAACGCCATGAGCAGCGGTGGGCGGAATACGAAACGCAGCAGGAATACATCGCCAAACAAGAAGATTACATCCGCCGCAACATGGCGGGACAGAATACGCGGCAGGCGAAGGGCAGACTCAAGCGCTTAGATCGTCTGAAGCGCGACGAACTGATCACCCGTCCGCGCCAATCGCGCAAGCTGATCTTGAACTTGCAGGCGAGCATCCGCAGTGGTGACAAAGTGCTGATGACACAGGGGCTGGAAGTCGGCTATCCCGATGGCAAGGTGCTGTTCCGCGTACCTGATCTGACGCTGTATCGGGGTGAGGTCGCGGCAGTGATCGGACCGAACGGCGTGGGCAAGAGCACCATGATCAAGACGCTGTTGGAGCAAATTCCGCCGCGCGCTGGCGAGAGCAAACTCGGCGCACAGGTCAAGATCGGCTATTTCGCGCAGGCACACGAACTACTAAACGATGAGAACAGTATCCTTGACGAACTGCTCACGGTCAAGGATATGCCGATCAGCGCCATGCGCGACTATCTGGCGAAGTTCCTGTTCATCGCAGATGAAGTGTTCCGCCCGATCAGCACCCTTAGCGGCGGTGAACGTGGTCGCGTGGCGCTGGCGAAATTGGCGCTCGGCGGTGCCAATTTCCTGCTGTTGGACGAGCCGACTAACCATCTCGATATTCCGGCGCAAGAAGTTTTGCAGGCGGTGCTGACCGAGTTCGAGGGTACGATCCTGCTGGTGAGTCATGACCGCTACCTGATCAATGCCCTAGCGACGCAAATCTGGGCGGCGGAACCCGGATCGCTGGAAGTGTTTGAAGGTACATACCGCGAATATCTGACGGCGCGTGAGTCTGAACGGCAGCAGCGCGTTGCCCAGCGTGAAGGGCAGAAAGCGGCGGAGAAGATCGCTGCGTCAGCTTCTAGCAACGGCGCAAAAACCAAATCGGGCGTCTCCGCGCGTGAGCGTGAGCGTCGCGTTGCTGCCGTTGAGCAAGCGATCCATGATCTAGAGCAGCGTCTAGCGCAGATCAGCAGCGATCTGGAAACCGCCAGCGCCGCCGGAGACGTGGATAAGGTACGCACGCTCGGTTCCGCCTACACAGAGACGCAGACGGCGCTAGAAGAAAAAATGGGTGAGTGGGAAACGCTGGCAGAGTGACTTCGATAATTTAACACTTGCCCAATGTTTTGATCTCTGCTTGCTGCCGACACAAGGGGTTCAAAACCACTTGCCACAAAACGCTGGAAACTCTCCAAAGAGGGTTAGGCACAGATCGTTTTTGCTCTTAACCCACTGAAGTGAGGGTGGGGCATCAGTACAACGGCAGCACCGGATTTGCCCGGCTGCCAAATCAGGGGGCAGGTTGAGAAACCTGCCCCTACCTCTAACGTCGCTAGAGGTTGCGCTGATGGCGCTCAACCTCGCGGTCTTTACGAGCAACTCCAATAAACCACTCCTCTACGCATCCTCTACGCTCATAAAATTCCCCTAAAAACAGGGAACATCTGCGTAACTTCTGGTGTCTAAATACGGTAAGACTAATAGTTGACTTGTGAAGAGGGGAGTATATTAATGGCTAAGTCGATTAATCGATACATCTTGATCGCTGTCAGCGCAGCACTTATCGTAATTTTGCTGCCGTTGACATCAGCCCGCGCTGCTACGGCGATCATCGGGCGCTTCTATGCTACCTGCTCGTCGTTCTCGGTGGATGCGGCAGTAAACGGCACCACTGATGATGGTGGCGGTGTTGATAAGTTTCGCTACTTGATTACGGATGGTACGGGCAAGAAGCTGTACAGCGAAGACAGCGTTCGCCCGATTAACTTCACGCGCGGCGTGGTAGTGTTGCAGGTATCGTATGACGGTGATGGCATCGTTGATGGACCACCCGCCGCCAATCCTGTTAAGCTTCAGATCATCGATCTGGACAGCGTAGGTAACCCGATCAATGTGTTGTACACGCTGAGTTACGACGCCAAGTGCTTGCCAGCTTCCGGTGCGGCGACCTACAACTACGACTTCCAACCGCCCGCCACGTTCCGCGCTCGCATTAACGTGAATTCGCCGCTGCTGCAGTACCCCGGCGGACCGCAGGTCGGTGCACTGATCGGCGAAGCGGGCAAGGACTACATCGCAGTCTACAAGAGCGCCGACGGGCTGTATGTCTCGCTCTATGTAGGCGGCAACGATCTACCGTGGATCAGCAGTGCGGCGGTGACTGTCGATCTGGCGAACCTTCCGGTGCAGCCAACACGCATTGACGGGGTGATCGTTTATAACCCGCCAACGCCGATCCCCGGTTATGTGACACCGACGCCGATCTATCCTTATGCCACGAGCACGCCAATTGTGATCATCCCGATCATCACCTCGACGCCGAACACCGGACAAGCGCCGACCAATATCGTGGCGCAAATCCGCACCTATCGGCTGCGTATGCGTGCCCTGCCGACCACCAACTCTGCGATCCTCGGTCTGATCCCGCTGCGCACTTATGTGCCTGTGTACGGCAAAGATTCGACGGGACGCTGGATCAAGGTCGTCTATAACGGTAACCTCGGCTGGGTTTCCACCGCCTACGTGCGCTTGAGCGGCGGTACGATGGCGCAACTGCCCGTCGTGCAGTAGCCAGCGAACTGCCTCAGCGTTTTACTAAAGTAAAGGCTTCATGCCGCGAGGGATGAAGCCTTTTTGCTGCCCCTCAAACAGATGATCGTCATTTTCTTGACACCTGAGCAGACCGTTGCAACAATCCACTGCCATTGGTCTGTCCTCCGTTTTTTCGATGACTGGTGATGACTGACTTTCGATCCCCAATGGTCTTCTTTGAAAAGCGCGGATGGCGGATGCGTCTTCATTCCTCTTGCTCCTAGGAGATTCAAAATGCCTTTATTTGATATGCCGCTGACGGAACTGGTGACCTACACGCCAGCGCGCAATGAACCCGCTGATTTCGACAGCTTCTGGTCGAACACGCTGGCAGAAGCACGGCAGCATCCATTGAATGCCACCTTTACACCAGTTGACATTGGCATCCAGACGCTGGCGATTTACGATGTGACCTATAACGGCTACGGTGGTCAGGCGGTCAAAGGCTGGTTTTTGCTACCGCGCGACGCTGATAACGAGCAGCGCAAAATCCCCTGCGTTGTGCGCTACATCGGTTACGGCGGCGGACGTGGCTTTCCGATCAACTGGCTAGATTTGCCGAGCGCTGGTTACGCCACCCTGATCATGGATACGCGCGGGCAGGGCAGTACATGGTCGCCCGGTGATACCCCCGATCCTGAACCCGATGGCTCGAATCCGCAGTTCCCCGGCTTCATGACGCGCGGTGTACTCGACCAGCAAACCTACTACTATCGACGTGTGTTCACCGACGCCGTGCGTGCAATCGAGGCGGCACTGCGCTTCCCCAGCGTTGATCCCTCGCGTATTGCTGTGCAGGGTGGTAGTCAGGGCGGTGGTATTTCGCTGGCGGCTGCCGGACTCAGCGGCGCGGTGCAAGCTTGCCTGCCCGATGTGCCTTTCCTATGCCAATACCGCCGCGCCACGCAGATCATCGACACCGCGCCATACAACGAGATCACACGCTACCTGAAAACCCACCGCGATAAGGTGGAGCGCGTGTTCAACACTCTGAGTTACTTCGATGGACTAAATTTCGCCGCCCGCGCCAACGCTACGGCACTGTTCTCCGTGGGGTTGATGGATGACATCTGCCCACCCTCGACGGTGTATGCGGCGTACAACCATTACGCGGGCAAGAAAGAGATCACGGTGTGGGAGTACAACAACCACGAAGGCGGCGGTCCTTATCAACTGATGGAGCAGATCCGCTTCCTCAAGCAGTTGTGGGGATGACTGAGGGTAGTGCTGGGTGCTGAGTGAAGATAGTACCGCAGTGCCGGAGTGCCAAAAGTGCGGGAAAATGAGCGAAGTACATGTTCAGAAACTTACTCATTACTCGTTACTATTTTCCATGACAAATAGCAGTTAACGTGCCCGCTGATCGGCGTTATAATCAGCCACAGCATGATGAGGGGCGGGCGATTGCGTCCGCCCTTTTCGCGTCACAACACGACATAATACTTACACAGGAGTAAACAGAGCATGGCAAAGGCAAAGAATGGTAATTCACAGGCAGCCGCCTTCCGTGTGGAGAAGGATTCGCTCGGTGAGCTGAACGTTCCCGCCGAGGCATATTACGGCGTGCAGACGCAGCGCGCCGTCTTTAACTTCCCGATCAGCGGCTTGAAGCCATATCCGGCGTTCGTCTGGTCGATGGCAGCGATCAAGCGCAGCGCGGCAAAGGTCAACGGCGATCTCGGCTTGCTGGATGAGAAGCTGTCCAAAGCGATCATCAAGGCGGCTGATGAGGTGCTGGCAGGCAAATGGAATGAGCAGTTCGTGGTCGATCCGTTTCAGGCGGGCGCTGGTACCAGCCACAACATGAACACCAATGAAGTGATCGCCAACCGCGCCAGTGAAATCCTCGGCTCCAAGCTGACCGACAAGGATAAACCGGTGCGCTCCAACGATCATGTGAACATGGCACAGAGCACCAACGACACCATCCCGACGGCGATCCGCGTCGGTGCGCTGTGGCGTCTGAACGAGCTGATCGACACGCTGGCGCATCTGGCACAGGCATTGCGCGCCAAGCAGAAAGAATTCGATCATGTGGTCAAGAGTGGTCGCACGCACTTGCAGGATGCCGTTCCCGTGCGTCTCGGTCAGGAATTTGGCGGCTACGCGACGGCAGTAGAGCGCAACATCGAGAAGATCAAGCTGGCGGCGGAAGGCTTGAAGCGGCTGGGCATCGGTGGTACGGCGACAGGCACAGGCTTGAACGCGCATCCTGAATATCACAAGCGCATGGTGGCAGAACTGGGCAAGCTGCTCAAGATGAAGCTCTCCACCAGCGATGATCTGTTCGAGTCGATGAACTCGATGCAAGACGCGGTGTTCTTCTCCGGTGCGCTGCGATCACTGGCGCAGGACTTGATCCGCATTGCCAACGACTTCCGTTTGCTGTCCAGCGGTCCCTCCACCGGACTCGATGAAATTCGCCTGCCAGCCGTACAGCCCGGATCGTCGATCATGCCCGGCAAGGTGAACCCCGTGCTGGCGGAAATGCTCAACATGGCGATGTTCTACGTGTTGGGCAACGACACCACGATCTTGATGGCGGGGCAAGCCGGACAGCTCGAACTCAACGTGATGATGCCGATCATCGCCTACTGCCTATTTCAGGAGATGGACGTGATCATCGGCTCGGTGCGTGCCTTCACCGATAAGTGCGTGGTCGGACTGACAGCCAATGAGGTCAAGGCAACGGGCTGGCTAGAGAAGAACGCGATCATCGCCACCGCGCTGAACCCGATCATCGGTTACGAGAAGGGCGCGCAGGTGGTCAAGAAGGCGATTGCCGAGAACCGCAGCGTGGTCGATGTAGTGGTCGAGTTGGGCTACATGACGCGCGAGGACGCGCTCAAGGCGATGGACATCCACGCGCTAACCGAAGGCGGTCTAACCAGCACGCCAGCAGCGGGCTAACCGAATCGTTCTCTGAGTCTTGATCCTCCTTCCGCAGCACTTGAAGCAGTCTTATTAGGCACAAAGTGGTGATGGAAGGGGGATTGTTTTTTGATAAGCGCAGTCAGTAGGCGGTCTGATGACGGTCATAAACTGGATAGCCCTCGCTCTCTCCGTTGTACTGTGGATTGTTCAATTGTATATAGGGCACGGCATCGGCATGGCTTCGTCAGACCCAATCGAAAAGGGAAGCCCTGAAGACATTTATTTGAATCGAGTAGAAGGTGTGAGGGGTATTGTGGCGTTAGGCGCACTATTAACCTTCATTACTCAATTGATCGATTCCCCCATTGTGAAGACCATCGGATTGGTGATCTTGGCGATTGCGCTGCTCTCTGTGGCTGCACTCTGGTCAGGACTTCCGGGTTTTCGCTTGCCGAAAACTGCCGCAACCAAAGATGACTAGACTCAGTGTCTACTCAAATATTCAATTGATTCCCTTCGCTGCTTCTGTCAGCCAAGATACTCGATGACTTGATCAACTAGCGGCTAATTTCACCCGCTGAACAGCGTTTTTTGCGTTCCGCTGACGTTCTGTTTGCGCTTGGTTCACGCTGCTCCTCTATCGTAATGGCAATGGTAGCAACCGGAGCAACGTGAGAGGCGCAAAATGATGAACTCGCGAAAACGTACTAGCCACCGCCATCGTGAACAGTATGCACTGCCCAGCTTAACCGAGGTGTTCGGCGCGGATTATGAATTTCAGTTCGATGTCAAGGATCTTGCGCCGATCAAGCGCGTCGCGTTGTTCGCAGAGACGTTCTTCCCCCGCTACGATGGCGTGGCGCAGCATTCTTATCGGACTCTGCGTTATCTCCAGCAAACGGGGCGCGAGGTGCTGATCTTTGCACCGGATAACGCACCGACTCGCATCGAGAACAGCCGCGTGATTCCCTTGTCCTCCGTCGGTGTGCCGCGCTATTCAGGTCTGCGGGCGGGATTGCCGACTCCTGAAATTGCGCGGCAATTGGCGCACTTCAAGCCCGATCTGATCCAACTTTTTTCACCAGCCACCATGTCGCTCCGCGCGATCTCCTTCGGGCACAAACGTCGTATCCCCACGCTCGCCAATTATGAAACTAATCTGTCGCAGTACATGTCCTATTATGGGCTGCCGTGGCTGAAGGGTGCGGCGCGTGGTTGGCAGCGCATGATCCACAACCGCTGCGACTTAACGCTCGTACCGACGCTGGCGGTACAGGAACAGTTGCAGCAAGCACGTTTCCAGCGGTTAGCCTGTTGGGCGTGTGGCGTCAACGAGCAGCGATTCAATCCCAACCAGCGCACCGACGAATGGCGGGATCGGCTGCTTAACGGACGACCAGCGGAGTCGCTGCTGTGTATCTATGTGGGGCGACTTGCCGCCGAAAAGAATATCGCGGCACTGCTGGACATCGCGCGGATGCGAAGCGTGGCACTGACGATCATCGGCGATGGTCCGCAGCAGGCAGCGTTGGAGAAAATGTTCAGCGGTACAGGCACACAGTTTATGGGACGCTTGCTCGGCGACGATCTGGCGCACGCTTATGCCAGCGCCGATGTGTTCACCTTTCCCAGTCATACCGAGACATTCGGTCTGGTCACGCTAGAGGCGATGGCGTCGGGACTACCCGTTGTCGTCTCCGATCAAGGCGGGGCACGTAATTTCGTGGTCGATGGCGAAGCAGGCTACTTGTGCCATAGTCAGCAGGCGTTCAATGCTGCCGTTGAGCAGCTTCGGGATAATGCACATTTGCGTGCTCAGATGGGGCAGCAGGCGCGACGGGCGGCGGAAGGTCACTGCTTCAGCGCGATCATGGCACAGTTGGAGGATCATTATCGCCAAGTGCTGAACAAAAGGCGATCAGCCAGCAATGACTCTTGAGATTCGACTTGAAGGGTGGAATGGCGTAATAGCCGACGCAGTACTGACAATCTTGGGGTAAGCTAAGCGTATGCGTGCACAATGAGACAGTCTAGCTAAAGGACTAACGGATGCAAAAGCGCAAACTGGGCAACAGTGACCTAGAAGTGTCAGCACTTGGACTCGGCTGCATGGGCATGAGCGCCTCCTACGGTCCGCCGAAGGACAAGCAGGAAATGATCGCACTACTGCGTACTGCCGTAGATCGCGGGATCACTTTCTTCGATACGGCGGAAGCGTATGGTCCCTTCACCAACGAGGAATTGGTAGGTGAAGCGCTCGCGCCGATCCGCGATCAGGTGGTGATCGCCACCAAATTCGGTTTCAAACTTGATCCCGAGGGGCAACAGGAACAGATCGGCGTTGATAGCCGTCCGGCGCATATCAGGGCGGTCGCAGAAGCCTCGCTCAGACGCCTGAAAACCGATGTGATCGATCTCTTGTATCAGCATCGCGTTGATCCGAGTGTGCCGATTGAAGATGTAGCTGGCACAGTCAAAGACTTGATTCAAGCGGGCAAGGTCAGATACTTTGGCATGTCCGAAGCGGGCGTGCAGACGATCCGCCGCGCTCATGCCGTGCAGCCAGTAACCGCGCTTCAGAATGAATATTCGCTGTGGACACGAACTCCTGAACAAGACGTGCTGCCGACGCTGGAGGAATTGGGCATCGGATTCGTACCCTTCAGTCCGCTGGGTAGAGGCTTTCTCACAGGCAAGATCGATGAAAATACGTCGTTCGATAGTTCAGATTTTCGCAACTCGCTGCCGCGTTTTACGCAGGAAGCCCGCAAAGCGAATCAGGCGTTGATCGATCTTCTGGGCAGCATCGCCGCGCAGAAACAGGCGACACCAGCACAGATCGCGCTGGCGTGGCTGCTGGCACAGAAGCCATGGATCGTGCCCATCCCCGGCACCACCAAGCTGCATCGCTTGGAGGAGAACATCGGCGCGGTCAGCATCGAACTGACGGCAGACGATCTGCGTGAGATCGACAGCGCCGCATCTCAGATCACGATTCAAGGTGCACGCTACCCCGACGAGTTAGAGAGCAAAACCGGGCTATAAGCGAAAAGGCGATCACGAAACTTCAGTTCGTGATCACCCATTAGCTGCAGTTGTGCTACTATCGATGCTGACTACGGACACCCAAAGCCGTCAACTTGAGGCAAGGCTAGGAGTGTTGGCGCACACCTAGCCTCGTTAACTCCGCAGAGTTACTTGGTTACCGCTGCCGCCGCCTGCTCGATGAGTTCCACCACTGCATCCGGCTTGGAGTTCAAGGGAACGTGGCTCGACTCTACTTCCACCGTCGTCGCACCCATGCGCTTGGCGAACAGACGCTCGGCATCAGGCGGGATGGCTTCATCATTGGTCGCCACCATGTACCATGAGGGCAGCGTCTTCCACGCGGGTTTGCCCATCACGTCACCGAGGACGCTGATGTGTGCTGGCTGCTGTACCGCGAACATGGCATTCGCCCACGCTGGATCAACATCGGAGGCAAAATGCTTGACGAAATCTTCTTGCGGCAGCCATGCATAGCCGAATTCGTCGATCTCCAGATGCGCTAAGGCAGCGGTGGGTTCACCCTGCGACAGCAGCGCATTGATGGATTCGCCCTCATCCAGACCGAAGGCGGCGATATAGACCAGACCGACGACCTTATCCGATCCTGCGCCGCCAGCGGTGATGATCTGACCGCCGAAGGAGTGACCAACCAGAATGGTCGGTCCTTGCACCCGCGCCAGCGCTTGATTCAGCTTGTCAACATCTCCTGCCAGTGTCGCATGGGGGAACTGCGGCGCGAGGACGTTATAGCCTTTTGCCTGCAAGCGTTCGATCACGGCACTCCAACTCGATCCATCCGCCCACGCGCCGTGCACGAGGATGATATTGGGTTTGGCAGCCTGCTTGCTGGTGCCCGCCTGCGCCGGAATGGCGGCGCTGATCGCGGCGATTGCGAAGGCGGCGACGGCGACGGCGCTGATGAGTTTGCGCCACGACTTGCGTTGATTCAGGTTGAACAGGTTCATGATATGCCTCTCTTGCTTAGATAAACTTTCCGATGGCGATTGGTAGCTGCTGAACGATGCGAACTCCGTGTTTCACTACCTGCGTTGAATGGCTCTGTATTGACTTATAGGCGATCCCTTTCTCGCTGCTTGCCCCGCCTGCTGGCGGTGGTTCTGAGGGTGCTCCGCAGAAGGCTCTAGCGAATATCCAAAGGGTACTTGTTCTCGCCTGCTGCATCGTCGGAGATTCCACGTATTTCGATTTGAGCGCGTCCCTTCGGATCACTGTTGTAGCTGTGAACTATCGCCTCCGTGCGCGAAGCGACTCCCAATTTATCGAGGATGCGCGAGACATGCGTCTCTACCGTCCTGATACTGATCGTGAGTTCGTGGGCGATGCGGGCATTGCGCCAGCCTTTGACGACCAGTGAATAGACAACAATTTCTCGCTCCGTTAATGCGTCAACGGGTTTCATGGTGAACTCCTTATCAAGTTGGCGAAACAAACGAACTAGGCGGTGAATACTGCGGTAAACAAGGAAGCGTGCTGCGAAATGAATAAACCATTCGTCAATGAAGACGAGGGCGATACGCTGCTGAGGCTAGTGGTTGCTGCGTTGATCCTCCTTCCAACCTGTCCGCGACCTGCATCCGGTGGCAGAGTAGGCATATCGCACTATTGGCGTTAACTTATTAGCAATCAGTGCGTTCATTTGTGATGTTCAGCAGTATAGTGGTCTTGCGGATCGAAGTCAGCCCACATCGGCTCACATCGGTTCACAATTTGCGAATCGATGGCTGTTTTAGTGAGATAGCCGGATAAGAAAACGGATGAGGCAAGCTTCGTACCGCGATCAGGATTACGCCTTCGGACAATTGATGCTGACGCTGCGCACGGCGATGGGACTTACGCAGTCGGGGCTGGCGGAAAAGCTGAGCATTTCGCGTCGCTCGGTGGCGGACTGGGAAGCGGGCGGCAAATACCCCAGCGCCAAGAATCTACAGGTGTTCATCGCGCTGGCGGTGCAGCATCGCGCTTTTCCGGTAGGACGCGAGGCGGCAGAAATCCGCGCCCTGTGGCAAGCTTCCCGCCAGAAAGTGCTGCTCGATGAACAGTGGCTAACCGCACTGCTCACCGCCGCATCTGCTGCTACTGCTAGCGCTGCCATAGTAATGCCAGCCGTCCCCGCGAAACTGCACTCCCGCACCGATTGGGGCGAAGCGCAGGCGATCTCCAATTTCTATGGTCGTGAAGCGGAGATGAACCAACTGCGCTCATGGATAGTGGAAGAGCGCTGCCGCGTGATCAGTGTTTTGGGTCCCGGCGGAATCGGCAAATCGACGCTGACGATCCACCTGATGTATCAACTGGCGGCGCAGTTCGATGCCGTGATCTGGCGCTCGTTACGCGATGTGCCCACCTGCGACACCCTGTTGATCAGTTTGCTGCAAGTGCTGGCACCTCACGCGCTGGAAGATGCCGCCGCACCACTGGAACAACGGCTAAACGCCTTGATTGAACAGATGCGCAGTCAGCGTGTGCTGCTGGTGCTGGATAACCTTGAGTCGGTGCTGACTCAAGGCGCTGTCGAAGGCGACATTGAGTTGGATGCGGGTAAGATGCTGCCGAATTTCCACGGCTTTGATCGCTTCTTGCGGCAGAGCGCCACCAGTGATCATCAAAGCTGCGTCTTGCTGACCAGCCGCGAAAAGCTGACGAATCTACTGCTGCACGAAGGCATCAATGAGCCAGTACGAGCAATGCGGCTCGGTCAGTTGGATGAGGAAGCGTGCGGGCAGCTATTGGCGGAAAAAGGGCTTGCTGGCAGCCCGCGAGAACGTCAGCAGTTGATTGAAGCGTATGCGGGCAATCCGCTGGCGCTCAAAATCGCCGCGCAGACCATCGTCGATCTGTTTGATAAAGAACTCGCGCCGTTCCTTGAACAAGGCGGCGTGATCTTCGAGGGTGTGCGTGAACTGCTGCACGAGCAGTACAGTCGTCTATCGCCGTTGGAGCAGAGCATCGTGTTCTGGCTAGCGATCATGCGTGAACCGCTGACCTTGAACGCGCTGCATCGTCTGTTCATTCTGCCGCAGCCGCCCAACCGCGTGATCGAAATCGTCAATCGCTTGCATCGTCGCAGTTTGATCGAACGCGGACACGCAGCAGGCACCTTTACGCTGCAATCGGTGGTCATTGAGTACGTTACCGATCAACTAATCACTGAACTGAGCCGCGAAATCCAGAACGGTCAGTTCGACCTGTTGATGCGGCACGGCTTGGAGCAAGCACAGGTCAAGGATCACGTGCGGCGGACGCAAACGCGCTTGCTGGTCACGCCGCTGCTTGCCAGTCTGCAGAGCATGTCGCACGGACACGCCGAGATCGATAGGCAGTTATGCGCCCAGTTAGATAAACTGCGCGCTGTTCCCAGCGGCACGCAGGGCTATGCCCCCGCCAATCTAGCTGCGCTGCTGCGCGAAATTCGGGGCAACTTGCGCGGGGTCGACTTATCCGCCTTGGCGCTGCGCGGCGCGAATCTGCAAGGCGTCGAGATGCAGAATGCGCGAATGGTAGGGGCAACTATTCAGGATTGTGACTTCACCGAGACCTTCGACGGCATCGCTAACTTTGCCATCAGCCGAGATGGGCGCTTCTGGGCAGCTTCTAGCGAGACCGGTGAGGCGCGTCTATGGAAGGCTGGCGGTCATCTGCTGTACCGCTTGTGGCGCAGCGCGACGGAGATCATTTATCGAGTGGCGCTGAGTCCAGATGGCACGATCTTCGTCGGCGGTACGTGGGATGGCGTGGTTAAGGCATGGGATATTGCCAGCGGTAATCTGTTATGGGCGGCACGCTGGCATGGCATCGTTAACACGCTGTTCGGACTTTCCTTCTCTCCCGATGGCAGCTTGTTGGCGGTCACAGGAGATGATGGATCGCTGCGTCTGCTCAACGCCCGAACTGGCGTACAACAGCAGATGCTGCCTGATTTTCAGGGGATCATCCACAACGCATGGAGTCCTGATGGGCGTGTGCTGGCAATTGGTGACGATTCCGGCAAGATCCGATTCTGGCTGCTGAAAAAGGACGAGCCAGCCGCACTAGTGTACGAATTGAGCGCTCACCACAAGCCGATCAGCGATCTGGAGTTTTCGCCTGATGGCAGCATGCTGGTCAGCGTGTGTGCAGGCGAGACGGTTAAGCTGTGGGCAACCAGCGATCTCCGCTTACTACACCTCCTCGAAGGGCATCCTTATCCCATCGATTTTGCCCGCTGGAGTCCGGATGGGCGAACACTCGCCTGCAACAGCGCCGATAGGCTAATCCTGCTGTGGGACGTGGAACGCGCCTACTTTCGGGCGGCGCTGCAAGGACATAAAGCGCGGATCGGCAGCGTATTGTTCACCCCTGACGGACGGCAGCTTATCAGCAATTCTAGAGATGGCACACTACGGGTGTGGGATGCTAACTCCTACGAGTCTATCCGCGTGCTGCATGGCTATTTCGCCGCCCTGATCACGGTGGCGTGGAGTCCAGACGGGCAGCAGTTAGTAGCAGGCGGATCGGATGCGCTGCTGACGATGTTCAAGCTGCACAGTGGCGCTAACGCGACTGGTGAGATTCCGTTCACACTGCGCTTACTGCACGGCGCTATCGGCTTTATTTTCAACATCATCTGGAGTCCTGATGGGCGCTGGCTGGCAAGCACCGAGATCGGTGATGAGGGAACAACCAGCGTGATCCGGTTGTGGGACGTGCAGTCGGGCGAATGTGTCGAAGTTCTGACTTATCCTGAGGACGAAAACAATGTCTTTTACGGCATCGCGTGGAGTCCTGACGGTCAGCGGTTGGCGTTAGGGACGCGGCAGTACGGGGTGATGATCTGCGACATGAGCAGCAAGCGGCGGCAGTTTTACCGTGCACGGGAATATCCAACACTGATCGGCTCGAAAGTGCTGTGGAGTCCCGATGGCAGACGAATCGCCGCTGAAGGCAGTGATCGCCTGATCTACCTGTGGGACGCTGACGGCAACTTAGTTCAGCAGTTAGCCGGACATCAGGACAACATCACGGATTTGAGCTGGAGTGCAGATAGTCAGCAGTTACTGTCGGTAAGCATCAGTGAACTCTTGCTCTGGGACATACACAGCGGCGAAGCACGCCAGATCGTCGTGGATCAAACGGCACAGTCGATCATCTTTAACGCCGTCATGTGGGGCGACAGTGAACGCACCGCGATCACTGGCAGCACCGATGGCAAACTGCGCTGGTGGGATTTACTAACGGGTGACTGTCTACTGGTACACGAAGCGCATCAAGCTCCCGTTCAGATGTTGCGAAAAAGCCCTGATGGCACAGTACTGGCGTGTTGCGGCAATGATGGTGCGGTCACACTGTGGGATTTACAGAGCCGCGATTATCTGCAGACACTGCGCCGTGATCGCCCTTATGAACACCTCGACATCACGGGAATCAAAGGTCTGACCGACGCACAAATGGTAACACTGCGCACACTGGGCGCGGTGGAAGTGGGGGACAGCGAGTTCAATCTTCGTTAAGCGAAAGAAGGGGAGTGATGTCAACAACAATCCAATCACGAGCACGGCGGGCGCTCATGCTGCCGATTGTGGTGGCTGGCGTAATCCCACTGCTGCTGCTGTGGGCGACTAACTCGCTCAATCCGTTGTGGGGCACAACTTTCCCGATCAACGTGATAATCCTGATCGCGGGTGTTGGCGCGATCTGCGCAGGACTGTACCTGATCACCGTGACGGTACGGCTGTTCACCAGCGTTGGACAGGGGACCTTAGCACCGTGGGATGCCACCAAGCATCTGGTTGTCGAGGGCGTCTATCGCTATGTACGCAATCCGATGCATACGGGCGTGTTCTCGATCTTACTGGGCGAGGCACTGCTGACGGGATCGCTGGCAATCGCCATTATGTGGGCGGTCACGGTACTGCTTCACCTGTTTTATATTCCACTTTCGGAAGAGCGCGGCTTAGAAGAACGCTTTGGTGAGGAATATCGTGTGTACAAACAGCATGTGCCGCGCTGGATTCCTCGCCGGGATGCATGGTTACCGCCACAAAGCTGACGACGATAGACAAAAGGATAATCGCCGCGATCATAAGAGCACATCAGAGAAGATCGCGGCGACTATCTTTCGGCAGGTAGTAGCGTTGGCGAAGTTGATGTCGCGTTGTACCTATCCGGCAGTCCAACCGCCATCAGCCACTAAAACTTCACCGTTGACGAAACTAGAGTCTTCCGACGCTAGGAACAGTGCCACATTTGCTAATTCTTCCGGTTTCGCGGTGCGTACCGCCATCGGCAGTGTGGTTTGCAGGCGTTCGTAGCCTAACGGACTTGGATTGCGCACTTCGATATTGGTAGCTACACCGCCGGGGCAGATCGCGTTGCAGCGGATGCCCTGTTTGGCGTACTGATATGCCACACTGCGCGTCAAGCCGATCACCGCGTGCTTGGAGGTGGTATAGGCGACGCCAGCGCGTCCGCCGAACAGCCCGCCAATCGAGGCAATGTTGACGATAGTGCCACCACCCTGCGGCAGCATCATCTTAAGTGCTCTGCGCAGCAGATACATCGGACCATCAAGGTTGACGCCCATGACTCGCTTCCACATCCCATCTTCAAGATCGGCAAGTGGGACGAACTCATCCATGATTCCTGCGTTGTTGACCACAATATCGAGGCGTCCATAAGTCTTGACCGCCGTATCAACCAGCGATTCCGCCCCTGCGCGATCCGAAATATCCCCGACGACAGTCGTGATCGATTGCACTTCCTGTTTCAACGACTCCAAGCCATCAGGTTTGACATCAGAAGCGACGACTTTTGCGCCTTCCGCCGCAAACAATTTGACGATTGCCCGCCCGATCCCCGATCCAGCTCCGGTTACAATGGCAACTTTGTTCTCTAACTTCATCACAGTGTCTCCCCGTAAGCAGCCTGTTCTGAAATAATCCCAATACGGCAGCCGGACTATTTTGCTTTCTTACTTTCAGTCTATGCCTAACTGTGCCACTGCGGTACTGATCATAGTCCTGTCTTGAGCGCTGTTTGTCATCTTTCTTGGCGGTGCGGCGGCAGCATTTACTGAACATGTGTTCTGATGTATCATGCCCTTAGATAATGTTGGGAGGGATGATGACGGGTGAAGCGAGACAGGCAGCTTTCGAGGAGATTCGTCAGTTCGCGCTCAGTTTGCCGCAGGCGGAAGAAGATTTTCCGTGGGGAGAGCGAGTCTTTAAGGTGAACAAGAAGATATTCGTGTTCTTCGGCAGTAACAGCGACGCTCCCCACATCGAGCGTTACGTCGGCGTCAAGCTGCCATATTCGGGCGATGCGGTGCTCAATCTACCGTTCGCCACTGCGATGGGTTACAACCTCGGCAAACACGGTTGGGTGAGCCTGCGCTTTCCACCCGATGAAATGCCGCCCGTCAGCCTGATCCGCGACTGGATCACCGAGAGCTATCGCGCTGTCGCACCGAAGAAGCTGGTCGCGCTGCTAGGTAACTAGCAGTGTCCGTGTTTACAAAATGCTTATCACTTTGCCTGCTAGATTTATGCAAAAACCTACTTTATACTGCCTTATCACAGGGTTAAAACTGACATACAACACAACACATACATGAACTGAAATTAGTTGATAAGGGGCGGCATATGGACATCTTCATCAGCTATCGTAAGACCGATGCAGAGAAAGTTCAGGAACTCGCCAGCGATCTCGAATCGCTAGGTCATCAAGTCTGGTACGACAAGGAACTGCGTCCGGGTCATGCGTGGTGGGGATCGATATTGGAGAATATCCGCCGCTGCGAGTTGTTCCTTGCCGCTGTGACGCCGGACATGCTGGACTCGGAACCCTGCCGCAACGAATACATCTACGCAGATAATTTGCGTAAGCGGATTCTGCCAGTGGTGTTGAAGCCCGTCAGTGCCACTGCCCTGCCATTACCGCTTGCTCGCATCCATTACGTGGATTACTCTCAACAGAACAGCAAAATCGCGTATAAATCGCTGCAAAAAACACTAGCGGAGTTGCCCGCCGCACAGCCATTGCCTAATCCGCTGCCCGTGCCGCCCGCCGAACCGATCTCCGAATTGAACATCCTGATCGAGCAGATTCGGATGCCTCACCTGAGCGATAACGATCAGGCGGCGCTGGTCTTTAAGGTGAAACAGTTCCTAACGCAGCCCAAATATGCCGAGGATGCCCGCGATGCGCTGAATCAATTACGTGCTCATCCTGAACTGCTCGGCTCGGTGCGTGACGAAATTGACGACGTACTGCGGCGACATGCTGGCTTTGCACGCAAGCAAGCCATTAACAATGGCGCTGCGAACTTAGGTGGAATTGGTGCTCCCGCGCTCGATAGCATTGGTGATGCTCTCAAGGGTGTGGGCAGTCGCTTAGACAATTGGGTTAGCGGCGGCGGTCAAGGGCAGCAGTTCGCGCCAGCGGGTGCATCAGCAGGTGCAGCGCCAAGCATGCCTGCAGCGCCCAAGACGGCTAACGCTAGCCTGAAGCAGGCTGCCAGTGGATTCAACGCTGTCGCCTTCGTCGTCGGTTGTATCACGGCATTCTTCTGGTTATTTGGTGTTGCACATCTGTTGAATGGCAAGGCTGGACAGGCGTTGCGCGCCTTCGCTCTCGGCATCGGCTGGTTCTTCGTTGCGGTGATCATTACCGCCGCTGTGAGGAATTCTTGTGTGGTCGCGCCGATTCATCTGGCGCTGGTCGGTTACATTAGTTGGCAGGGCGCACGCAGAACAATCAAATAAGCGATAGTGAATAAATCCTAGCGCCCGATCAAGCGACAGATATTCGAGGGATTGCCAGTGATGCAAGTCGCCAAGCCGACGGCGAGCGCCGCGACTCCGCACAGGCAAGCCAGCGAAAGCCCGATCAGCGCGAGGCAACCGAGCTGCGCCAGCCGTTTATTGCCAATGTATTCGCCTATCGCGTCAATTAGGATAGTGACTAGTTCGAAGCCGAAAACCAGATGACCAATCGCGGGCAGCACTACGCCGATGAAGATTAATCCACCGAGGCACAGTCCGCCGATGAGGACGATTGAAGTGAGGTCGATACCAAATAGATTCATGTCAGATCATGGCGCAGAAGCAGAATAAACTGTAAATCGTAAGCGATGCCTGCGATTATACCTTGCTCCCGCGCCACACTGCTTGGAATTGATCGACGGATCACTGTTTCGATGCCCACTCCGCCATCACAGTTTGCAGATATTCGCGCACTTCGGCATCTGCCACTTCATCCACACTATCGTAGAAGCGACCATCCACCTCGATCCTGATGCCTTGATCCGGTGAGGGGCGGACGTGAATATTGCGCGAGACCAAATGCGGTGTAGCGATCAGACGGAGCTGCAGAAATTCCTCTACCGAGGCGGCGATCCCCGGCGGTTGATCGTCCTGTTCCTGTTTGCTGCTGCCACGTCGCACTACGCGATCCAGTACACCGACTGGTTTAGGCGAAGCGGGCGGCATTGGTGATACGGTGGCGGGCGCAAAACTGCTGGTGCTGCGCGGTGACGGTGATGGTGTTGGTGCACTTGTACCACTGGCGCTGCCCGCATTAATCCCCGCGATGTTCATCAGATCGCGCACGACGGCAGTGAAGCGGCGCTGCAAATCGGGCGTGCGAACTTCTAGCAGTGTGCGGTAACGCTGGTTGCCCATCTGCACGATCAAGCCGCCATCATTGACATCGCGCCAGATGCGCATCACTTCAATAGCGTCGTCGGGGTCTTCTTCAGTAGACATCAAACGCGGCGCTGAGGCTGATTGTACTGGCTGTGCGGCAGGCTGCGCTTGCGCGGTTGGTTTCGGTGCAGGCGCAGGAGGAGGTGTCGAGGGCATCCGTTCGGCTTCATCCAACAGCGAGTTGGTGGTCAGCATATCTAAATCCGGTTCCTCGATTGGCGGCGTAGATGACATTAGCGCCGTGCGAGAGGAGATCACGGCAGGAACTGCCGCGGCGGCAACTGCAGCTCCCGCCATCGCAGGCACGAATCCCCGCGTCGGCGTTGGTTGAGGCTGATCGTAGCCGAACATCGCTTCGCGACGTCTGCGGCGGCGTTCGGCAGCGCGACGGAAGACGATCACCATAGCGATGATGTACAACACACCGAAAAAGATCGGGGCGATGATGAACGAGATCGGAATTTGACCGAGGAAATCATTAAGTCCGGGTTCCATTGGTCACGCTCCTCTTTTTGCTTACAGACTTAGCTTTGGATTTAGTTGTTTTCGTCGCTGTGGCGGGGCGGATGGTGCGCTTCGCCATGTAACGCGGCTTGACGGGCTGGCAGTTGAGGCAGAAATGCGTACCCCGTCCGCCGAAGAAAATCTTAGTGATCGGTCCGCCGCAGTCGGGACACGGTTTATCCAGATTGCCCAGTTCGCGGTAGACACGCAACTGCTGCTGTGCCTCGCCGCGTGTGCCATCGGGTTTGCGGTAAGTGCTGACGCTGGCACCTTGAAAACGCACGCCATCGGCAAGCGCCTCGCGGATACCCGTGTAGAGCCGATCCGCCTCTGTTTTGCTCAGGCTGCTTGCCTCGCGCAGAGGATGTAAGCGGGCGATGTGCAGCGCCTCATCGGCGTAGATGTTGCCGACGCCTGCCACGAATGACTGATCCAGCAGCAGCGCCTTGAGCGCGCCTTTGCGTCGTTTCAGGCGTTCGCGGAAGACATCAGGCGTGAAGTCGTCTTCTAATGGTTCCGGTCCTAGCTTGGGTAGGATTTCCGCCGGATCGCTGACCAGCAGCACACGCCCGAACTTACGGGTATCGGAGAAGCGCAGTTCCTGACCGTTCTCTAGCAGGAAGCGCACGCGCACCCAGCGATCAAAGGGACTCTCGGCAGTAGGTGGCAGTACATAGAGGTGACCGGTCATCTTGAGGTGGACGATCAACGTATCGGTGCTGAGGACGAAGATCAGGTACTTGGCACGGCGTTCGATCCGTTCCACACGCTGACCCGCGATCCGCGCAGCAAAATGCGCCGCGTCGAGGTTGGTCATGCGACCCGGATCGGCGGGAAAGATAGCGCTCTGGATCGTCCGTCCCACCAGCGGATCTCGCAGGGAACGGACGGCGGTTTCTACTTCAGGCAGTTCGGGCATTGTGTTTGTGTTGTCTCCACAATACAGCGTTCATTTTACAGAAAGGGGGACGAATCGGCTGTCAAAATTCGCTAGAATATCGTTACAGTTTCGTTCCTAATTTTAACATTAATCAACTTCGTGTGAAGCTTTGCAGAGAGTGAGCGTGAAATGACCATCAGTGTGCCTACTGACAAACCGAATGCTTATCATTTCATCACCAACTGGCGCGTCTATGGCGCGATGAAAGATGTGATCGACATCATCGGCGATGCCGCCGACTTGCCGCGCTGGTGGCCCGCCGTCTACCTCGAGGTTAAAGTGCTGGAACCCGGCGATGAGCGTGGCGTCGGACGGGTAGTCGATCTATATACCAAAGGTTGGCTGCCCTATACTCTGCGCTGGCAGTTCAAAGTCAGCGATACCTCTGAGACCAGCTTCAGGATTCAGGCGATGGGTGACTTCGCAGGTTATGGCATCTGGACATTTGAACCGGATGGTGAGTGGACGAAGATCAAGTACGAGTGGAAGATCGAAGCGGATAAGCCGCTGCTGCGCGATTTCTCAATCATTGCCAAGCCTGCTTTCGCGCTCAATCACGAGTGGGCGATGCGCAAAGGCGAGGAGAGTTTGCAACTTGAACTGGCACGCCGTCGCGCCCAATCGGAGCAGGAACGGGCGCTGATCCCCGCACCGCCGCCGCCCACCACCGACTCCCCGATCCCGCTGCTAGTGGGATCGCTGGCGGCTCTGTTTATCAGCTGGCGGTTGCTGCGCGGATTGTTCCGTGTGATCACCCGTAGTTGATGAGGTTCGCTAGAATAGTGGGGAAAAGTAATGAGTGATGAGTGACGAGGGATAGCGAGTGTGGTCGAGTCAGAGATGACGGCGAAAACCAGTAGACCGGAGGTTGAAACCTCCGGCTACAACACTTGGTAAACCCACTGAAGTGTGTTAAGAGCAGAACTGTTATGAACCTACTTTTGACAGTTCGATAATTGCTCCGAGAATTGAGTCCCGAAGGGACTTCGTTCGTTCAGCACGGCAATTCATTGCCGTGTTATCGCTCAGCACTCAGCACTCATTACTATCTTTCGCCAATAGTCGGGGAGACGCGCTTGACCGTTATCTATTACGATGCTGATGCCAATCCGCTGGCGTTGGAGGGGCAGTCCATCGCCGTGATCGGCTATGGCAATGCTGGACGCGCCTTCGCCCACAATCTGCGCGACAGCGGACACGCCCCCGTGATCGGCAATATCGAGGATATGTATTCCTCCTTTGCCCGCGATGAGGGCTTTGAGGTCGTGCCTATCGCAGAGGCGGCGAAGGCGATGATCAAGCTGCTGCTGCTGCCTGACGAGGTAATGCCCGAAGTCTACCTGAATCACATCTCGCCCGCGCTCAAGCAGAATGACGCGCTGGTGTTTGCCTCCTCGTACAACGTCGCCTTTGGCTTTATTGAGCCGCCCGCCTTCGTGGACGTAATGCTGATCGCGCCGCGTGCTTCCGCTGTTGCCATGCGCGAACGTTATCTGGAACGCACCGGAACGCCCAGCTTCCTCGCCGTCTCACAGGATGCGACGGGCGCGGCGTGGGATCGGCTTCTGGCGCTGGCGCAAGCGGTAGGCGGATTACGCAGCGGCGCGATGGAACTGACCTTCCGGCAGGAAGCCGAACTCGATCTATTTACGCAGCAGACGATTATTCCGGCGATCCACAATCTGCTATTCACCGCTGCCGATGTGCTGATCCGCGAGGGCTATCCAGCGGAAGCGGCGCTGCTCGATCTGTATCTGTCGGGCGAACTGAGCAAGTCGCTGGAAACGGCGGGCGAGATCGGGCTGGTGGACAGCCTCAAGTTCCTCTCGCCAACCGCGCAGTACGGCGTGCTCTCGCGTTTAGAACGCTTCAACGAGCCGAAAGTTCGTCGGCAGATGGAGCAGGCTTTGCAGGAAATCCGCGAGGGCAAGTTCGCGCAGGAGTGGGCGAGCGAGTACGCCAGCGGTTACGTGCGCCTAGATGCGATCCGCCAGCGCCGCCGCAAGAGTCCGCTGTGGGAAGCGGAGCAGCAGACACTGGAGACGTTCAGAGGGGAATGAGGAGGAGGGTGGGCTAGAAACCCACCCCTACAGCGGCGGCATAATAGACATTCGTGCTTGTAGGGGTAGGTTTCCAAACCTACCCTGTGCGTTCCTTGAATACAGACAACCGACAAGCGAATCAAGGTAAGTCATTGAGCAACATCTGGTTCATTTCCGCGCCGCTGCCCGGTCATCTGGATTGGGGTGGGGCGCTACGCACTGCACAGCATCTGCGCGATATGGGAC
>JAHBVK010000069.1 GCA_019637555.1 Anaerolineae bacterium
CAGTGCGGTTTTTAGCAGCGTATTGACCGAGTCCGCTAGCAGCGTGATCAGGCTGAGTGAAAACACACCGACTACCAATGCCAACAGCGTGATCGCGGCGCGGGTACGTCCTGCCGAAAGCTGGCGCAGCGATATCTTTAGATCAATGATGCCGAACGAGGGCGCAAAAGTGGCGATCACCCAGATGACGATGAGCAAGCCAACTAATAAGAACGCAGCTCCCCAGAAGGAACCGATGGTGACGCCGAATGATAAGCCGATGTTGTTGAGGATGGTGTTCGCCACAAACGCCAGCGCGACGATCATGAACGCCAGCGCCAGAAGCGTCGTCAGGCAGCCCGCGCGTGGCACAATGTTCTCTTGCGGACGCAGCACCACCGCCGGACGGACTCGCCCCGCCGCCAGTGTGGGCAAGAAGCCGAAGATTGTGGTGACCAGCGTGCCGACGACGATACCATTGATCACCGGTGGCAGCGTGATGCGAAAGGCGAGCGGCTGCGCGACCAGTGTTTCAGCGACACCCTTGATCACAAACGTAGTTGCCCAGCCAAGCAGCACACCGAGGATGCTCCCGATAATGCCCATGATTACGGCTTCGACCAGAAACAGAATGGTCACCTGATTGCCCTGCAAGCCGATAGTTTTGAGCACCGCGACTTCAACCGTGCGGCGGCGCACGATCACCTGCATGGTATTGATAATGCCGATACTGCCGAGCAACAGCGACACCAGTCCGACGACAGATACCAATTGGCTGACCTGCCCAGAGACCGCCTCGTTCTGGACGCGCATATCGTCAATCGTGGTCGTTTCTAAGAAGGGATAGCGCGCGGTGAAGGCGTTGTTGATCGCTGCAATCTGGTCAGGATTGTTGACCTTGATGTAAATATCGGAGACGGTGGGCGTGACGTTGGGAAATAATTCCGCTGCATCCAGCCTTAGATAGTAGAATCCGAAGATAGCATTGATGATCCCCGTCGCGGGATTGGTGATCTCTGCCTCAGTAGGCACGATGCCCTGCACGGTAAATTCCGCGCTGCTGCCGTTCAGTTTGACAACATCACCGACTTTAACCTCGAGATTATCCGCCGACTTCTGGTCGAACACGATGTCCGTCGGATTCGCCAACGCCGCCGCCAGCTCTTTACCCTCTATGGTTTTGACATCACCATAAAGCGGGTAGACCGCTGGATCGATCATGATGGGCGAAAGCTGCGCAGTGTCGTCGCCCGTAGCGACTACTGTTGCTGTCGTACCGATGCCATTGCCGAAAAATACACCGATGATATCCGTGAGCGACTGCTTTCCAGTTACAGTAATAGCGTTCCCGTATTCTTCTTTGAGCCACGAGGTGATCTTTTCCAATCCCGCTGGTGGCATGAAATACTGTGGACCATTCCCAAAGGCAGCGAACAGCGAGGGTGGCTGCTGCTGCACTAGCCCTTCCTGCGCCGCTGATTGCAGATCGTCGCGCCCCATCAGCATCACCAGTGCCGCAATGTCACCGCGATTGCTCTCCTGCAAGTTCTGATCCAGCGTATCGCCGATCATCACCGCCAGTGTCTGCAAACTAACGATTGCCGCCACGCCCGCCGCGATACACAAAAGCGCAAAAAAGGTGCGCCGCCCGTTCACCCGCAGATCGTTCAGCGAGTGGCGAATGTAGAAGCGTAATTGTTCCAACATCGGAGTATCCTCTCGGTGAGGGGAAATATCGAAAGTACTACCAGATCAGCTCTGGCTAAGACGCAGTTCGCCTGTTTGACGCTTCTGGCGGATCGCTTCGGTGGCGGCGGCATGCTGGCTGGCGTTCACTTCCACATCGGTGGCGATGTGACCATCGACCAGCGTGATCAGGCGTTCCATCTGCGCGGCGATGTCCATGTTGTGAGTCACGATGATTACAGTAGTGTTCATCGACTTTTGCACGTCGCGCAGTGCCTTCATCACGGTTTCGCTGGCAGTGGTGTCGAGACTGCCTGTTGGTTCGTCGCAGAGTAGCAGCGAAGGACCATTGGCTAAAGCGCGGGCGATGGCGACACGCTGCTGCTGACCGCCCGAAAGCTGCGTGGGACGGTGATGCAGACGATCACCGACGCCCAGTAAATCGAGCAGTTCTTTGGCGCGTTTGTTGGCGTCGAATTTGCGCTGGCGGGCGAACTGGATCGGCAGCGAGACGTTCTCTAGTGCGGTGAGGGTGGGGATCAGATTGAAGAATTGAAAGACGAAACCGATCTTCTCGTTACGCACGCGCGTTAATTCGCGTTCACCAAGATTAGTGATGTCCTCGCTATCAATGTAGACTTTGCCGCTGGTCGGGGAGTCCAGACCGCCGATCAGACCGAGCAGCGTGGATTTACCACTGCCCGACGGTCCGATGATGCCCAGAAATTCACCGCGATCTACGCTCATGCTGACGCCACGTAGGGCTTGGATGGTGACTTCCCCAACGCGGAGTTCCTTTTTGAGGTCCTCAGTTTTCAGGACGACGCTGTTGCCATTCATGTGATACCTTCCCGTTAAGTAGACGGTGCTAGTAGTCAGTACGAATAGTAACAGATTTCGGTTGCATAAATGCTGTAGTTGATCAGATCAGGAAAATGGTGTCAGAAGTTGACCTTTACGCTTAACGCCAACCTGCTTTGCTGGCGTAGTTGCTGATCTGGAACAACACGATCCCGGCGGCGATTGCAGCATTGAGGGAATCGAAATCTTTCGCCATCGGGATGCGCACCGTCAGATCGAACAGCTTGCGGGTCACGTCGCGCGGTCCGGCGTGCTCGTTGCCGATCACGACGGCGGTGCGCTTCGCCCACTTTTCGTTGAACACGTCGCTCGATCCGCCCGCGTCGAGACCGTAAACCCAGAAGTCTTGATCCTTGAGCTTCTGCAAATCGCGCTGCAGCGACATCGACTTGATGATCGGGATGTGGAAGATTGCGCCCGCCGACGCTCGAAAGACCTGATCGTTGATCAGACTGCCGCCGCGCACGCTGAGGATCACGCCCGTCGCGCCTGCTGCCACCGCCGTGCGGATGATCAAGCCGACGTTGCCGGAGTTCTGCACTTGATCTAGCACCACCAGCAACTGCGGATTGACGTTAGCATTTGCCTCTAGGAAGTCGTCGAGATCGACGTATTCGACGGGGCTGGTGATCGCCACCACGTCCTGATGTTCGCCCGTATTCGCTAGCACATTCAGCTTCGCCAGCTCCACGAAGTCGTAGCGTACGTTGTTCTCTTGCGCTAGCGCCTTCAATTCCTGAATGTAGGGACGGCGGCTGGACAACGAGAAGTAAATGCGGTTCAGCGGATGACCGGATCGCAGCGCTTCCGCTACCGCGTTGTAGCCGAAAATGACTTGTTTCATGGGTTTACCTCACCCCGACGCTTCGCGTCACCCCTCTCCGCTGCGGAGAGGGGATCGGGTAGACAACACAAGTTAGGTAATGCAAGTGAACGGTGAGTGGAACGGTTCATTGGTTGGATTCGATCACCGGAATGTGCTGGAAGCAGGTGACATCGACCAGACCGAGATCGGAGATGCGTAGTTCGGGGATCACCACCAGCGCCAGCAGACTTAGCTGCATGTAGGCGTTGTTCAGCGTGCAGCCACATTCGCGCATCGCTTCCACCAGTCGCAGCGATTTCTCCGCCACGATCTCGGCGCGTTCATCCGACATCAGACCGGCAATCGGCAGTTCGACCAGCGCGATGATCTGCCCCTCGCGCACCATGATCACGCCGCCGCCGATACGCGCCAGTTCGTTGGCGGCAATTGCCATATCTTCGGTGTTCGTCCCTACCACCAACAGGTGATGACTGTCGTGCGCGACGGTGCTGGCGATAGCGCAAGGAACGTGCAAGCCGAATCCCTGCACGAAGCCGTTGACGACCTCGCCCGTCTCGCGGTACCGCTCGACCAACGACAGTCGCATCACATCCTGTAAGGGATCCGGCTGCACCACGCCATCATGTACGTTGAGTGCTGTACGAATGTGGCGTGTCGGCGCTTGATTCTCGATGATGCCGACCACATGGGCGGTCACTTGAGGTGCGTCAATGGATGTGTGCAGATCGAAATCGTGCGCCGTGATCGACCTCTGCAGCTTGATCGTCTGCCGCAGTTCAACAGGATAAGGATACTGCGGTTGATCGATAGATAGCTTGCCATCTTGCGCCACAATCTCGCCCGCCGCGATCACCAGATCAGCGTGGAAGTCGCGTAGATCGTGGGTTAATACGATGTCGGCATAGCGTCCAGGAGCGATGCTGCCGAGATCACGATCCACGCCAAAGTGCTGCGCGGTGTTAAGGGTCATCATCTGAATACCGATCACGGGATCGAGTCCGAAGCCGACGGCATGACGCAGCACGCGATCCATGTGCCCTTCGCTGACCAGCGTACCCGCGTGAACATCGTCAGTGCAGAGGATGAATGAACGAGGATCGAGTCCCTTTCGCGTGATGGCGGTGACTTGCGCCTCCACATCGAACCACGCTGAGCCGAGCCGCAGCATCGGGCGCATCCCGCGCCGCGCCCGTTCGATGGCATCACGTTCGTTGGTCCCTTCGTGATCGTCAGCGGGACCACCAGCAATATAAGCGTGGAAAGGTCGCCCAAGATCAGGGTTAGCGTAATGCCCGCCGATGGTCTTGTGCGCCGCCATCGTTGCCGCCATCTCCGCGTGCATCGCTTCGTCGTTCAGGAAAACTCCGGGGAAGTTCATCATCTCACCCAAGCCGATGATGCCATCCCACGTCATGGCTTCGGCTACATCCGCAGGCGTGATCACGGCACCGGGGCGCTCTAATCCGGGGGCTGATGGAACGCAGGAAGGCATCTGCACGAACACGTTGATCGGCGTGCTGGCAGCTTCATCGACCATCAGACGGACGCCAGATAAGCCGAGCACGTTGGCGATCTCGTGCGGATCAGCGAAGATGCCTGTCGTGCCGTGTGGCAGCACCGCGCGGACGTACTCGCTGACGGTGAGCATACTGCTCTCGATGTGCATGTGACCATCGAGCAAACCGGGCACGAGATAGCGTCCCTGCGCTTCGATCACGTGGGTATCTGTGCCGATGCAGTAACTGGCATCCTCGCCCACGTAAGCGATCCGCCCCTTTACGACGGCAATATCGGTGTGCGGGATGACCTCGCGGGTGTGGACGTTAACCCATTGCCCATCGTGGATCACCACATCGGCGGGTGCCCGTCCCATCGCCACATCGACCAATTGGCGCGTAACTTGCTGCCATGCTACTCGTTTGACCATCAGCGCCATCTCCTCTTAGTGCAGTTGGCGAGAGAGAAAGTGGCGACATTCTGGCGCGGTTCGGCGGGGAAGGCAAGAGGAGGCGGAATGTTTGGGCTGTATAGCGGAAGATTCGCACAATCAACGCCGGAGGTTAAAACCATCCGGCTACAAATCTTTAGCAAAAGTCGGCTGAAGCCGACTCTGTGAACTACCCCATCGTTGGTTAATATTCGCCACGATCTCGTATGATCATTTCGCTAACTGACGGGGAACCGGGAGGTAGCTTAGTTAGTTTCCACAGTTCTTCTGTCGTAAGACGTTTTGTGCCTTCGGGTGCTTTGATGTCTGTCACAAGCAAGCCTCCTGCCAGCAACTTAGCGCGGGCAATCTCACGTGGGGTCAAGTTGCATCCATCTTGTTATCTCCTGCTCACGACAATCTTACCATAAACAAAAACGGCGGGTTCATCGCCCGCCGTCTTGTATTATGCATTACTCAGACTAGCACTCGCTGTAGCCGCAGCTATAGCACTTGCGGCAGCCTTCCTCGTTGATCACCGCCGCTTCGCCGCACTCGGGGCACAGATCGCCCGCGATCACGCCAGCGCTGACGCCGGGGCGTTCGGCAGTTTTCTCGCTCACCGCTTTGACCGCCTTATGCTCACTCACGGGCGCGGCAGCGATTTTGCCATTGCCATTGCTGCCGTGACTGTGACCGTTAGCGGGCAGATGCACATGGTCATGGGACTCGATCTTCACGGCGAGATCATGGCTGGATTCTTCGATGTACTCATGTAATGCCTGAGCCACGCCGTCGGGCAGACTACGCACGCGGGTCGGTCCGAATCCGGAGCTGCGTCCGCCACCGATGCCCTCAAGCTGATCGATGATCTCCTTAAGGCGCTCACGCGGCGGGATAGGCGACTTGACGCGCAGTACCAGCGAAATCAGCCGACCAATCGCTTCGGAGACTGCCGCTGTTTCCGATCCGGCTTTGGCGGTGTGGATGAAAATCTCGAACGGCTGCCCGCGACCATCGCCGTTTTCGTTGACGGTGATGTAGGTCGCGCCGAGCGGCGTACCGACGCGGTAAGTCTGTCCATCCAAGCGACGCGGGCGCTGTTTCTTGGTGTTCTCGGAAGGATACAGCTTCAGTTCTTGCGGCTGTAGATCTGAAATAGGATCGACGGCAAGCGCACTCACGCTGAATTCGGGAACGGCTGCCAACACAGGCTCTGCGGCTGGTGCTTCCGGCTCAACAGCGGCTTCTTCAGCCTTCGGTTCTTCCTTCGCCTTCGCCGTCGCGTGCGTCTCCAGTACTACCTTATCGCGGCTGCCCGTTACGTAGACCGTCAAGCCCTTGCAGCCGAGCTTCCAGCCCAGCAGATAGGCGTTAGCGACATCCTCAACCGTCGCAGTGGACGGGAAATTGCAGGTCTTGCTGATGGCGTTGTCAATGAAACGCTGCATCGACGCCTGCATACGGATATGCTCGTCGGCGCTGATGTCGGCGCTGACCACAAAGGTGTGACGCACGCTCTCCGGCAATCCGGCGACGTTCTGGCACGTTCCTTCGAGGTTGACCTGATCCACGATGGTCTTGATCTGATCGGTGCTCAGTCCGGCATCTTCCAGCGCTTGCTGGAAGCGCGGGCTGGTGTACTGAAGCTGCAAATCCTGTCCCTTGTCATTTACGTGACGGATGTATGCCAGCGCGAAAACGGGTTCACAACCATACGCCTCGCAGCCGGAAACCGTCGCAATCGTACCCGTCGGCGCGATGGTGGTCTGTGCGCCGTTGCGGATGCCGTGCTTCTTGATGCGGTTGACGACCTTTTCCCAATCGAGTTCGGGACGTCGCCAATCGCGGCTGTAGGCGACCAGCGGAGTCGGTGGCTGCCACGTCATATCTTCAGGATCGTAGATGCTGCCCTCAATAGCCGGGAACGCACCGCGATCCTTTGCTAGATCGATGCTGGTACGCATGGCGTGATAGCGCAGAAATTCGCAGATCTGTCCGGCAAACTCCTGACCTTCTTCACTGCCATAGCGCACGCCAAGCTTGTACATCAGATCGCCCAAGCCCATGATGCCGAGTCCGATGCGGCGGACGCGATGGGCGGCGACGGCAAGCTGCGGCACGCCGGGAACGTAGCTGTTCGCGCTGACCACATCATCAAGGAATCGCGTTGATGTCTCGATCAGGCGCTGGAACTGATCCCAGTCCGGCTCGCCGTTGATCACGTTCAACTGGCTGAGGTTGATGCTACCGAGGCAGCAGTTTTCTCCGGGACCTAAAAATTGCTCTCCGCACGGATTTGTGCTTTCCAGCTCGTACAAATGCGGCACCGGATTAGCACGGTTGGCGGCGTCGAGGAATAGCACACCGGGTTCGCCGTTGTGATGCGCCTGCTTGACGATCAGCTCAAATAGATCGCGGGCACGGATGGTTTCCCAGACCTTGCCATCTTGCGGGTTGATCAGGGCGAATTCGGCATCATCTTCGACGGCACGCATGAATTCGTCGGTCATACCCACGCTGATGTTGAAATTGGTGATCTGGCTCTCGTTGCTCTTGCAGGTGATGAACTCGCGGATGTCAGGGTGATTCACGCGCAGCACCGCCATGTTAGCGCCGCGCCGCGAACCGCCCTGTGCGATCTCACCGAATGCCTGATCGTAGACGCGCAGGAAGCCAATCGGACCGGTTGCTTCGCCGCGACTGCTCTTAACCAACGCACCCTTGGGACGCAGCCGTGAGAAAGCAAAGCCATTACCGCCGCCTGTCTGTTGAATCAAGGCGGCATCGCGCAATGTCTGGAAAATACCGCCTTCGGAACGTCCCATATCATCTTCGATGGGCAGCACAAAACAGGCGGCAAGCTGTCCCAACGGAGTCCCCGCACCAGTAAAAGTGGGACTGTTGGGGAAAAATTCTAAGTTAGTGAGCATTTCGAAATAGTCGCGCGCGGATTTCTCGACATCTTCGTCGAATTCGGCTTCTGCAAGCGCAACATGATAGGCGACGCGCCAGAACATCTCGTGCATCGTCTCGGCGGGCTGACCATCCTCACCACGCCGCAAATAGCGTTTTTGAAGGACGACACTAGCGTTATCAGTCAGCTTAATGTGCTTTTGTCTCAAATCTTCTGGGATCGACTTTGTCGGCAGCATATTGGTACCAGACAAAGTTGAACTAACCCTTGCTTTGCGCATGGCTTCCTCTCCTGCAAAAACAGGCAAAACAGATTGTCAATCTTGGGTGCGCAATTCTTTGCGCACCCCACCCGCTTGGCTTCGGCTGCTTTGGCTTGTTCTTGGGGACAAACCTACACAGCCCCGACTTTAGGCTTTGGGAGCTACTCTAGGAGCAATTCTCCCTTGCGACAAACCAGCCGATGGCGATGTCGTCACCATCTTTGCTGCGCCGCGTCGATGTTTAGGGGTTTCGACGCTGGCTGGCAGTTTATCCGCCGACGTGGACGATGAGGGGTTGACCTCTCGCCCCGAACGCGAAGCTGGATCGTTTTCAGGTTTAGGTGTGGAAGTAGAAGATGAGCTATCCGCACCGAGGATCGTGCCAGCCTGTTGTTCAGCCAGCAGCTTATCGATCTCAGCACGTACGCTCAGGAGATTATCCAACCCCAGATAGACGATGGCGTAGCGAATATAGGCGATGGAGTCGAGTTCTTTCAACCCCTGAATCACCATATCACCTACGACATGACTGGACACTTCGGAACGTCCCAGTGATTGGAGGTACGTTTCGACGTGGTTTGCCAGTTTTTCAATCTCTGCGGCTGGAATGGGACGCTTGGCGCAGGCATTCCAGATGCCTCGCTTCAGCTTATCGCGATCAAACTCTTCGCGGTTGCCATCGCTCTTGATGAGCACAGGCGTTGCGGTCAGTGGGCGCTCGTAGGTGGTGAAGCGCTGTTCGCAATTGGCGCACTCGCGGCGACGGCGGATTCCACTGCGTGTATCAGTGGTATCCAACACCTTCAGGTCGCTGCTGCCGCAGTACGGGCATTGCATGAGACACTTCCCCTATCAAGACGGGACAAGACAGGTCATTAAAGACCTGAAAAGACCAACGCGCATCCCGATTAGCACTATATATGGGGGTATAGCATCTTTACCACCCCATATCTGGCGCTAATAGGACTATGAATTTAGCATAGGCTTAATCTATTTACAAGATACGCCCTCGTTATTATTTGGTTTGAAATCAGTTTGTTTTTTTACTATCACACCTTTTTCAACATTTTCGCTCACTGACTTTGGTTAATATTTTAGCATAAATTGTAATCCTTCCTTTTGGTAGATACTATCTACGGAAATAACGATTCTCTCACCATTAGAACAAAAACCAACGATCTCCCAAAGATTTGAAATTTCTAACTTTTTAGAACAGGCGTTTATCAAACGATTCGTCTCTCCATAAGCGACCCGCTGACTGCTCATTGAGCAGAGCTAATTTTATAACCAAACCCAAACATGAATATAGATTCATATGATTTGCGATCCAGGATCGACGGCTACCCTACGCCACAATTCCGCACATTGACCGTCCCCACCTACCTCGCTATACTGGCGACTCAGCTTGCAACCAACAATGACCACTCGCCATGAGCATCGACATTGGAATCGTCATCGTCAACTGGAATACTCGCGATCTGCTGCGCGACTGCCTAAAGTCGTTGCAAGCTGGCGATCCAACCGTGACGCGGCGCGTGATCGTGGTCGATAACGCCAGCAGCGATGGCAGCGTAGAGATGGTAAGAGATGAATTCCCCGCTGTGGAAGCGGTAGCAAACCCCACCAACGGTGGCTTCTCGCAGGCGAACAACATCGGATTGCGGATGTTAGGCTTCACCGACAAGCGCGAGAAACCCGGCGAGAGTGCCAATCTGCCGCGCTACGCCTTACTGCTTAACCCAGATACCGTTGTTCCGCCGGATGGCTTGCGGAAAATGATCGAACGAATGGATGCTGATCCAAAATTAGGCGCAGCCGGACCACGTCTGATCATGCTGGACGGCAACCTTGATCTTGCCTGCCGTCGTAGTTTTCCCACACCAGAAGTGATGATGTGGCGCGTGCTCGGCTTAAGCAAATTATTCCCTAAAAGCAAACTGTTCGGGCGCTACAACATGACCTATCTCGATGAACACGTGGAGACAGAGGTTGATTGCGTGGTCGGGGCGTTCATGATGGTGCGCCGTGAGGCTGTCCAGCAAGCTGGGTTGCTCGACGAACTGTTCTGGATGTATGGCGAAGATATAGATTGGGCATACCGGATCAAGCAGGCAGGTTGGAAAATTTTGTACTATCCAACGGTCACAGTGCTGCATGTGAAACGCGCCGCCAGCCGCCAGAATCCGCGCACAAAATTCGAGTTCGAGCGCGCGGGTTGGTTGTTTTATCGCAAACATTACGCCAACTCGACACCGAAACCGTTGCACTGGATCGTGCTGCTGGGTATGGTGCTGCGCGGCGGCTTACCGTTATGGAAAGAAATTAGACTAAATTCCGCTCCGTCTCCAACTCCTACTCAGGCATGAACTAGAACTACATCTTATGCGTGGTGCCCTGCGTGGTTTACTCGTCCTCTTTGATCTTCTAGCGGTCCTTGTCGCTTTCCTCGTCGGCTATTGGGCGCGCTTGCGCTTCCCGCTGTTCGCTGCTCCTGTCGATCCGCCGACATTTGAGGCGTACAGCTCGATGCTGATCATCCATGCGATCACGCTGATCCTGCTGTTCTTCTTCAATCGCCTGTACCATCAGCGTCGCGCCGTCAGCCGCATTGATTTGCTGTACAGCGTGACTACCTCTGTTTCCGTCGGCGTAATCATGACCAGCGGCTTGAGCACAATCCTGCTCAAAGGCACAGGTGCAGGTGTCACTGACTATCCCCGCCAGATGATCCTCTACGTCTGGTTGTTCAGTATCATCTTCGTGATGGCGGGACGTGAACTACACCGCCTGCTGACCATCGCCCTGCGGGTTAGCGGTACGGCACGGGATCGCGTGCTAATCGTGGGCAGTGGTGAAGTAGCGCAGTCTATCGTGCAGCAAATTCAGTTCAATCCGCAGCTTGGTTACGTGATCGTCGGCGCCGTTAACGGTAAACATCACGAGACAGTAGCGGGCGTGCCCGTGATCGGGCAAGTGGACGACTTACCGCGCTTGATCGACGAGATGAAGGCGGATGAAGTGATCATTGCGCTGCCGGAGGCGAACCGTAACGATCTGATGCACATCACGGGTTTATGCCAGCGCGGGCGCGTCAGCGTCAAGATTTTCCCCGACCTGTTTGCCTACATGACGGGCGGCATGAGCGTTGATGAACTGGGCGGCATCCCGTTGATCAGCGTGCGTGACGTAGCGCTGCGCGGGTGGAAGCTGACCGTCAAGCGCGGCTTGGATATTATCGGCTCGTTCATCGGCTTGGTATTTCTATCGCCGCTGATGCTGCTGATCGCGGTGCTGATCAAGCTGGAGTCACGTGGTCCGGTATTCTTCAGTCAGGATCGCGCAGGGCTGGATGGTCGATCCTTCCCCATGATCAAGTTCCGCAGTATGCGCCGCGACGCTGAGAAGGGTGGTCCCGGCTGGACGGTGCAAGGTGATCCGCGTGTTACCCGACTCGGTAGGTTCCTGCGCTCGACCAATATCGACGAACTGCCCAACCTGATCAATGTGTTGTTCGGACAGATGAGCCTCGTCGGTCCGCGCCCTGAGCAAACCACCTTTGTGCAGCAGTTCCGCGAGAAAATCCCCCGCTATATGGAGCGTCACCGCGAAAAGGCGGGCATGACGGGTTGGGCGCAGGTCAACGGTCTACGCGGCAATACCAGCATTGAGGAACGGATCAAGTACGACATCTGGTACGTGGAAAACTGGTCGATCTGGCTGGATATCAAAATTTTGATCCGCACGGTCTGGCAGACGGTGCTGCGTAAGAGTCCGAATGCGTACTGAGTAATAGCCCGTTATACCACAATGCATGTGGACGCTTTGCCGCCATCGTGAAGAAAAACTAAACTGACTACAGATCGCTTAATGTCTCGATCCGTAGTCAGTTCCACATCCTGATCGATAGTCCGAGTTAGGCGTTTACGGGAATGACGCCGATCTGCTGCAACATGCCGAGCGTATCCAAATTGAGCCACGCTTCCGCCATCTTGCTGCCGACCAGCCGGAAGATGATGATGCCCGTGACCTGCGCCCGCGTGCCCGTCGCCGGGATGCCGAACAGCGCGCCGTTATGCGTTCCCGTTACCGTGAAGCGCCAGACCACCTTATCGCCTTCCGCAAACAGATCATCAATGACGAAATGCGTATCGGGCAGCGCCGTCAGATAGGCGTTGACGAAAAGCTTGAGTTCCTCGATATTCGACACGGGCAGCGGCGCACCGGGTTCGTGCTGCACAAAGTCGGGCGTGAACAGTTCATCGATCAGCGCCACGTTCTGCTCATTCCAGCCATCTTCGATCCAACGACGGACGATTGATTTGTTCTGTTCTGCGGACATGACTTCCTCCAACCGAGACTTGCCTAAAAGCGAATGATGTCAGCAGTTTACGGCAGGCAGGATTCCCGATCATCGGGAGTTCTCCCTATTCTGTCAGTTAGTGGAGAGTAGATGATGCTCTATCGCAAATAGTGCCGCAGCAGCGCGGGTAGAAACGTCGATCTTCGTGTAGATGTGCTGAACATGGTGATCGGCGGTCTTGGGCGAGATTGTCAGCGCGACGGCGATCTCTTTGGTGGAGGAGCCACGCGCCAGCAAACGCAGCACTTCGATCTCGCGTTCGCTCAATCCGGCTACCGACTCAGGCACTGTCACGCGATGTCCAGCGCTGGCAAGTACACAGTGTACGGCGTCACCATCAAGTCTGCCTGCATGAACATCGCGCTTTAGAAGTTCCGCGGCTGCTTCAGGTTCTGCGGCTGGACGATAAGGGCGATTATCTAGCAGAGCGCAGTAACGATTGGCGGCAGCAAGCAAACGTGCGGCGGGCGAAATCGCGGCGGCGGCGAAACCTCGATGGTAGCCAGAACCATCTAGTAATTCATGATGCAGCGTGGCGATCCGACCAATTTGGGACAGCGCCGTCGAACGCGCCAGAATACGCTCGGTGTAATAGGGATGCAAGCGCACGCGCTCCCATTCGCGGTCATTGAGCGATCCAGCTTTTTCGAGAATGTTAGCGGTAATCCCTGTCTTGCCGATGTCGTGCAGCCAACCAGCGCGGCGGATCGTTTGCACATCGGCGCTCGGCAAGCCTGCGTGCGAAGCCGCCGCCGCCGCCGTGCGCGCCACTTCGTGCGAATGATTCAGCGTGGATGTACTCTTGATGTCTACAAAATCCGCCATCGCCCGACATGCCGAATCGAACTGTTCGTCCGTCAGCCAGTCGCCACGACTTGACTCCAGTGCCATCACCGTTTCCCACGATGGCTCGTCATCGATCCCCGCGAATAGCTGGTCAGCGTACTGACAAAAGCGTTCGACGATGAACGGCGCGTAAGCCCCACCGTTGCGTTCGCGGGCGATCTTGACCGCTGCCTCCACGCCACCGAGTCCATGAAATAGCACCGCGTCCTGCGCCAGCGTGACCACTAATACTGCGGGCGCAATCGCTTCACCCTTCAAGCCGCGCGGCATCCCCTTGCCATCCCAGCGTTCATAAAGCTGACCGAGTGCGTAAACGACATTGGCGTTGAAGCCAAGCCGCGTAGCAAGGCGCTGCGCTACTTCGCAGTGACCAACAAAGCTAGCCGTAATTTGCGGAAGCGTCGCTAGTCCGCTGGCAATAAATGACGTCAATTCTGGTGGTTCAGCACCAGCGTTGACCTGTCGGATGTAGCGCACGAACAAATCGACGATCTCTTGCGTATTGCCGTTATCGACCAGCGAAAAATCATGCCGTAACGCGAACTCGTCGCCCACGACAGCAGCGAGAATCAGCGTATCCACATTGCAGCCGATGTAGCGCAGCAGCGACTGATAGTAAACCTCGCGGATGCCCTCATCGCTGTAACCGAGCGCTTCCGCCAGCCGCACACCCAGAATACAGGAGCGCAGGGCAAAACCGGACTGCTGCCCCAAACCCAGATCGGTAGCCAGAGACAGTGCGGCGATAACTTCTGCAAGACGAATCGAGGAAGCTGCTAACAAGGGTAATGATCTCCGTATCGGGCAGACAATGCGACGGCACTCATATTAGACGCCTATTCTCCAAATTGAGCCAAAAGTGAACAGTTTTTGGGCTGTAGGGTGAGCAGTTGTCGCCGCTATTGTTTTCCACAGGAACAACGTTCATGCGGCTACCCCGCCCCAAGATCGACCGACAGCACGAACGCTTACTTCCCCAAGTAAAACTCAACTCTGAAGGAGTGAAAGATGACCAGCAAGCGTAGTTCATTACTGATGGTTCTAGTTGTCCTGCTGACGTTGATCAGCGGAGTTTCCGTGCGCAGCGCTAATGCTGCCGAGACTGGCTGGCTGCGCGTCGCCCACCTGATCGACGGCGGCACCGCCGTCGATGTCTGGATCGGAGATAAGGCGGTACTGGAAAACGTGGAGCCAACGAAGATTAGCGATTATCAGGCAGTGGAGGCGGGTGAGCAAACTCTCACGATCACACCAACCGGCAAAGGCGCAGATGCTGCGATCCTCGGACCGCTGACAGTGAACGTGACTGCCTCACATAACTACACGGTGGCGGCAATCGGTCAGGCTACGGATAAGGCAGCGACATCACTAATTGTGGATGAAACGGACGCCTTCAAAGATATCGACCCCGATACCATGTCGGCGGCGCTGTTCATCAACAACTTGCAGGGTGTTCCCGCCGTTGACATCATGGCAGATGGCAAGATCTGGGCAAAGGATATTGCTTACGGCAGTTATGCAGCACTCGCGATTCCGGCGCAGAATTTCAACGATCTAGTAGTCACAGCCAGCGGAGACCCCAAGACGGTGTTCTTTGAATCACCCGTTTTCTACGAGCCTGCGACGCGCTACATCACGGCGCTCGTAGGTAGCTATCCGGGAGAGATGGGCAAAGACTATGACTTCGTGTTCCCTGAAGGCAATAGCCCGCGCAACATGATCGATTTCCTGCACGGGTTCAGCGGTGTCGAAGTCGGCTTTGCCAAGTTCCCTGCCGAAATTCCGCTGCCCTTTGACCGCCAGATCTTCAAGTTCGAGACACTGCTCGCTGCCATCGATAAGGCAGGATTGACGGAGATGCTCACATCTGGTGACTACACACTGCTAGCGCCAACGGATGCTGCTTTCGCGCTGCTGCCCGCTGACACACTGGCTCAGTGGACTGCTGACCCTGCCAAGCTGATGCAGTTTGTGCGTGCGCACTTGATTACTGGTGGCATGAGCGCTGAGGCATTATTCACAGCCGGTACAGCCAAGACATTGGAGGGCAGCGAACTAACCTTTGCGCCTCTGGGGGATATGGGTGGATTAAGCGTCAATGGCGATCAGGCGGGCTGCGGCTGCAACTATCACGTCGCTAACGGCTATGTCTTCGTGCTGGATCGCGTGCTGACTCCGCAATAAGTGCGAATGAACTTACAACCGAATAGCTGAATCACTATCGCTGGCGTTAGTTCTTCTGACGCCAGCGCCACCATTTCCCGATCACGCGGTAACCAAAGATGCTGGCGATGCTGAACGCACTGAAGGTGCAAAGGATCGAAGCAACACTGCCGAAGCTGAAAATAGATAGGAAGCTGCCCGTGCTGCCAAGGGAGAGGACACTGCCGACACTCCCGATGGAGAGCACACTCCCCACGCTGCCAATGGACAGCACGCTGCCGACACTGGCTATCGAGAGGATGTTACTGTCCCGTTGCTGATTCTCCATTGGCGTCTCCATCAGGCTAAGCGGCGCAGCCGAAAAACACGCGCGGTATCGGCATACTGCAAACCACTGATTTCTTCTGCTTCGAAGTACGGATGCTGCTGCAAGAACTCCTCAAAGGCGCGGCGTTCTCCCTGATGGCGCTGATCCAGATCATCGGTTGCCCAGTCGTCGAAGAAGATCAACGTATTCGTCTTGATCAACGGTTCACAGAACTCCAACGCCGCTACAGTGGAGGAGTACAGGTCGCAATCGATCATGATCAGCGAAGCCTCGGTGATGCGGTATGCGCGGGTGATCGCCCCATTAAGTGTGTCTTTGTACCAGCCTTTGACCAGATAAACACGGGACATATCCACGCCTTTGCCTTCGAGGAATGTAGTGGTGTAGCCGAGACTGGAATTGAACTCCCCCGGCTGGCGTGTCGTCTCTTCTTGTGCCGCTTCTCCAGGCGTCCCCTCGAAAGAATCGAAGCCGAATAAGCGCGGCTGTTCATAGCCGAGACTTTGCAGGGCGTGGAACATGCAGCTCAATGATGACCCTTGATAGACACCAAACTCCAAATAGTCACCTATTGCCGAGGGGTGATGTCGCAGCGTCAGCAGTTTCAGTGCATCGTAGTAAGTACGGGTAAGTGTATCGGTAGGCACCAGTTCACGCCGTGCGCCAAGCAGCACCGCCATCTGTTGAATCGGGCGCGGCATGTAGTTAATCAACTGATTGAGCAGCAAGTTAAGTCGCGTTGCCCGCGCAATGGCGATTAACGGCTGCGGAAGTCGTCTTGTCGTCATGCTTCACTCTTATCAGCATCGCTGACACAGCTAGTGGTAGAGTGAGCATACACCCAGCGAGTCATCATGGCAAGCGAGGACAAGCACAGAGGCACGGCGACGGGCTACAGCGATGAGGCGTTAACCGTATGTAAACTCACTCATCGCTAATACCTGCTCACGATGTTCGGAACTCTGCGCCTCGTTGAGTACCAACGGCAGCGTGATGCGGAAGGTACTGCCAATATCAGGCGTGCTCTCTACCGTGATCGTGCCGCCGTGTGCCTCTACAATCGTTGCTGCGATTGTTAAGCCGAGTCCGACACCGCCTGTAGTGATCTGGCGTGCACGATCCGTACGGTAAAAACGCTCGAAAATTCTGGGTAGATCGTCGTCAGCGATACCTATTCCACTATCTTGTACCTCGAAGCGGAGATTCGTTCCGGTTCTTAAGGTGCGTACCAGCACCAACCCACCCGGTTTGCTGAATTGCACGGCATTTTCCAGCACGTTGTGCAGCGCCCGATTCACAGCGACTTCATCGACGTACACAGGCAGTGGCTCAGAAGAAGAAGTGAAGGAAAGGATGATTGCCTTTTGCTCGATCAGCGGCTGCATCTCAGCGACGACCATGTGCGCTATACGAATGAAATCGAGCGGCTGGAACTTGTATTCCGGTAAGTGATCCAGTCGCGTCATTTCCAGCATTCCATCAAGTAATTTTCGCAAGTACTGGATGCTTTTCATCAATGGTGCACTGTGCTGAGCCATCTTGGCGATCACGGTACGTATCTCATCACGCGATAAGTCAGGCTGCTCGACCAGCGATGTGAGTTTATGCGAGTAACCTTCCAACAGATAGCCCGTATTGAGCATCACCGTCAGCGGTGTACGGAAATCGTGCGAAACATCGTGAATGAAACTGCGCAGAATTCGTACTTTCTCTTGCTGAACTCCAAGTTCAAGCCCGTTTGTCACAGCTATCTTGCTGCTGGTGATGTCGCGCAGGGTGACAGCGATGCCATCCGCCAATTTGACGACTTCGCGCCAGTACCACCTTTGTTCGTGCTGACCATCAGCTAGGGGCAGCGAATACTCGGAGATCATCCGCTGATCGGATGCGAATACACGGGAGAAGTCTGCCAACGGAGTGATACCTAGCACCTTCGTTTGACAACTACTTAGCAGCGAATTAGTAAGCAGCGCCGGATCGCCGTTGTGCTGTAACTGACGTACTCCTTCTGCGTTGATGCTGTGGATGCGAAAATCGCCGATCTCAGCATCGTGCCGGTCACTTGATCTGACGGGTACGAATAGATAGTAACCATCGCTGCTAGCGTTGAAGGCAGCACGCAAGAAGCGTTCGCTTTCAGCTACAGCGTGCTGATGCAGCTGTTGTCTGCGGAGATATTGGCGTGCAAAGACCAACGCCAACACGGAAACCAGAAGATGGAAGCCGATTACATCCCGGAGCAACAGCGTATAGGTGTATTCGCTGTTCAGCAGCGGCATCGCAAAGAGTAGCAGTGTATCAAAAACGAGGGTCACTAACGCTTGGCGATCCGTCAGAAGTAAGCAACTGAGGGCAAAAGCGAGGCAGATATAGCGTAAGTTCTCCATGCCAGTACGTCCCTGCAACAGCGCTGAAACAGCAATTAGCAGGGGCAGCAAATAGCCCAACAGCCAGCGTGACAGCATGGGATTGCTGCGTCGGGCGATCATGGTGAGGCAGCTGCCGATCAACAAAACCATCAAGGCAGTGAGTATGCGTGTACCGCTGTATTGATCTGGTAACAGGACTTCGCACACAAGTGTATAGACGAAGTACAGCACCGCGCCAGTCAACACGAGTGAGGTAATTAGCCTGCTGGTCTGACGTTCTTCGATCTGCTTCACGATGACCAATGGTGCGGTCACTTGATCCTACAATCTAGAGAACTATTACATACCACAACTGTGCCTTAAGCCTTTATTTATTATCGTAAGTTTACAAATTACAGAGGGTAACAACATTGATCGTTAGGTCGTTGATCGCATCTGTGAGTTTTGTAGGAGCCATCGCGCGGTAGCATTGCAGAATTGATGCCGAGATAACAATGGCTGGAGGAGCCATGTTATTAGACGCCCAGCCAAGTGCAATTACGGATAGGCATAAAGCTGTTAGCCGAGTGCCAAGACGCTTCCCTACGCTAGAACTGTGGCTGCCCTTCATTCTAGTCCTGATCGTGCTGACGTTAGGCTGGCTTGTGGCGCTGCGTTTCCGTCAGACGGTTAGAGATAGCGTGACCGAGGCATTCCAGAAAACACAGCTTGAAATCGTGCGGGCAGTCTCCCGCAGTGCTAGCGAATATACAGTGGATAAGCTGGATCACGGTGAATCTATTGCGGATATTGAGCAGAATGTTTTCCATCGCTTCGTCGAACCGGTACGGTTATTGGAAACTGGAATCGCGTGGATCTACGCGCCCTCACATCTAGTCTTTGATCTAAGCACCAATCTGCCGCCCGAATACGTTAATAAGACGATGCGGCAAATCTTCGACCTGAATAGAGACAGCGGCGCCGCCCATTATGAATACATGACCGATGAGGTTAGCGCTGGGCGGGAAGGTGTGAGCTGGTACATCTGGATACCTGAAGAGGGTGAGATCATCGCAGCGTGGACACCTGTGAAAGTCGGTGATGCCGAATGGATGATCGGTATGTCAACGCCATTGTCCGAGATCATGCAGTATACAGGCGCAGAACAACAGGAAAGTATCTTGTTGACTGCCATGCTTGCCACCACATTTGGCGGTCTACTGTTAGCAGGTGGGAGCACGCGGGTGCAGTGGCGTCGGTTAAGAGCAGAACGCTTATTAGCCCGAACTAATCTGGAGTTGGAAGCCCGCGTGATGCAGCGCACCAGTGAACTGGCTGCCCGCACCCGCGAACTGATGGAGGTCAAATACCGCGAGGAATTGCAGCAGAAGGAAGCGGAAGCCGCTTATAATGCTGGCTTATTTGAGTCCGCCAGTTCCTATCTGCATAATACAGGCAACTCGCTGGCAGCGTTAGAAGGGCGCGTGCTCACAATGCGGAGAGTCGTAGAAGCGACGACTCAGTATCCGCACGCCATTGAAGCAATCCGACAAGCACATCTAACCGCACTGGATGGCGAGCAGCCTGATAAGACACTTGCCTTGCTGGATCGTCTCGACGAGGTGCTGATCAAGAAGGCGCTACCCTTGCTGCACGAGAGCGTTGATGGGGTGATCGAGATCAAAGATCAGATGATCGCTGCTATTCGCCATCAGCAAGATGGCTTCACCGAGAGCCGCAATCGACGTACCAAATACGTGCAGTCAATCAAACTCGCGGAACTATTGCAAACGATCCTCAACGATTTCAGTCCAACCTTAAACAAGGCTGGCATTCGCTTGGAGACAGACCTCGACTCAGCAATCAGCATCATGAATCAGCGGCAGTTGCTGATTCACGGTCTAGTCAATCTACTGAAGAACAGCATCGAGTCGATACAAGAATCTGCCAACGCCGACCATGGTGTGATCCGCATCAGTCTCAGTTCTTACACCCGACCTTATACAACGGCGGATCGGGTTGTCAGTGACGAGACAATGGCTCGCCGTGCCCGGATTCGCATTGCCGATAACGGAAAAGGAATCTTGCCTACCAACATCTCACGTTTGTTCACCGCCGGATTCACCACTAAAGCTCAGGGACATGGCTTAGGGTTGCATTCTTTCGCTTTGTTCCTCAACGAAAACAACGGCTCGATTCGAGCGGTTAGCGAGGGTGAGCAGCGTGGGGCTGAGTTTATAGTAGAAATCGGGAATATCTAGCCATGCCTGATCTTGAAGAAGCGCAGACACCAGCGCCTAAGCATCGCTTGCTGATCGCAGACGATGACACGCGTTTGCTCAGTTACTACAAAACGTTGTTCAACAGCGATGGCGCTGCGGAACAGCAAGAGTTGAACTTTTTTCCACCTCAAACCAATGAGAGTACTGTTGATTTCTACGCTGAGATGTTCAGCGATGGTCAGCAGTTAGTCGATTATTTTCGCGCCGAGAAAGATCAGCAGCGGCGGATCCCGCTGTGCTTGCTGGACATGCGGATGTCACCGTTGGATGGTTTGCGTACCGCCGAATTGCTGCGCGACATTGATCCCGATGTGATCTTAATCATCGCTACTGCCTACTCGGATGTCTCTTCAGCGGACATCCGGCGACACTTACGCGAAGACATCTACTACATGAAGAAACCTTTCAACGACGATGAACTACTGTCCCTGATCTCCTCGCTGATGAGGAGTTGGGAGCGTCATCAACAGTTGAAGCAGACTGCTGCTCAATTGGAATATGAAGCGCATTTGCTGCACGCGCTAATGGATAATCTGCCCGACCTGATCTATTTCAAAGACACCCAGTCGCGCTTTATCCGTGTCAATCAGAGTTGGCGAAATGTGCTTAACCTCGCGCAGGATTCTGAGGTGGTGGGCAAAACCGACTTTGATGTCCATCGCCCTGAATTAGCGCCAAGTTTTTACGATGAGGAATTAACCCTGCTGCGCACAGGCAAAAGTGTGATCGATAGAGAGGAGTATTTTCCAACAACAGATGGTGAACCCCGTTGGTTCGCCGCCAATAAAGCGCCGATCCGTGATGAACAGAATAATATCATCGGTTTGGTGGGCATCACCCGCGATATTACCACGCACAAACTTGCCGAGTTGAAGCTGCGCGATGCGCTGATCAAGGAACAGGAGTTAGGTGAACTGCGCGGACGCTTAATGGCTATCGTCTCTCACGAATTGCGTACACCTTTAGCGACCATGCAAGCCGCCTGCGATGGATTGATCATGTTTCGGGATCGGATGACGCCGGAAGACATGCAGATGCGTCTGGAGAAAATTCAGCAGCAGATCAGGCATATGACTGAACTCCACAACGATGTACTGATGCTTAGTGCGGTAGAATCGCGCTCGGCGGCGCTACATTCACAACAACTTGACCTGATAGCATTACTGCGCGATCTGATCGATCAGATGAAAGTGACTGACCAGCAGCATCATGTAATCAAGCTGATCTGCGATGCTGAGAAGCTGCCGATCTACGGCTACGACGGACTGTTGCGCCAGATTATCACTAACTTGTTGAGCAATGCTCTGAAGTATTCTGCTCCCGGCAGCTCTGTGCGCGTACAAGTGGACGCTTTGCCGGGGCATTATGCGCTGCATGTCTCAGATCACGGAATCGGCATCCCTGAAATCGACTTACCCCACGTATTTGAGCCATTCCACCGCGGTACCAATGTCGGTGTGATCGAAGGGACAGGGCTTGGTTTAGCGATCACGCAGGCAGCGGTAGAACGTCACGAAGGGCGCATTGAAATTAGCAGTCAATGGGGTAGTGGAACGACGGTAACTGTGATTTTGCCGCATTCGATCACCAAGACGAGCGTTTGAAAGTGGACGCCCTACAAATCTCGACTATACTGTACAGCACCATGAACTGGAGTAGCACAGTCATCAATCTATGCCAAATCCTATTCTAGTTGTCGAAGACGACCCGGATCTAAGGTATTTGTATACCACTGCGCTGACGCAAAGTAATTACGATGTAATTCAAGCGCGTAACAGCGGTGAAGCGATCAACCTTTTGCAGAGCGAGGATGCTCCTGCGCTGATTGTGATGGACATTTCGATGCCCGATGCGCCCGGTACCAAGGCGATTGACTTCGTGCGCAGCGAGGAACGGTTGATGAATATCCCGATCATCGTGATCACTGCCAATGAGCATTATGAGGAACGCTTAACACCCATTGTGGAGCGCTTTTTCCTCAAACCAGTCGCTATTTCCGAGATCATCCGTGCAGTCAAAGAACTGATCCCGTAAATGCGGTAAGATTTGAGGAGCGATGCAGTAACATCTGCTCATTACTCGATACGGCATTATTGATCCCTAACTTAGAAATCAGAATCCCATGACATACACCCCACTGACAGACTCGCATCTCGACGCGCTGCGGCAGATCGTCGGCGCGGATCGGCTATCCACGCGCAGCGCTGACCTCGATCTCCATGCCCGCGACCAATCGTTTCACGAACCACGCCCGCCCGATGTAGTACTGTGGCCCGAAACGACGGCGGAAGTCAGCGCCATTGTTAGCTTCGCCAACGCGCAGCGCATACCTGTAACGGCGTGGGGCGCGGGATCGAGCCTAGAAGGCAACCCGATCCCGGTGCATGGCGGCATTCTGCTCGACTTCACACGCATGAATAAGGTGTTGAACGTGCGTGCCGAGGACTTTCAGGTTGATGTGCAGCCCGGCGTTACGCGGATCGAGCTGAACAAGCAGTTAGCGCGCTTCGGCTTATTCTTCCCACCCGATCCCGGTGCTGATGCCACGATTGGCGGCATGGTCGCCAACAATTCTTCTGGCATCAAAACGATCAAGTACGGCGCGACGAAAGACAATGTGCTGCGCTTGGAAGTGGTCAAGGCAGATGGCGAAGTAATCCAAGTGGGATCGCGGGCGCGCAAAGATTCTAGCGGCTACGATCTGCTGCACTTGTTCGTTGGATCAGAAGGCACACTAGGCTTGATCACTGAAGCGACGCTGAAACTACGTCCACTGCCTGATAAGTTCAGTGCGGTGCTAGCGGCATTTCCCGACATCGAATCGGTGATCCAGACAGTAGTGGACATCGTGGGCATGGGCTTGGACCCTTCGGCACTGGAGTTTCTCGATTCTGAAACCGCACATGCACTCAATCTGGATAAGAACTTAGGTCTGGTGGAAGCACCGCACGTACTGATGGAGTTCAACGGATCGAGCGATGCTGATGGCGTTGCGGAGGCGAGGTCGATCTGCGAGGCGAACGGCGCGACGGATATCCGCACGGCAACGGGGCAGGAAGAACGCAACAAGTTGTGGCAAGCGCGACATCATACCTATGAAACGCTGCTGCGGTTGCATCCGGGCAAGGCACAGCAGATTGTAGATGTCTGCGTACCGATCTCGCACTATCCCGAGATAGTGGCATTCTGCGCTCAACTGATGGCGGAAAAACAGCTGCTTGGCTACAAGTTCGGGCACGCGGGTGATGGCAACCTGCACATGAACATCATCTACGATCAGTCGAATCCGGCGGAATTCGCGCTGGTGAAAAGCGTCAACGCCCTGATCGTCGAGCACGCAATCGATCTGGAAGGGACATCGACGGGCGAACACGGCACGGGGATCGGCAAGCGTACGTTCGCGCTTAAGCAGCACGGCGCGGCGATCAACACCATGCGGCTGATCAAGAACACGCTTGATCCGAACGGGATTCTGAATCCGGGCAAGATATTTCTAGATTGATCGCGGCTTAAAGAAATTAAAACGGCACGGGGGTAAGCTCCCCGTGCCGTTTTTTGTTGAGTAAATAGCCGAGCTGCGTTAGCTCATTTGCGTCCGCTGCTGAGGTAAGGCTTGCTCACGGTGGCGGGGTTAGGAGCAAGCAAACTCGCCTTGATGTAGTAGACGCCGCACGCCCACTTGATCTTCGCCCAGCCATCGTCATCAATGCTGTAGACCATGACCACATTGCTGCCAGTGATGGCAATGTTCGGTTCAGTCGGCTTGCCGGGTTCCCAGTAGAGGATCGCGCTGCCAGTCAGTACTGCCTGATAGCCAGCGTCGGGAGTGTTACATGCTCCACCGCTAATCAAGTTAGGACAGGTGACCTGCATGGTGAAGACGGTTTGCTCAGGGAAGCCATTCCCTGCTGGACTATACAAGCGGTAGATGATCGGGCTATATTGTGCTCCCGTCAACGGTGCTGTGCCAGAGATAGAGTCTGTGGCTCCATCCTCAACGTCAACAGTGTAATAAGACAGCAGATTGACGCCATCGGTGACTTCCTCAACGAAAGTCTCGAAGCCCTGTCCTGTGGTATTACGAGTTGCCGTAAAGGAAATGTCTCCCGATAAGGTATCACACGTCAGCACCAGATTCTGACTCTCCAGAATGCCAGCTTTAGCCGTTGGTACGCTAGCGAATAATGTCGCCATGATGACGAGACAACAAGCGAGTAAACCGATTTTGCGCATCATAAAGTCCCCCACTTTAACGCCGCACCACGCTCACAGGTTGAGCAAAAATGGCGAGGCAGTTGCGCTTAGGATAGTATGAAAACCTTCTGCTTGATGTCTCAATTCAACTAAACACGTATTAAAACTATAACGAGCTTCATTGGGTCAGCTTGAATAAAGAGGGGGAGTTATGTCGACCATCAGCAAGATCTTGGTAGCACTTGTCGCGCTGGAGCACTTGTACATTCTGTATCTGGAAATGTTCCTGTGGACGAAGCCAGCCGGATTGAAGGCATTCGGCACGACGAGGGAGATCGCGGAGTCGAGCAAGACTCTGGCGGCGAATCAGGGCTTATACAACGGCTTTCTGGCGGCGGGCTTGATCTGGAGCGTGCTGCATCCCGATCCGGCAATCGGGCGGCAGGTGGCGATCTTCTTCCTCGGCTGCGTGATTGTGGCGGGTGTGTACGGTGGGATCACCGTCAAAAGATCGATCCTGATGATTCAGGCGCTGCCCGCGTTGATCGCGCTGCTGGCGGTGCTGCTTATAGCTGCTTGATTCGTGGCAAATTGCCAACAGTAAAATCCTTCCTCATTCAAATATAAGTAGAATCTCGCACGACAGCGAGGGCAACACTCCTTACTATATCTGCAAATAGCGATTGCCTGATCCAGTAAGGATGTCTTCATGCCCGCCCCACTTCGACTGTTTTCCGTGAACGGTATCGGCTGATCTCCGCGCAGCCGAGTTTGCTCCCCAGTTAGGAACTTGGCGACGGTCTAGGCGATCTTGGGAACTTTTGCCGGCGCATGGTCGTCATACGCTGTATAGAAGGAGCACATGACACAATGTTCAAATCACTATTCGCGGCGCTGCTGATCGTCTCTCTACTGATCAGCGGTTCCGGTAACGCGCAGGCAGCCGAGTCAGCAGTAGCCATCACCTTGGAGCGCACCGCCTGCTTCCGCACCTGCCCGATCTATACCGTCACCATCTACGAAGATGGCACAGTGATCTATCACGGCGAGAACTTCGTGACAGTGACAGGGGAACAGACCAGCAGCATCGATCCGGAGACGGTCAAGCTGATGGTGGCAGCATTCGAGGAGGCGGGTTACTTCGGCTGGAACGAGGCATATGATACGCGCACGGTCAGCGACCTGCCGACGGTGATCACCTCGGTGACGGTTAATGGTCAGCAGCACCGGATCGCACGTTATGCGGGCGATAGCTCAGCGCCGCTGGCGTTGCCATTCCTTGAGCAGTGGATCGATCTGATGGCGCAGACCGCGCAATGGACGGGCGCGCAGTTTGACTTCACCGCGATCTCGGTTGGCGAGCAGTCACCAGTAGTTACCTTACAGCGTGGTCCTTGCTTCGGCGCTTGCCCGATCTACAATGTCGCTGCGTTCGAGGATGGCACGGTGGTTTACGTCGGCATCGCCAATGTCACCAAGATCGGCGTGGTAGTGCTGCAAACCGATGCTGCAACCATCGAACTGATCGCGCAGATGGCGCAGGCATCCGGCTACTTCAAGTGGGAAGACGCCTATCAGTACATGACCATCACCGATCAGTCAACAGTGATCACCAGCGTGCGCTGGCAAGATCAGTACAAGACGATCATTCGCTATGAGGGTGACCTCAACGCGCCGATTGGCTTAGCGCGGGTCGAGCAGAGCATCGAGGCGTTGGTGACAACTTTGGTCGGCTAACGCGCTATTGGTAGCTAAGGAAAGAGGATACTTGTCACAAGTGTCCTCTTTTTGATTCGAGGTAATGGATATTAACCTTTCGCCAGTTCCCAAGCCGTCGCGGGGATCAGATGGGAGGCGTCCATCGTCAACCCTTGCGAGATCATTGCATCGGCGTATTCAGGATGTGGGACGAACTGACCATCGCGCAGGATTTCCCGATCCCATGGATTAAGGATCAGCGCATCAGAAACTAATCCAACATAATCTGGAAGTTCGCGTCCGCGCCCATGTGCGTACATCACCGCTAAGCGTACTTCCGCCGCGCCGAGTCGTTCCGTCGTCGCCTTGACCACGTTCAGCGTCTCGCCCGTGTCGCAAATCTCATCCACGATCAGCACGCGCTGTGCCTTGACCAACTCCGGCGGCTTGAGCAACCAGCGCGGTGATTTGTAGGTGACCACATCATTGACGCGCCGCGATAAGCGCACAGGATAAATATCCGCTCGGAGCAAGTGAGAAATCAGCGTACCGGGGTAAAAGCCGCCGCGCCCGACGGCGAGGATGATCTGCGGATTGAACGCGGCGGCGGCTAGTGCTAGCGCCTTACAGATGCCGTGAAAATCGTTCCAAGAGATTGGCAGAATGCCTTCGCGGGTGCTGTAATCGTAATCATTCCCCTCGGCGCTCATTTTTTCTTCCTACCTTTTTTGAGCTTGACCACATCCTCACTCGTGCGCGTCTTGATCTCACCGGGCGCGAACATCGTGCCGCGACAGTTGGGCGCACCACAGTGGCAAGCGAAGCGCTGCTTCCACGAGGCGCGGTATCTGCCACCGGGACGGGTGAGGCGATAATCGTAGACCAATTCCGTACCCGCCGCGATGTCCTTGATCGTCTCGATGTAAATGCGCGAGTCTTCTTCCAACGATTTGCAGTTGGGATCGCAGCAGTGGTTGATAAAGCGCGCTTCATTGCCATCTACTGCCGCGTCAATGACCATGCCGTTATCGAGCGCGAACAGAAAGGTGTGATAAGGCTCTGGCGTATCGTCGCCTTCGCTGTAACGCTCGGCAGCCTGATCCTCAGTGATCCGTTCGCCCGTATACTCGATCAGGCGAGTGTTGGCGGGAATATTACGCAGCGCAAAGACGCCGCGACCATGAATCGGGGATTGGCGCACCTCGAACAAGGGACTGTTAGTGGTTTCAGCCATTGGGACAGTAAGACTCCATCAACTTACGCTAAGACAAAGGAACTGAGCAGCAGCCAGCGCCGCGCATCCGCTTCGCGCCCGATCTTGGCGATCAGCGGGGTGGTGTAGTGCCAGAAGGGGAGCAGATAGAACGCTACGCCCGATGCGCTGTTGAGTTCCACCGCTTCGGAGAGATAACCACTCTGCTCGTAGACCAGCCACTGCGAGTAGACACCTTCGGTGTTGAACATGATGTGGACATCGACGTAGCCGTTACGCAGATGTTCTTCTTCGGGGTGGTGATCATTGTGCGGACCAGAATAATCGCCGCGCCCATAGCAGATCGCCTGACAGCCCACTTCACGCAGCAACTTGCGTCCGGTGATCGCCTGTGCGAACTGCCACAGCGATTCCGATTGCAACATTTGCGTCAAGCCGATCTCGTGGGCGATCCCGGCGGCTTTAGATTTGCTCGGCGCCAGCATCGCGCTACGAACGCGCACCGTTTTCGCCAACTTTTCGCTGTAGTTTTCGGTCATACCGGAGATCGAGTCGGCAGGGATCGGTTTCTCCATCAGCTTGAGCTGTGGTAGCAATGATGTTTCCAACAATGCCACGCAATCTGCTGCGCGGGAGGTAGGCATCACATCTTGCATCACGGCGACGGGCGTCCAGTGTGGCGTGGTGAATTGCGGCAGCGCACCGTCATCCACGAGTCGGCGGATTTCGGGACTCAATAGATCGAAGAACTCAACGGGGAAAGTATCCATACGTTGTGTGCAATTCCCTGATTAGGATGGCTCACAAGGTCTGCCTACTTATTGTACTGAAGTGCGCGATCAAAACAAAAAGAGCAGTCATCACGACTGCTCTTTTTAGTTGCGGGGGGAGGATTCGAACCCCCGACCTCCGGGTTATGAGCCCGACGAGCTGCCACTGCTCTACCCCGCGATATGTGATGATCTTATCATGCGGAGAGAGGGGTGTAAAGGGTGAGTTTCACGTTTTTTGCGGCATAATGGTGATGGTGAAGTTGCCTAGCTGCTCACAGGGGTACTGTCCATGCCCGATTTTCAGGAGATTTATCAGAATGATGCCGAACGATATGATCTGCTGGTGGCGCGGGAGGATTATCGGGGCAACTTACTAGCGGCGATCCAGAATATTCGTGCGCTGGAAGGGCTGGACGTGGTGGAGTTCGGTGCGGGTACGGGGAGATTAACGTCGCTGCTTGCGCCGCGCGTCCGCACGATCCGCGCTTTTGACGAATCGCAGCACATGTTGGACACGGCTTTTCGCAAATTAAAGGCGACGGGTGCGAAGAATTGGCATCTCGGCGTGGCGGATAACCGCAGCGTCCCTGCCGAATCCGAAAGCGCCGATCTGGTGATCGAGGGCTGGAGCTTCGGTCATTTCTGCGGCTGGTATCCTGATACGTGGCAGCAGGAAGTGAGCAAGGCACTCAA
>JAHBVK010000007.1 GCA_019637555.1 Anaerolineae bacterium
CCGCGATAACGGCGTCGTCGGCTTCTCCTTCATTAATGACGGTGGTCCCGCCACTGGTTGGCACTTCACGGTGCTGGCGTACACTTACGGCGCGACCCCCGGCGGCATCATTCATCTGGCTGATGGCAAGTACAGCGCTGGATTCGATGATCCCGCGATGGTCGGTGCCTTGCAACTGATCAAAGATTTGCGCTGGACTGATGATGTACTGCCGCGCGACACGCTGGATTGGGGCACCAATGCGACAGGACTGGCGACAGGTCAGGCGGCGATGGTGCTGATGGCTGGCGATCAGTATCGCTGGATCAAGACCACCTTCCGTGAGACCGACATGAACAACATCGGTTTTGCGCCGCTGCCCGCCGGACCCGGTGGCATCGTCTCGCTGACCGGTGGCGACATGTACATGGTTAGCGCCAAGGCAACTGACGACCAGAAGGAAGCTGCGGTTTACTTTGAGCTGTGGCGCTTGCTCGACCCCGCTGAGGTTCAACTCGGTTTGGAAGCACAGGCTGCGGAAGAGAATGCCGCCGTTGGTGGTCCTGCGCTGCCGCTCTACGTTGGTGAATATCAGGCAGCACGTGAAGAGTTCCAGAAGACTTACTTCAACCTGCCCTATGACAATTACTCTGCCTTCCTGAACGCTTTCGCCACTGGTAAGGCGCATCTGCAGACCGAACCCGTGCCCGCTGGTCAGGAATACTACACCTCCATTGGTGCAGTCGTCAGCGCGATCCTCACCGATCAGAGCGTTGATCCGGCGACGGCATTGAAGGATGCTGGTGCGACTTTCCAATCCACCACCCTAGACACGATTGCTGTGAACTGAGCTAAGTAAGCTCACTCCATCTAGAGCTTAAGCCCTTCTCCGCTCTCCGAGAGGGGCTTGAGCCTTATACTAAAACACATTCCGTAGCGTTGGCATTGTGCTATTGCATTAGCAGTACTGTGAATTACTCTTTATTCAAGGCATCCGAATATGGAAGTTTCGATTAAATCCTCCGCGACTAATGAAGCTGCCGATGTACAGACAAAGCGACAAAGTAGGACACGGCGCATCCGCTGGTCGGAGCAGATTCCCGCATACTTATTCCTACTACCAGCCCTGATCGTCTTCGGCTTGTTCGCGTGGTTTCCGATCATCAAGACCGTGATCTTCAGCTTCCAAAAGGTCAGCCTGAATTCCGAATCCACGTGGATCGGCTTTGAGAATTTCCGCAGAATGCTGATCGATCCGGCATTCGGTCAGGCATGGAGTAATAGTTTCCAATTCGCCTCGCTCAGCCTGTTGATGGGTTTCTTTCTGCCAATCTTCGTCGCCATCATGGTCAACGAGATGCGCGGGCTGAAGGGGTTTTTTCGATTGGTTTACTTCCTACCGACAGTCATCCCGATCACTGTTTCGATTTTGATCTGGCGGCTGATCTACGCTTCGGATAACGGCTTCCTCAACTCGGCGCTAGTAGCACTTGGTGGTCATGGGCAGCTATGGCTACAAGACCCCCGTTTGGTCAAACCTGCGATCATCTTACTGCTGACGTGGGCGAATTTCGGCAGTACACTGCTGATTTATCTGGCTTCGCTGCAGGACATTCCTGCTGAACAGTATGAAGTCGCAGAGATCGATGGAGCGTCTGCCTTTGAGCGTATCCGCTTCATCACCCTGCCCTATCTCTATCCCACCATGATCGTCACCTTCGTACTGCAAGTGATCGCCGTCGTGCAGATTTTCACCGAGCCGTTCCTGTTGACGCAGGGCGGTCCCGCCAACACGACTCTAACTCCGGTACTGGTGATTTACCGTACTGCCTTCCTGAACAATGACTTCGGCTTGGCATCGGCATGGAGCCTGTCTCTGATCATCATCCTGTCGATTTTCTCCGTCGTCTATCTCAGAATTTCCCGCCGGAACGAAAACGCGGTCTAGTAACTGGAAAGGGTACGCACAATGTCAGACTCATGGGATCGCGGCATCCTCACTACGCTAGAACTTCGCACGGCAATGGGACGCGGCGTGTACATCCTTTTTCTGGTCATCCTTGTTCTACTGGCGATCACGGTGTTGTTTCCATTCCTGTTCGCCTTTTCATCGGGCTTAAAGTCCAGCACTGAGATTTACAAGGGCGGCTTGGCTATTTTCCCTGCTGTACCGCAGTGGGAAAACTACACACAGGCGATGCTCAAATTCAATATCTTGGAACAGTTCAAGAATTCCTTCATTATCGTGATCGGTGGTCTGATCTTCCAACTTACGGTCAGTACGTTAGCTGCCTACAGTTTGGCGCGACTGAAGCCATTTGGTGGTCGCTACATTCTGTGGGGATTTCTGGTCACGTTGATGATCCCCAGCATCTCTTATATCATCCCGCTGTACACCACGCTGGTGAAATTGCCCATCCTGAACATCAGTCTGCTTAATAACTTTCTGGGCTTGTGGTTGCCTTACGCGGTGAATGCCGTCGCAATTTTCCTGATGAAGACATTCTTCGAGAGCATCCCCTCGGATTTGTTCGACGCCGCTAAAGTGGATGGCGCATCAGCACTGCGTACCTTCTGGTCAATTGCGCTGCCGCTCTCTCGCCCGATCCTGATCGTCCTAGTTATTGTCGGTTTTCTGGCGCTGTGGAAAGACTTCTTGCTGCCGCTGCTAGTACTGCCCGATCCTAAGTTGCAGCCGATCACGGTACGACTGTTCTATATGCTTAACGTCAAATCCGCGCCTTCACCACTTAATATTCAGATGGCAGCATCGTTCTTGGCACTGCTACCACCACTGCTGATCGCTATCGTGCTGCAGGGTTATCTCAAACGCGGTATCTCGGCAGGAGCAGTGCGAGGGTAACAACTACAGACAGTCATAACCAGAGTATAATTGATATTGGTTTTTCCCAGAATCGAAACTCCACTGAAATGCCAGCGGAGCAATGCTCGACGTCGACAGCGACAGAGGACGGACAAGCAAACACTTCGCCCTTTCAACCTTACATTACAAAGGCGCAAATCATATGGCAACCCTGAAAGACGTTGCTGATCGGGCAAGCGTGTCCATGTCTACTGCCTATCAGTCGCTCATCGGTGCGGCTGAAGTCGATAGCCAGACGCAAGCAGCCGTGAAAGCAGCAGCAGACTCGCTGAATTACGAACTGAACATCACCATTCGCGATGTGGCTGCCTACGCTGGAGTGTCAGTTACGACTGTTTCCTATGTGATCAACAACAGTCCATTGATCAAGCCCGCTACACGGCAGCGCGTCCGCAATGCCATTCGGGATTTGGATTATCACCCCAACACGACAGCGCGTAACCTCAAAGCAAATGAGACGCGCATGATCGGCTATGCGTGGCACGTTGCTGAAGACCCTATACGGCGCAATCCGCTGCTCGATCTATTTCTGTTTGAGCTAGCGCAGTGTGCTGAAGCGCACGGTTATCACATCCTGACCTTTACGCAGTCAAACCGCAGCGGCACCAAGCCCTACGAAACACTGATCAATACGAACCGCGTCGATGGTTTCATCCTGTCCGATGTCACCTATGAAGATCCACGCATCGGCTACCTGATTGAACGCAAAGTACCTTTCGCTACATATGGCAAGGCAAATGGAAAATGGGATTTTCCATACGTTGATGTCGATGGCAAGCGTGGCATCCAATTGGCAGTGGAGCATTTGATCGCCAGAGGGCATGAGCGCATCGGGTTGATCTCATGGCCCCCCGGCTTGCGTATTGGCGATATTCGCACGCAGGGCTATCTGGATGCTATGAAGCAGAATGGCATTACCGTGCCCGAAAGCTGGATCGCCTACTCCGCGAATACGATGGAACATGCGGCAGAAGCGGCGCAGCGCATCCTGACCAACCGCCCCAAACCTACAGCTATTGTCTGTGCCAACGACATTATGGCGTTTGGTGCAAAGCGTTACGTTGAATCATTGGGTTTAGAGATCGGCACAGACGTGGCACTGACGGGCTACGACGATACACCAGTAGCTGAGCTAATTGGCTTGACTTCAGTGCGTCAGCCCATCGCCGCGATTGCCAACCGCGTGATCGATCTGCTGATGGCGGAGATGAATCGTCAGCGCCCCGCCGATCATACAATCATGTTGGAGCCAAGCCTGATCATCCGCGAGAGCAGCGCCAATTTCAGGCGCGGATAGCAATTATCGGTTAGCTTCAGCAAAAGTCAGGTAACTCAATTCTGAGTCAGTTGCGCTTTCTGTTCCGCTCAAGTGTAGGAGTACATGACTGTTCGGCGATGTGATCACGGCTCCGTCAAGGGAACGCGGATATACCAGTTCCGCTGCTGACCACGTAGAAGCGTTATCCATCGATGTCCACATTTCGGTGCCTGCGTTGGTGCGCGCATAATAATACAGTACTCCCTGATCCGCGATCAGGAAGTCTTTGTTCCACTTCTTTGTCTGGTCAGTCAACCTGATCACGTTCCACTGACTTCCATCCCAATGCGCGACACGATGTTCCCACAAATTGGCACTGCCGTTGGGCGAGAAGGCATACGAGATCACCGGCTTATTCTGAGCATCGACCACCATATCGCTGAGCGCGATGCCTTCGTCATTCCAGGTCACGCCTTCTGGCATGGGCTGGAATACATCTGCTGTCAGCGCCGTGATCGGCAGTGCGTATTCTGTGCCATCAGCGCGGTAGAAGCGTCCGGTATCAGGGCGATACAGGGCGTACGAACCATTATGACGTTCGCTGCGAGCATCCCCGAACGCCCAATCCCATTTGATGTGGACGTTGTTGGCGCTATCAACATACAGCCACGGTAGATAGGGGACGTAAGTTTGACCGTCGTTTTTGGCAGCCGTACCCTCAACGAATACTACTAACTCCTGCCACTGCTTTTGCTTGTTATCCCAATGGAATAGTGGCAAACGGCGACCTTGGTTGCGGATGCTGAAATAAATATCGCCATTGGGAGCACTAGCAGCATTGGGATACGTATAGCTCTCGTTGGCATTGGGGAATTCCTTGCTGCGGACAGTGAAGCCATCAAGAACATTATCGGGACTGTTAGAGCGCGCGTAACGCATCCCTTGCCGGTTATGCATCCCGTACCAAACGTGAATGTAGCCATCACCGTCGATAGCCAATGCCATCTGATTGTGGCTAGGGTCGCTCTGGCCGAGGGTTTGATCGATCCGGGTCGCTTTTGTCCAGATACCCGTCCGTGCATCGTGCCGGGCAACAGTCAGTGTAAAATCTTCATCCGCGTAAGCAATGTAAACCGAACCCTGATAAGTTGCCATCTCAGCATTGGTGGAAGCACCCCCAAAACGAATTGGGGCAGGTACCTGTGTACTGAAAAAGCCAGTGGCATAGGCAGGGCGAGCGTAGAAACTAGTCAGTAGAACTATAGTTAGGACTAGAGTCGGCAATAGCTGACGGCTCTGTGCGCGCACATCATTCTCCTTACAATACTCAACTAGTGAGAGAACTCCGACCTACACAGCTTACACAGTCGGAGAATCTAGTCAAGTATGTAGATGTGATACTCAGGTTTTTCTCACACAGATTTGCCCATCGTTTGACCCAGCAGCTTGCGGCGTTTGCGATGCGTCATCTCCTCAAACACCGTCAGCCATTTGCCTGCGTCCAAGAAGTAACGGAAGATGATCCAGAAGCAGGCGAGTCGCTGCGCCAATGTCAAATTGGACTTCATCACGGCATCAATCGCACCTTCAGTGACGCGTAAACGCAACCGCACTGTTGACCAGACTTTCTGCGATGCATCCGTCCACAGAGCGCGATCCTTTGCTGAGACGATGTTGCTGGATTGCTCCGGATGACGCCGATTCATGAACAGCGGTTCAGGGATCGAGGCGAAGCGTCCAAGCAGGCACAACTGCGTCAATACCGCTTTATCCGAGCCAAAGTAGCCCGCCATCAAACTGGTTTTTGCCAAAACTTCTCGCCGGATCAAGGCGAACTGTTCGTGACAAAAGCCGGTCAGCAGCACGATACCGCGAAAACGCTCTACCGGATCAGGCGAATCGAGATGTTTATCCCAGCGTTCGGCATCGCGCATGCGCAAAACATTGCCAGCCTGATCGACGTAGTAGCCTCTACGCTGCGCCTCGCGTGGGATCTCATTGCCCACACTGTCGATCAATTTTGTCTGCGCATAACACAGAATCGCCCAGTCATTATTATCCAGCACTTCGATAGTACGCTCGATAAAGGTCGGCTCACGCTTATCATCGTCCGTTGCCCACATGAAATATTCGCCAGTGGATAACTCAAAGACACGATTGAAATTGCGCCACCAACCGATATTCTTTTCGTTCTGGTAATAGCGGATGCGACTATCTTGTGCAGCGTAGCGTTCGATAATAGCCGGGGTGCTGTCGCTGGAACAGTTGTCGCAGATGATCAGTTCAAAATCGCTGTAAGTTTGATGGAGAATGGACTCGATAGCCTCGGCGATGAAGTGTTCGCCGTTATAGACTGCCAGTCCGACGCTAACACGGGGATGGTTAGCAGTGCGCGTGTCCGTTGTGGTAGTAACCTTCGACATACTATTTCCCTCTTCGACCCTCATATCACGGTGTAAATCGTGTGCCTTGTGTAGATGACTGCTGCGCTCTGACGCGCCCCCTGAGTTGTTGCAGCATCAGTGCGCCTGCAACCAGTGCATGACTGATCAACCATGCGAAGCCTACGCCGTCTATGCCATAGGTATCTAGGAGTGGAAAGCTAAGACCTAGCACCAGAATACACAGGCTGCCCTGTATGGCGATGATCCGCTTAGGTTGATGCAGCACCCGCGCCGCGCCCAAATACAAAATGATCAGCGTCTTGGGGATGACCGCTAAGACTACCAATCGCAGCAGGGTCGATCCGTTGGCACTATAAGAGGCACCGAAAATCGTCAGCACTAGCGGCGCGGCAAGACATAGAATCAGTACAATGGGCAACAGCAAACGCATCATCTGTGCCCACATCTTACGCATATACAGCGGCAAGTTCGCTTGATCCAGCGCTCCTTCCGCCGTCAGTGATTGCGCCATATTCATCGGGATCAAATCCAGTGAACCCCGGATCACCCAGACAATATAAAAGTAGGCGTTCGCTTCCGCCCCTGCCCGTCCAACTACTATCAACGGTAGCAGAAGCGTGGAACAGATGAAGAACAACGTCCCCACATAGTTTCCAGCAGCGAAGGTGGCGATCTGCCGCACTTTAGGGATCGGCGCGGTGGTGATCTGAGCCTGTTCGTGGATCGGGATCAGGCGGCGAAAGATCAAGTAGTTCATAGGCAGGATCGCCAGAAAGATGGGGATTGTCCACGAGGCGAGGATGCCATGAAACGGAAATGAGGCAGCAAACAGTGCCAGTAAAACAATTCGCAGCAGATTTGCCGAGATGTTCTCAACTGGTATCCAGTTGGCGTTACGCAGACCAGTCAATACGCTGTCTTGCAACGAGAAAATCGACCATGTGACTACGGCAATCGTAAACCACAGAATATACGGCAGATTGTTCTCGATCAGGCTGCCCTCTTGCGCCCAGATCGGTTGCCCGACGATGAAGATGATGCTGGCGATCACGGAGGCGACAATTGCTAGCAGATAGCAGTACGCCACGAATCGTGTGGTTAAGCGACCTGTATTGGGGATAAAACGATTCAACACATTGATCAGATCTAGCTGTGCTAATCCCGAAAGAAACATCACGCTAGAAACGATCGCGGAGTGCATCCCCACTTCCTCAGCAGGATAAAAGCGTGCGGCTAGCACCCAGTAGATCGCGCCGAGCAGAGAAGCAGAAGCCGTGCTAAACGCCAGTAAGTAGGCATTACGATGCAGCGGCTCCCGCAGATGAGCAATAAGTTGGTGAAGGAAGGATGCCTTATTACTCACAATGGGTTTTTGTACGTTATCCAAGAGTCAATCCCATACGTTATAACCGCCTTACTATCAACAACTTCAAGCTAACACTACTGAATTGAGGGAACGCGCAGCACTACAATATTTTCTTTCCATCCTTTAGTGGTAAAAATGGGCGCACCGTTCTCGATCAAGCCGAGGATAGCGGGCGTCTGTGGAGGTCCTTGTGTCAGGCTGGTATAAGTGACAACGTACTGCGGATTAGCCGACTTCACCCGTGCCTCCGACGCATTCACCCCGAAGCGATAACAGGGATTCGGGACCAACGCGCAGATCGGTTCTTCCGAAAGGATCGTCGCGGTAGTGGTGATGTTGCCCATAATGTACTTCTGCGTTTCCAAGAAGGCATTGGTCTGGTCAAAGACCACTGCCCGCAGCGATAAAGTTAGCAGATGTAAACCCGTAAACGCGATCAACGCTGCCATGCTGACGCGGACAACACGCTGCGAGATGGCAAACAAGCCGTTGACCAGCGCAATCGCCACTATACAGGAGGCAGGCACGATGAGGTAAACCAAGTAGTGCGGATTTCTGAGCTGCACTGCTGCTAAACTCGCTCCCGCCGCTAAACACCAACTGACCAGCACGGTGGGGATTTGTGGCTGTGCCTTGGGACGTACTGCCGCCTGCAGCGCCAGCAATCCACCGCAACCGACTATGATCAACGTACCTGCGAATGCCCAGTAAGTGTTGTAAAGGGCACTTACAGTCTCCGTAATACCATAGTTGAGTCCTCTGGAGGTATTTTCTCCAGTACTGCGACGCAGTTGATTAGTCGATTGTTGAATATAGGTGTTACCCCACGTCAAGACCATCAAAAGCACATAACTGATCACTACAATCATGCTCACCGTTAGCACTAATGCGTGACGCATATGCTGTTGACGCACTAACAGCCAGTGGATAATCGCCGCAACCACGAAAATGATCGCTACGTGTTTGTAGATTACTGCTCCGCCAATGAACAACCCCGCCAGCACACCCCAGACGAAGTGCTTGCGCTGCTGCGCTTGATGGAGAAAATACATGCCGATCAAGCCGAGCAGCAGCGCCGTCGAATCCAGTTTGACCAAACTACTGCTGAAGGTGAACCAGCCATCGATTCCGATCAAGATTCCAGCAATTGCGGTAGCGGGTAGATGGTGTGTAGTGGTATAGACCAGTAGCATGGTCATTGCCACCACCAACGTACCGATAAGGACGCTCAACAGGCGTCCAGCGAGGATGCTCTGATCCCCGATCAGTTGATACCAACCCGCCATCAAGAAGAAGTGGAACGGCGGATGGAACAAGTATGGTCCTTGCACCGCATTCGGATCAGCACGGATTGTGGGATAGCCATGTGCCAGCACCCCTTGCGAAATTTGCGTGTAAACGGGTTCATCCCATTCCCACGGGGTGCGCGTCATCATCCCCAAACGAATGACAATGGTAGAAAGTATGATGAGCGCAAAGCATGTTACCCAATGCCATTTCTTCATCGGAGACTCCTATCCGGTTACGTCTGTAAATAGCGATCACTGCTCGTAATACCACCACCTTCGAGACACTTCTGCATGAAGTGCCAGCTAAAGATGAAGATAAAGTAGAAGGTGATCGGTGGAAAGAACAGACCGTGCCAATGCCGAACCTTCATAAAGTTCAGCAGCGACGCCACTACTAATAACAACACAACAATCTGGGTGAGCGTGAGCAGCAGTAACCACTCCGTCAGCAACACCAGTATAGCGGACGTGAGAATTACGCCTGTGCCCATCAGCATTACGCCGATCACTTGTAGGGCACGGCGGCGTCCGAACGGACAATCACCGAAGGTCATGAACAGTTGCGCCGCCCCACGCGCGGAACGGATATACTCGCGTTGAATCTGGCGCGGATCCAGGCGATGCTTATGATAAACAGGTAAGTCATCGGTGCAGTAGAAGGAAACACCATTACTGACGGCTTTCCACGCTCCGGCATAATCCTCGTAGCTATCGCGGAAATCTTCGGGGAACCCACCCATTTTGAGGTACGCCTCATAGGTCATAAACCAATTCGCCGTGATCGGCAGACTCTCCGTCGCGCCGAAGTTGCGTGCGTTCAGGATGCGCCCCTGCCGGAATTCGGGATTGCGTTTGACAAGAGCGCCATCGGTAAAACGTGCCCAGAACGAATCGCCATCAGATCGCGTTGAAAGCATCGTCCCCGCCAGTGCAGGCACTTGCTGCTGCTGCATCATGGCTACCCCGCGCGAAATCCAATTGCGTGGATGTCTGATCTTCTGGTCAGTAAAGACAAGAATGCCACCGAAAGCATGCAGTGCCCCTGTATTCCGCTTCAAATTGCTGTCGCGCCCGGTCCACCCTTCCGGTAGCTGCACTTCGATGGTGGTAACCCTGCCCTCTTGTATCCATTTACGAATTGGCTGCCAAGTCTGATCATTGACGTTTCCCACCAACACGATCTGGATATTCGGGTAATCCTGATCGAACAGCGATCTGAGCAAGCCTTTAATGTGCTGCTGCGAATTGCGAACAGGCACAATGACACTGACAAGTGGTGACATGGACACGTCCTCCAGTACCAACACCAATACCGATAACAACGCAGCGATATGCGGTGACCAACAACACGACTATCAAGCGAAGTAAGAACTAAATAGAGCAACACAGCTACGCAGCAGCAAGCAAGGAGTATCTTCGAGAAGTTAGAACGTGGCGCAGAGTCTGATCGCTGTGTTAGCTTGAGAGGGCAGTATAGTTGGTCAAGCTATAAAATCTCTAAATTTATAAGCAGGCTTGTGCTATCTACTAAGCAATAACTCAGACGCTTGTGCGCGAGAATTTACACTTTTCACGCTCCACTAATGTTGTAACTTAATTGAGATAAGAGCAGCTATTTGGCAAGCCGATCCGACTTTGCGAAAACCACAGGCACATTAATTGAGGATGAGCGAGGCGACTTGGTGGCTGCTAGGCGCACCGCTATAATGCTGAGTTGTGTCGAATGTAACTGCCTCGTAGTTGCAAGGTGTGCCTAATGTGGAGTAAAGCTAATGAACCGTAAGTACAAACTTGTCTCTATTTCAACCTTCCTGCTAGTCACAATCTGTTTCTCGTTCGCTCCCATCGCCACCGCCACTTCCACAACTGCGAACATACCTTCAATCAGTGCCGCCCAGAATGCTTCCTCAACAGTGCTGCCCCGTCTCACCGTAAGTGACAATGGGCGCTTTTTGATGACAGCAGATGGGCAACCATTCTTTTGGCTGGGAGACACCGCATGGATGCTGATCTCTCGCCTCAATCGTGAGGAAGTGAACCGCTATTTACAGAATCGGCTTGCTAATGGCTTCAACGTTATCCAGATAGTGATCCTAACTGAGTACGATCTGGATACCCCCAATGCCTACGGCGAACTGGCGCTGAGTGACAACGATCCCCTGAAGCCGAATGAGGCTTACTTTGAATACGTCGATTGGGTAATTGAACGGGCGGCGGAATTGGGCTTGTATGTCGGTCTGCTGCCGACATGGGGTGACAAGGTCAACCTCAAGAACGGCTTAGGACCAGAGATTTTCACTCCTGCTAACGCCCGACTCTTTGGTGAATTCGTAGGTAAGCGATACGGCAGCGCCAGCAACGTGATCTGGATTCTCGGCGGGGATCGCAACCCCGAAAATGACACGCACATGGCGATCTGGCGGGAGATGGCGGCAGGAATCGAGGGAAGCGCAGGCAAGTTAGCACTGATCACTTACCATCCGCGCGGACAAAAGAACTCGGTGCAGTGGTTCAACAAAGATGCTGTGTTCGACTTCAACCTCGTACAAAGCGGGCAAGCGTTCCGCGATATGCCGGTCTGGGAGTATATCGCCAAGAGTTACGAGGTTTCGCCTGCTAAACCTGTATTCGATGCGGAGATCAATTACGAGGGACATGCCGTCGCTAAAAATCCGCAGTATGGGTACTTCACCGAATACGATGTAAGGAAGCAGTCATACCGATCCGTGTTTGCGGGTGGCGCGGGAGTCACTTACGGTCACCATTCGATCTGGCAGTTCTTTGCGCTAGGACGGAAATCAATCGGCTTCGCGGAGGTCTACTGGTACGATGCGCTGAATACGCCGGGTGCGTTGGAGATGCGCTACCTCAAGCAATTGATGCTTTCTCGTCCCTACTTTGATCGCGTTCCCGATCCAAAGATGTTCCTAGATGCGGCGTCCGAAAATACACCGAACGAGACGCCCGCTACCCACGCGGTCGCTACTCGTGCCAGTGACGGCAGCTATGCCATGATCTACATCCCCACTAACCGCCCGCTGAATATTGATCTCAGCAGACTTTCGGGCAATATGATTCGGGCGTGGTGGTACGATCCGCGCACAGGGGAGAGCGTTTTGGTCGGGGAGTTTGCCAAGTCCGAGCCTCACAAGTTCCTGCCACCCGCTAATCATCAAGACTGGGTGCTGGTGCTGGATGACGCTGCACTTGGCTTCGACGCCCCCGGAATTGTGATCAGCCAAACACAGTAGCCGCTTATTTGGCTAGCGCTTGAAACCAACCGTAAACGACGGCTTGCACGAAAAAGGTGGCTCCCGCGAAGATCAACGCGCCGAGCCACCATAACGCGACTGAACGTACATGCTCTGACCACTTGACCAAGGTTAATCTGACAGGCGGATTCTCTGTGCTCTGATCTGGTTCGAGCAATTTGGTGGCAAGTCCATCGATGTACCACTTCAGGGCGCGAATGGCGAAGAAGGCATAGAAGATACCTAGCGCCAGCAATACGAAATTAGTCATGTCACTGCCGAACCACGAGTATAAGATGCTGTTGCCGTAAGCTAACGTGATCAGAAAAACTGTCACAAGCAGTGAGCCGAGGAAGACGGTCTCCAGCGTCAAGCGATCAATTACCCAGCGAGGGTGAGGATGACCGGACTGGCGCAGATACAGCCCGTAATTGAGGCGATAAACACGACGATAGATATAGATGCCCCACACCAACACAATGACGATGGGCCAACTGGTCATTGCCGCACCCGTGCCCACCGCCAACGCCGCCGGTACGACCAACGAGACAACGGCGGTTACGATCAGCACGCGGAGACGAACATCCGAGGCGCTCTGTCGCGTCAGTAGCAACGCCGCGATCACCCCAAATGCTGCAACGATCACGGTTGTGACCGCAAGTATAGGATAGTAGTCAGTATTGACATCCGTCAGCCAGATCACAATCGCAATCACGGCGACTCCGGCGATGATCAGTGTTGTCCGCAGCGACCAGCGATCCGCGTCCCAATCCTTAACTACGTAAGTCCAGACCCATTTCAGCAAAGACTGATGAATCAGGATCAGCGGTGGAGCAACAAAAGCGAAAATAATCACTAAAAGGATAGCCGCCGGATCGGTGATGGTCAGCCCGATCGGGGTAATTGCGTCGATGCCGCTGTTCTCTAGTGACCAGCGTGCCGACTCCCAAGTTCGTGTCTCGTCCGCGAAACGCGCTACAACCACCCCTTCTGATCCCATTGCCACGTAGAGTGCATCGCCGCTGGCATCATTGCTAACAGGACCATAGGGCAGTTGATAAGTCACGCCGCCCGACTCTGCGTGAAAGAAACTGCGGAAACCAGAGCGTGGAAACGACCATAATTCTCGCCCACTGTGATCACTTAGTGTTTCCCCATACAAATAGAGATCATATGCCTGCTTGCTCTGCACGGGGAATTGGATCGACCGTTGATCCTCAACGCGCCGCCACGTCTTGCCGTAATCGTCGGTCTGATAGGTAATCGTAGTGTAAGTGGTGCCAGCCGCCGTACCTGTGGACATATCGACAATGTTACCGACACGCGCATATGCCCGCCCCGGCTGCTTATCTGCCATCACCATATCGACGGCGGGCAGCGTCGGATAATCGTCACAGGCTATCGCGGCGATGATCAGTAACAGTAAGGGGATCAGCAAGCGCAGGTGGCGAAGTTGACGTTGAGGTTGACTGTGCAAGTGAGGATCCTCCAGCAAAACGGCGATGACGAATCCGCAATAGCAGTATTGTAGCGGAGAGTGGTTATGACATGCGTTGATTTAGCTAGCGGGCGATCAGTGCTGTGATCTCGCTGTTCAGTTGATCTTCGTTCAACGTACCATTAACGATCTGCCGGATCGTGCCATCGCCTGCCACAAAAATAGTCATCGGCAGCGCACGCACCATGTAGTTATAGCCGAGTCGCCCGTCACCGTCGATCAGTAGATCGTATGTGATGCCATACTGACGCGCCCAGTTGATCACCTGCACGCGCGGTTCCGCCACGTTGATCCCGACCACGCGCAGTTCGGGATAGTGTTCATGCGCTGCTTGCAATAGCGGCATTTCGACCACGCAGGGCGCACACCACGTCGCCCAGAAGTTGAGGATCACGGGCGTGCCTCGTAGCGCCGCCAACGAGAAGCGTACATCATGAATGTCGAAGGCTTCGATGTCAGGAGCAAGCGCACTAACCTCAGCGGCAACAGGCGATTTGCCGGGCAGTAGTAGTGTGCCGTTGCGGGGCGGCAGTCCGGCGGCGGTCAGGATCAGGATAGCTAACGCCAGACAGCCGAGTGCGGCGATCATACGTAGGAATCGAAACCCGGAGCTGAAGCTCCGGGCTGAACTAGTAGTGCTGTTGGGTTGTTCTGTATCCGGCATGGTCGGTCAGCCTTCGATCCAGCCCTTCAACGTGTCCAGACCATTGGGCTTGAACGCACCGATCTGCACGCCGAGGATCACGCCGTCGCGTCCGATCACGTAGCTGACGGGATAGCTGGATACTTGAAATTGTCGGCTGATCTCGCCCTTGAGATCGAGCGCTAGATCGAACGTGAGGTTGTTCTTCGTCGCAAATTTGCTGATCGTGTCGCTGTCCTCGCGGTAATTGACCGCCAGCACAACGAACTGATCACGACTGTACCCATCAGCTAACTTCTGGAAATCGGGCATCTCTTTGATGCAGGGGGCGCACCATGTAGCCCAGAAATTGAGCAGCACTACTCTGCCGCGCAGCGAGGAGAGTGAGACTTCTTCACCCGTGACCAGTTTCACCGTAAAATCAGGTGCCAATTGACCGGTAGACAAGCCAACAGCGAGATTAGCGGCGTTGGGCTGTCCGGTAGGCATCACATTGATCCCCGCGTTGCCCGTGTTGGCGCTGGCATTATCCGGAACAGGCGTCGCTTGTACGCTTGGCGCGGTGCCTACCTGACCGTTGATCTCTTTATAGTTGATGCCCAGTTGCAAGCACGTTCCCAGATCGCCAAGCGGTACATCGCCCTCGAATACACCCGTCGCGCAGGATTCCAGATTGTAGGAGAAATCCGCCAAGCCACCGCCTGCCTGCGAAATATAGAACAGTGTGTTGGTCAACAACATCACCCCGATAATGATCAGAAATACACCGCTGACGATCTCGATGGTATGCATCCGCTTCTGTAAGCTGCGCATCAAACCGCGCATCCGATCCAGCGCGAACGCCGCCAACAGGAAAGGCACTCCCAAGCCGAGTGAATAAGCTGTCAGCAAATAGGCAGCTTGTCCAACTGAGCCACCAGAGTCGCCATTCAACGATGCATTAGCCGCAATCGAGAGGATGGCGCCGAGGATCGGTCCGAGACAGGGCGACCAGCCCGCCGCGAAGAACACGCCCATCAATGCCGAACCCAGATAGCCATAAGGTGAATGCGGATTCATCTGTCGGCGGGTATCCCCATAGAGCGCGGTTTGCAGCCATTCCAGCGACTTGTAGATACCAGTGCCAACGCCGCCAAGCGCCTCCCATTTGACCCCTGTGAGTAGATGACGCAGCGCCCAACCCGTCAACCCTAAGATGTGCAGTCCAAAGAAGATGACCAGAATACCGCCGATGACGCGCATGGCATCGCGGATGTCCAGCCCGAAGCGGCGTAATGCCAGCGTCCCCGCGCCCGTAATGATGCCAAAGACAACGAAGACGACGGTGAAGCCAAGCACAAAGAATACGCCGTGCATGACTACAACCAGACGCGCGGGTTTCACCTTAACCGCTGCTGCGCCACCAATCCCACCGGACATGGTGACGACACCCGCGCCAGCACCAGCGGTATCCAAACTGCTCTGCTGTGCCGCGCGTCCGGTCAGATAGCTGATGTACGCCGGAATCAGTGGAAGAACGCACGGCGAGACGAAGGATAGAAATCCAGCGAAGAAGGCAAGACCTAATGTTACATTATCGCCCATAGGATCAATTCCTAGCTGATGCTGACTGCGATGTTGGGTGTGATCAGCTTGTACAATGCTTGTGCCGCATAAGCGGGCAGTTCAATACTTCCAGAATTACTCTGGTTAAATTCCTGAGCTGAAGAATTAGCGAAATCGTTGTGCCACCAGACTCCATAAATGGTCAGCCCATTTTTCAGTGTTAAGTGATACGGCGATCCGAGTTTTGGCGCTGCACTGCTGATCGCCATTGTCTCTACGACGGTATCCCCTGCGCTAACCTTACCTAACACGCGGATCGGGAGGCGGGCAATGGAATTTCCAACGTGGTACGCTTCGATCATCTGTGCAGCGAGATCAATGCGCAACAGATCCGCAAACAGTGGCGTCTCTAGCATCAACTTTGCCCAGTGCAGCGCGGGCGTCCAGCCGATCAGCGAGCCATCTGCCGCCGTACTGACACCGTACCACCATTCGCCGTAATCATCGCGCAAGCGATCCACAACGTGCAGCACTGCACCCCATCCCACACGATCCAGGATCGGCGCGAGTACCGAACAATACTCGCGGATCAGCGTGGTAGGTGTGATCACCGTCGCGGGAAAGCCCGCTTGTGCTGCGATCTCTGGTCGCTCGTACGGGGCAACAGGTTGCAGCACAGCACGTGGTACATAACCACCGTTTACGCGATACCACTGGGCGTCCGCCTCCAAGATCGTGATCAATTTCTCCGGCAACAGATGATCAACCACTGCTGACTCCAAGTCAGGATCACTCAATACAGGTGCGCGCTTGAATGCCCGACCATATTGATCGACTAGAGGTTGCAGCGCTAATGCATCATTCAATCGGAGGAACGGAACGCCGACCATCGACGCGCTCGCCCGCCGCAAAAACTTACGACGTGAGATCACTACCTATTTCTCCGATGCTCTCAGCAGCCGCTTGAGTGCTGCTTCTAGCTGCGCCTGCGTTTGCTGACCTTCCAATACTTCAAATACCTTGCCATCGGGAGTCAACAGCACCATATAGGGGATAAACGAGATTTTGTACTTGCGATTCAGCTTGTCTGAACCGGGGTTATCCACATCTATACGCCAGAAGTTCACATCTTCATTATACTTGCGTTCCATCAGCGCCAGATCAGCGCGCATGGCGAGGCAAGGACCGCACCACACTGCCCAGAAGTCTACGAACTGCGGTCTACCATCTAGTTCGATTGCCGACGGTCCGGGTGTTTGGGTGGGACGCGCTTCATTGGTTGCTAACTGAGCCTCGCGCAGCGCATCTGCCGTCTGGATCACAGGCAGGCGTGTATCAGGCGTCGGCGTTGGGCGATCACTGAGGGAGGCACCAACTGGCGTTTTGGTGGGTGTGGCTGCGCCCACGTAGCCCGTCGTACCGTTGATCAGCAATAACAAAGCAGCGAGTAGAAAAAGTGCGCTCGTGGTTAACCATCGGCGTGTGGAAAGCGTACTCATGATCGATCACTCCAACCAATATCAGCCTACCGTTAAAATCTGATCGAGCATCTTCTGAAAAACATCTTTGGGCTGGATGCCTACCAAACGTCCGACTTCCTGCCCTTCGGGATCGAGGAACACGATGGTCGGACGCGCTTGCGTACCGTTAAGCTGCTTGCGCACGGCTTCGGTATTTTGCGCGTCGATATCGATGTACAGGAAATCTACGAAATCCTTGAATTCATCCTGCGCGGCGAACACAGTCGGGCGCATCTGATGACAGTCTTCGCACCAACTGGCGTAGAACATGACCATTTGCGGGCGTCCAGTCTTGCCGACAAGTGCTGGATCGCTGGCGGTGAATTCGGTCAGGTTGGCGGCGGCAGGCGCGGGGGTCATCGTCACGCCTGAGTTGGGGATGAATTCATCCGCAGGCGCTGTTGTTGGTGTGGGCGCAGCATTGCCACCACAAGCGGTGAAAACCAACGCAAAGACCAGCAGCAGCGCAGCAGAGATCAGCTTATTCGGTTGACGTGATTGGCGCATGGACATGAACTCATTTGCTCCCTAAGTCGCGTACACTCTGCGGACCCTGACCAGCGACGACGTGGCAGTCCACGCACGCGGCATTGCGCATATCCGCGTCCATGAAGAACTGCGACGCTCCGCCGGGCAGCGCCTTATGCGCCAGATGGCAGCTTGTACACAACAAATCGACGCCACTGACCGTGCCGAGTCCGGCTTTCAGCAGGGCATCTTTGTCGCTATCGCTGCCGCGAAAATCCGACGCCACAGTAAGTGTACCACCCTTTGCTAGCGCCTCGGCAGCCTGTGGTAAATGAGTATGGAAATGATTGTCGATACCTTTCAACGCCAGCAGAGTTTCGGTGTGGCAGCTCACACATGCCGCATTAGGCAGCCATGCCTCGGCAATGTTGACTTTCTCAATCGCTGGATTTTCGCGTCCCAGCAGGTAGATGATTGCGTCTCTACCCGCCAGTGTCAACGTGGAAACGCGATGTCCGGGGCTGGCATCGCCGCGATGGCAGTTGATGCATTTGAACGGTTCGCCGCCCTCTTGCTGTGCAGCGATATAATGCGAAGTTGCCAGATCATTGACTGGCTCACTGGGATGATCGAGGGCGATATAAGCACGGTTGAAATAAGTTGTCTCTGGCACGGTATGGCAACTGGTGCAGAAGGCGTCTTGTTCCTCCAACACACTGGCGGTGACGAAGCCGACACCACCGAGCAGGACCAGCACCAGAAACGCCGCCAGTCCGATAACCACCCAGCGGCGGCGCGACTTCAGCGGCTGCTTGGTGGGAACAACAGAGTCAGATGTAGTCGTCGGTGAAGGTGCAGAATTATTCATCACGTCCTCACACCGATTTGATCACAAGGCGATGAATTGCGTCTGTGCCGTTAGGATAGGCATTGCCGAATAACCCATCCGCCTCGCTCGACTGCACGAAGCCAGTATCATCCGTCGCCCGCACACCGATGCGGTATGATCCCGGCGCAGGGACGTTCCACTCGAAGGACCACTGAGTCCATTCCAGCGATGATTCGCCCGGATACAACTCGGCGGGTTGCCATTCGCCGTCATCGATCTGGACTTCGACTCCGGTGATCTTGCGCTTACCTGCTACTGCCACGCCTTGCAGATAGGCAATGGAACCCGCCTGCACTTCATCGCGGTCATCGGGCATCCTGATGACGGACTTGGTTTTGATCTCCGCCACGTTCGACCAGCCCCGACTCTCCCAGAAACCAGTGTAGTCGTAGTCGATGAACTCGATGCGGGTGATCCAGCGCGGCATTTTCTGCCCGTAGAGTCCGGGTGTGAAGATACGCAGTGGGAAACCGTGCGTAGCGTTCAGCGGTTCACCGTTCATTTCGTAGGCGAGCATCACATTTGGCTGCGTGATCCAGCGCAATTCGACGCTGGTGCTGTAGCCATCCGCTGCCTCAAAACGGACATGCGTAGCCTCCGGTTTTACTTTCGCCTTATCCAGAAGCGTTTTCATGTCGATGCCCTTGAGCTGCAAGTTACCCATCAACGTACCATTGGGTGGATCGCTGATACATTCCAGCGTCCGTGTATCTTCAAAGGATGGCAACTTGAGCAGATCAGCATAGTTGATGGTCAACGGTGTCTCCACCAAACCATCAACCGTCAGCATCCACGCTTCTTGATCGACTTGTGGCGTGTTGGAATAGTCGTACTGCGTGATATATAAGTCTGGCACGGCAGTATATTGGCGCTTATCGTAGACCAATTGACCGAACTTGGGATCAGGCGCAGTGGCGATCGCTGTTCCGCCGCTGGTCGCAGTAGCCATTGGTGTGCCTAGGCTCGATCCGGGAGCGTAAGCCGTCGGTGCGGGGCTGGAAGTTGTGGGTCGGCAGCCCGCTGCTACCGCAATCGCTGATCCGGTGATGGCGATCAGGAAGCCGCGTCGGGAAAGCCTGCGCATTGGGTCGTCATGTTCCGTAGAGTCCTTTATGGGCACATTCATCTTTGATTAATCCTCATCCCTCAATAACCCTCACCAATAATGCTGGCATAGACGCATTGTACAGTAAGGAGATTACGCAAAAATTAACATCTGCGGATTGCATATCACCAATGCATCCGAATCTAGCAGGAGAGCATCGATCAGCCGACGGCAGGCAGGCGGCTGTGAGTAAATAGTGATACCGAGACGCAGAACCGGAGTATAATGGCAACACGTCTATGCGGTTCAAAGGGCACAAATGATCACCTTACAGGACATCCGAGAAGCGCAGCAGCGCTTGCAGGGAGTCACGCGGCATACACCGTTACTACCCTATGCGGATGCTGTCACTACTTCTGTGGGTGATCAGGTCTGGTTAAAGCCAGAGCAGTTTCAGCCGATAGGCTCGTTCAAACTGCGCGGCGCTTACAACCGCATCGCGGCAATCCCTGAGTCGGTACGTCAACATGGCGTGATCGCCTACTCCAGTGGCAACCATGCACAAGGGGTGGCATACTCCGCCAAAGTACTGGGCATCCCCGCCACTATTATCATGCCCACCAACGCCCCCACGGTCAAAATCGAAGCCACACGCAGTTATGGCGCAAACGTCGTCCTTTACGATCCAATGATGCAAAAACGCGAAGAAGTCGCGCAGAAATTGATGCATGGGCAGCAGTGGACTCTCGTCCCACCATTTAATGATTCCTATGTGATTGCCGGACAGGGCACAATTGGAATCGAAATCTTCGATGATCTGGCGGATGTGGATGCGGTGCTGACTCCGGTTGGTGGTGGTGGCTTGATCGGCGGCACGGCGACAGCCCTCAAGTCGCTGAAGCCCTCGATCCGTGTGATCGGCGTTGAGCCTGCTCTGGCGGCGGATGCGCAGGCATCGCTGCGCAGTGGGCATATTGTGGAGATCAGCGCGGCGGATACAGGGCGCACCATCGCGGATGGCGTTCGTACGCTGGCACTAGGCGAGTTGACCTTCGATCAGATGCGTCAGTACGTGGATGACATCATCACAGTCAGTGAAGAAGAAATTCGCAGCGCTACACGGCAGCTTATCCTGCAGGCGCGACTGTTGACCGAACCGACAGGCGCGCTGGCAATGGCAGGTTATTTATATCATCGTGAAGAATTGGGGTTACCCGCTGGCGCACGTCTTGTATTGGTACTCAGCGGTGGCAACATCGATCCGACATTACTGACTGATTTATTGATAGCTAGTGATGATAGTGTGGAGATAGTGCGGTGAACTGGTTATTTCGGAGACGTTGGCTAGCTGCGTTCCTCCTAATCTTGCTGTTGGCTGCGTGCAACGGTCAACAACAGCAACCGACAGTGGTTCCAGCTACTGCTACTCCGCTGCCTGCCGCCGCCAATTTAGATAATGCCCAGATCATCGCAGCGGATTTCCTCAACGCATGGATGCAAGATGGCTATTATGCCATGTACGAATTGCTGTCGATTAACAGCCGCGATGCAATCACACTAACTGACTTCGAGAATCTCTACCGCACTACCGATCAACAAATGCGCCTGCCAGCAGGCGGTAAATCCTACAGTCTCGCTAGCATTATCCAAAAAGGTAGCAACGTTCAAGTTGCCTATGATGTTACCTTTCAGAGTGATCTGTTCGGCGAGTTTGGCGATCCCGGACGTATTCTCGATCTGGTGGTTGCCCCGGAAGGCTGGCGTGTAGCATGGACTCCCGGCGATGTGCTGGCGGAGTTCCGCAACGGTGGACGCCTAGCCGTGACTCAGACGACACCAAATCGTGGCAACATTTATGACCGCGACGGCGAGGTAATCGCTGATCAGAATGGCTCGATCCTGATCGTCAACCTCTACACCAAGAGTTATCCCACCAACGAACCAGATGCCTGCTTTGCGGAGATCGAGCGGATTTTCGGTAAGCGCAGTTTCGACACGCTGAAAAATCTTTACTCTCGCTTCACCGGACAGGATTATATGTTCGAGGTGGGGCAGATCAGTGCAGAGACATTGCAGCCGGATCGCCCCGCGCTGGAACGGGTCTGTACGGTGAAATACGACAGCCGACCCACTCGCCGCTATGTAGCTGGCGGATTAGCGCCGCATGTGGTTGGGTACATTGGTCCGATTCCAGCAGAGCAGGTTACCGAGTACGAGGCGAAAGGCTACTCGCGCGATGCGCTGGTGGGCATTTCCGGCGTTGAGGCGTATTGGGAAAGCACGCTGGCGGGACGCGGTGCAGCGTCGCTTATCGTCTACGATGGAAACAATAAAGTCTCACGCGTGCTAGCAGAACGTCCGGCACAGCCGAGCCAGAGCGTTTACCTGACGCTGGATCGGCGCTTACAAAATGGCGTGCAAGATGCGCTGCACTCGGCGTTCGAGTCGTCCGTGTGGGGACCGACAGCTCTCGGTGCGGCAGCGGTCGTGATGAATGTGCATACCGGGGAAATCCTCGCCATCGCCAGTTATCCCGATTACAACGTCGATGCTTTCAATCCCTACACGGCACTGCCCAACGCACAGGCGCTGATTGCGCAGTGGCAAGGCGATCCGCGCAAACCAACGCTCAACCGCGCCACACAGGGGCAGTTTCCAGCAGGATCGGTATTCAAGATCGTGTCTATGATCGCCGCGGCGGACAGCGGCGTGTTCGGACTGAATCAGCGCATCTTCTGCGGCGGTGTGTGGAATGGTACGCCTCTGGGAGATCGTACGCGTAATGACTGGCTGGAAGGTGGACATGGCAGCGTCACCTTGCGACAGGCGTTAACGGGTTCCTGCAACGTTTATTTCTGGAACGTGGGCTGGCAGCTTAACGCTGCCGATCCTTATCTATTGATCAACTACGCCAAACGTGCAGGCTTGGGCGCACCGACAGGTCTGCGCGACATCGCGGAAGCAGGCGGCACGCTCCCTGATCCGGCAACACACATGGCACGGTATGGCTTGCCGTGGTCAGGTAGTGATGCGCTAAACACTGTGATCGGTCAGGGTGATGTGCAAGTGACACCACTGCAGATCGCTCGAATGGTCTCGGCAGTGGCGAATGGCGGGACACTGTATCAACCGATGCTGATCAAGGCAGCCGGATTGATCGGCAATTACTCGTATCAGGCGACCCCAGTTGCCAACGGTGAACTGAACGTCAAGCCAGAGGTGTTAGCGGCGGTGCGTGAATCCATGTGTAACGTCACGCTCGATCCTACGCTGGGAACGGCGCGATTCGTCTATCTAAACTTCAGCGGCGCAGTAGTCTGTGGTAAGACGGGCACCGCCGAGAATCCGCCGTACCAGACCACTGCATGGTTTGCCGCTTTCGCCGGACGTACACAAGACGAGCCGGAGATCGCGGTAGTGGTAGTTGTTGAACGTGGTGGGCAAGGCTCCTACGTCGCCGCGCCCATCGTCAGACGTATTGTTGAAGAATACTTTAAGCTGCCTGTCGCTCCGTGGCCCGCATGGTATGGCGCAGAAGCCGCCTCTTTGCCAACGCCAGAATACGGAGAATAGGTTACAATAGCCGCGTTAATTATGTTGGGGGATGGTTTGCAATGGCAGGTCCCGGTCTAGATGCCATATTCGACTATATTAGCCTTCTGGCAGCCGAACGGACACCTGAAGAGCCGTTACTGGTCATGCAGGTTGCGCGCGCAATTCAATATAAGTTTCCTGATTTTAGCTTTGAAAAATATGCGTTAAAAGACCTGCGCGAATTTATGCAGATGGGCGAGCGTTCTGGCTTCTTCAAATTGGTGGAGAAGGACGATTTGCGTACTTCTCAGGTGATGCCGGGCGGACGCCGCAGCTTGAGCGCCAGTTTGGCAAATGCCCGCACACAGACCGCACAAATATCGCTTTCTGAGACGGGCAAGCTGCGCTGGATGAATGCCACGCTAGAAGCGTTGCTGCGTGCTGATCGCGCTGACCAGATACTAGAAGCTATTGAAGATGTCGACTGGCGCTCCAAAGAGTTTGAGGATTTCCTCAACGTCGAAACAAGATCGCTGCCTAGCTACACCTCACGCGGCAAATTGCGACGCTTGCGTGAATTCCTCAATACTTTGCAAGAACAGGGCGAAGCGCAAGCCGTTACCAACTGGAAGTCTAGCCGTATGGTGCTGCGGATGCCACCTGTACCCCCTGCGCCTTCGGAAGCGCCGAGGACACAATCCCTGTTATGGTCAATTATTCAGGGCGATACCAGCCTCAACGAGACCCCGCCCAACCTGATCAACGCTATGTTCTTCGCCGTATTGACCTTCTGCCGCGATCAACTACGCCGTGACCGGGCGTGGGATTGGGTAGCCGCACTGGACATCATTGAGGAAGAAGCACGGACGCTGCGTGGGCTGTCCAGCCAGCCCAAACGTCCAACCACTTCGCTACTGGCGCGGACAGGACGGTTAGGAGCCACAACTGGCAGCCTCGAACTCAGCGACACGGCGATTCAAACACTGGTGGCGCAGTTGCGGCGCGAAGCGGGCATCCGTACCACCATGCTCGATCCGACTCCAATATATAAAGGCTTTGTAGATACACCAAGCCTCGATCTCAGCCTGCAATTCCTCGAATCACGTCCGCATCTCTACGAGGATGAGGGCTTGCTAACATGGCTGGATAGCGAGATACAAAAGTATGTCGCCAATGGACAATCCGATCCGCTGCGTAACTTGGCGAACAAATCCGCACTGGTGATCGCGGCGCGGCAGCACGGCTTACAGACACTACGGCAGAATCCGCTGAAACTTCGTATCGTCTACGACTCGGTGATGAAGGGCATTGATTTGCTCAAGACGTTGTTCGGATATATCCGCCAACCATCCATCACCGCCGCAGCCGACTATCTGCGCGATCACCGTGAACTACTGGACGAGGAAACCATTGGTCCGCTGTTGGACGAGCAGTTGATCCGCGCCGCACAATCGGGATTGATCTCCGCGTTCGGGCAGTTAAGTGAGCGTGTGGTGCTGTGGGAAAACTCGGTCAAGTTCGGGATCGATGACGGCGTTAAGGTGTTCCAGCGCGAACATGAGCCGCGTACCGCCAAGAATCTGCAAGCCGAGATGGGCATCTTGCTGCTCGTGCAGACCAAAGATGTCAACGAGCGCTATGATATTCTAGAGCGTTTCCCCAGTGTCGGCACGCAAGATGGGCTGAACATGATCGAGGGAATGCTGGAAAATCTATACTTCCACAATGCCGATCCGAGCGAAGTGAGTCGGCAGCACGAAGTGAAACATCTGATCGAACGCTGCTTAAAAGTTGGCATTGACCGCGCACTGGCGGAACTAAAATAAAATGAGAAAACTGATCGCTTTTTTGGCGCTGGTGACTATGATCGTGGCAGCGGGTGCTGCCCATGCGCAAGAACCTCTCACCAGCATCGTGGTGCAGGCGTTTGACGAGTCTCAGAGTTCGTCACTGCTTTCCTTCCCACCTAACGATACCACGCCGAGTACGCTGGGCAAGTTCGCGCCCGGTTACACCGTCGATGTCTCACCAGACAGCCTGTGGCTTATTGGTTACGGGTACGCTGAGGGCAGCGATACCCTGTCGTTGTATTATCAGGCGGTGGGTAGTGAACCTGTTGCGGTGCAAACCTCCGGCGGCATCATCTATGCTGGTTTCGCCAACCAGTCACGTTATGTTTTGTACACAACGGTCAGCGGCAGTGGTTGGTCGGTTGGCACAGTATCAGTCGATACCGGTGAGGCGCGCAGTTACAGCGTCCCGGAAGGTTCGGGACAACCGGGGCAGATCCTGTGGTTCGATGAGGTTAGCGGATTGGCTTATGTGCTCGGTGTTCCAGCAGGCGAAGGATCATTCGGAGCACTCTATCGAATCATGATCCCGACCGCTGACTCAGGGACGAACGAGATCTCTCCGCCTGAAGCAGTGGTCAGCAGTGATATCCCTCTAAGTCCTGATCATGTGATAGTCTCCGCTGATGGTTCGATGGCAGCGTATCTTTACTTCGATGCCGCTAATCCACCACAGAACTATCAACAGTTCGGACCGAATCCGCTGTTCAACGCTATCGGACTGATCAATCTGAACGAAGGTACGACGCGGCAGCTAGCCGCTGCAGCAGCAGGGCAGGGCATTGTTGCCTTCGACTGGCGCACTGCCAACGAGTCGATCCTGTACGCCAGCGGTGCATATCAGAACACGCACTACATCGTCACGCCGACGTGGTACACCGTAGATCTAGCAGGAACGGTGACAGCAGGCGGACAGGCGATGAGCGATACGCGCCAGCAGCTTGGCGCGATGAAGGTCTGCGATAACACACTGTTTTACGTGATCTTCGTGACCGAGTTCTCGCAAGGCGCGGAAAACTTGATCGCCAGTCTGCTAATCGGAGCGCCGTTGGATAGCAGTCGTCCGCCGTTGGAAGTACTTGCCACCAAGTCATTCACGATGGTGCGCTGCACGATCCCGCTGGCATTGTAGCTAACTAGGTTAAGCTGCTGTATCGCGTTTGTTATAGCGTGTTTCTCCGCGTGAAGTTACCCTCGCTGAGATTAGCACTTGACTGATGATTGGCGTAATGGCGACACCCGTTGCATAATCTGGACACTTGAACCTCACCATGACCATACACGATGGGGGGAACACCATGCGTATTCGGCGTCTTTCGCGCAATAATCCACGTTTGGGGCTAGTGCTGCTGATTATTCTATCGATAATCAGCACGCTACTAGGGACAACCCCAAGTCCGGTGGCAGCACAAGCCACCAACTTGCTCCAAAATCCCGGTTTCGATGGCGACTATGCGCCATTCAATGGCGATAGCACTCGCCGCGTTGCGCCAAACTGGTCAGCGTGGAACGTCGCGCGCAAAGCCACCGATCCCGGATTCCTCCTGCCACCACAGTATCGGGCTGCACAGGATCAGGGTAGGATTCGCACACAACCCGCTGCTCAGGAATTTTTCGAGTTCTTCGCCTCCTTCTCCGGCGGCGTATTCCAGCGCGTACAAGTCACCGCTAACGCGCGGGTGCGCTTCAGCATCTACATCAATGTCTGGTCTACCAGCCTTGATGATCCCGCGCAGAGCGAACAGCCCAGTCGTGCGGTGCTAGAAGTTGGTATCGATCCAACGGGCGGCACCAACGGCGAGAGCAGCACTGTCGTCTGGAATTCTGTGAACGATGTCTATGACGAATTCCGTCAGTTGAGCGTTGAGGCGAATGCGTCTGGTAGCTTCGTTACGGTGTTCGTCAAAGTCACCTTACCCGATCCAGTGCAGCACAACCATGTGTTCATCGACGATGCCGAATTAGTCGTCGTCTCGGCGGGTGCAGCAACGGCGACCTCCACCACAGTTGTAGCGGCAACCGCTACTAATACTCAGGTGGTGCTACCGACGTTCACGCCCACATCAACTGGCGTTGCGGCTACATCGACTTTGCCGCCTGTGGTCACACAAACGCCGTCTTCTACCCTGACGCCAACTAAGACTCTGGAGCCGGGTGTACCAACCCGCGAGGGAACGCTCCCAGCGGGACCGACCAATACGCCGATTGCTGCTAGCATTACGCCAATCGCTACATTGCCGCCGGGAACAGCTACTCCCACAACGGTCATTCCGGGTGCTGCCACACCGACGCTCTCGGTTTTCCCAACGATCCCGCCCAATTTACCAGAACGCATCCTCTATACGGTGCAGCCCGGTGATACAGTGATCGGCATTGCCAGCCGCTTCGGCAGCACGGTTGACGCTATTGTTGCTGCTAACGGTTTGAACAATTCGGGGTTGATCCTCGTTGGTCAGCAGTTGATCGTGCCTGTCGCTAAATTGCCTGATGGTCAGCCGACGCCGATTCCGACGTGGACACCGTTTATCATTGTCACGTTGACGCCCTCCCCTGTCGGTGGAGCACCAGCACCAACACTGCCGCCTGCCCCAATCGGATCGCCAACCGCACCAGTGGACGTGATTCCGCTAACCGGACCGACGGTGAATGGCATCGGCACATATATCGTGCAGCCGGGCGATAACTTTGAAGCCATTGCGCGGCGCTATCGCGTGACGGTGCAAACACTGGCAGCGCTTAACGGCATCCTAAATCCGCAGCGTATCGTGATCGGACAGGTGCTGGCAGTCCCCGGACCCGGCAACAACTATCCGGGCGGAACCGCCGCACCAACCATTGTGCCGACGCAGCCCGCGCCATACTCGCAGACTTACGTGGTACAGCCGGGAGACACGCTCTATCGTGTAGCGGCGCGCTTCGGCGTGAGCGTCGACGCGATCATGCGCTTGAACGGCATCGCCAACCCCAATTTGATCTACAGCGGACAGGTACTGCGCATCCCGTGAGTGAGTACCGCGCTTTACGCAACGTGAAGACGGGGGTAGTGCTGCTACCCCGTCTCCGCTGGTGTTCCAGTTACTGGTGTCGCCTGCGCGGGCTGATGTTCCGCCGCAGTCTGCCAGAAGACGAAGGGCTGCTGTTCGTCTACGGGCGTGAGAGCCGCATGGACACCAGTATCCATATGCTCTTTATGGCGTTCTCCATCGCTACAATCTGGCTGGATAAGGACGGACGCGTAGTTGATAAGACGCTGGCAAAACCGTGGCGTCCCGCCTACGCTTCCCGTACTCCTGCCCAGTATGTCATTGAAGCACGCCCCTCCCTGCTTGATCGTGTTACTATTGGTGACAGGTTAAGTTTTGAAGCCTAGACCTGTCATCGGTGATGTTTAGACGCGCAATCTTCCTGCTCGCCCTGATAATTTCTTGTTGCACAGCTCCGTCGCCAACCGCGTTCGCGCAAGGCGATCCGCAGCAGGGCAAAACCACGATTCACGTAGTGCAGCGCGGCGATACGCTGTACGGGATCGCCCAGCAGTATGGCACAACGGTAGAAGCGATCATTGCCGCCAATGGGATCACCGATGTGACCACGCTGGCGATTGGTCAACGGCTGCTTATCCCCAATGCCACGACGGGTGATCCCGGTGTACCCACGCAGTACGTGATTCAGCCTGCTGATACCCTGTTAAGTTTGTCTCTACGCTTCGCCACTACGGTTGATGATCTCGCCCGCCGCAACAATATGCTCAATCCGCATATGGCTTACGTTGGGCAAGCGGTCACGGTACAGGAAGGCTCGACAGACGCGCAGCGGATTGGAAATGGCTGGCTGCATACTGTGACGGCGAGGGATACGCTTTTTCGCATTGCGGCGCAGTACGGCGTGACCACGCAAGCGATTTTCAAGGCAAACGAACTGACACCGTCGGCGATCCTAATGGTCGGGCAAAAGCTAGTTATTCCCGGCACTGGTACTGCGCCCGCGCTGATTGATCTGCCGGAGCCGTTTTCCAATTTTACGCTCACTCCCGGATACGCTGAACAGGGCAAGACGATCATGCTGCGGCTAACCACCGAGATTCCCGTGACGATGACGGGTACTTTCATGGGACGTCCGCTCGTCGTGATTACCGATCTGGCACGGACCAGTCACGCAGTTGTTTTCGGCATTGATTCGCTTGCCAAAGCAGGCGTCTATCCGATCACGCTAGATGCTACCGACGCGGCGAATCAGCGCTATTCGATTACGCGGTTCGTGGAAGTGCGAGATGGTGGCTACCCCTACGAAGATTTGATTCTTGCGCCGGAACTAGGTGATCTGATTGATCCGGCGATCACGCAGCCGGAACTGGATCGCATTCTACAGATCGTGACCAAGTTCACACCACAGCGTTATTTCGCCGGACCGATGGGCTTACCCTGTTCTGCGGCGGTTACTTCCCAGTTCGGCACACGCCGATCCTATAATGGCAGTGACTACAGCTTCGTCCACACAGGTACGGATTTTGCCGCTTCACCCGGTTCACCAATTGTCGCGCCGGCAGCGGGGATCGTAGTCCTCGCCGAGCCTTTGAATGTGCGCGGCAACGCAGTAATCATCGATCATGGTTGGGGTGTTTATACTGGCTACTGGCATCAATCCGAAGTCTACGTCAAAGTTGGCGATCACGTCGATCAAGGGCAGACCATCGGTACAGTCGGTAGCACGGGGCGTGTCACGGGTGCACATCTGCATTGGGAGCTGTACATCTACGGTGTCTCAGTCGATCCACTTCAGTGGGTGCGCGAAAGTTTCAACTAACGCTTACGACATCACCTTTCCCCTTCTTTCGCCAAATTCTTGACAATTCACCAAATCCTTCCTAAACTTGAATCATATTAAACGTTTAAGTTAGTGTCTTAATCATCATGGCTATGATTATTTTTGCTGGTATCGAAATCACTTGTGTCTCGAATGCCTGTCAGACGCGCTCCCTCAAGCGTGTAGGCAGGCGTTTTCGTTTCCCCACCATGAACAAGCGTCCTGCTCTCACGATCTAAGGAGGTGATGACCTCAGCGGTTAGCTGGTCAACAGGAATCCAGCGATTTATCCCTCAGCGTTGTCTATTTAAACGTTTCGACCTCAGTGAAAAGGTGAGCCGATAATGAAAACTATACGTATTCTCGTCCTAACTTTAGTTGTAGCGTTGGTGGCGATGTCGTTCGCTCCCGTCGTGCGCGCGCAGGATCCCGTTAAACTGACACTAACGGGTTGGGCTTCCAGCGATTCGGAAAACACGCTGCTTCAACAGATTGTGGATACCTTCAATGAAGCCAACAAAGGTTCAATTGAAGTGACGCTCAATCAGGTGCCGGATTACGACACCACGCTGGCAAAAGACCTCGCCAGCAGCAATCCGCCTGATGTCTTCTACGTAGACTCCAACCGTCTGCCTGATCTGGTCAAGGCGGGTCAACTTCTGCCCATCGGCGACAAGCTGACGGACGCTGAGGACTTCTACCCCGCGCTGAAGGATGCCTTCACCTATGATGGTCAGTTCTACTGCCCGCCGAAGGACTTCTCCGCGTTGGCACTACAAATCAACACCGACATGTTCACGGCGGCTGGTTTAGAAGCCCCCACGACGTGGGAAGAACTCGCTGCGGCTGCGAAGGCGCTGACCACCGACACGGTGGCTGGTATCGTACTGCCGACTGACCCCGCTCGCTGGCTGGCATTCCTGTATCAGGCTGGTGGCACGGTAGCTGATGATGGCTTTACCAAGATGACCATCAACAGCCCCGAAGGTCTAGAGGCGATGAAGTTCTACACCGATCTGTACCTGAACGGTTATGCCAAGACCCCCGCTGATCTGGGTGCTGGTTGGCCCGGTGAAGCCTTCGGTCAGGGCAAGGCTGCTATGGCGTTTGAAGGCAACTGGATTTACCCGTATTTGACCTCGACCTTCCCCGATCTCAAGTTCCAAGTGACGGAACTGCCTGCGGGTAAGGAAAAGGCAACGCTGGCATTTACCGTTTGTTACGGCACCGCCCCCAGCAGCAAGAACCCTGAGCAGGCGCTCAAGCTGATCGACTACCTGACCGGCGCTGAAGGCATGAAGGCGTGGACTGATCTCGGTTTGGCGATGCCCACACGTCAGAGCCTAACCGAAGGCTGGCTGTCCAAGTTCCCTGATCTGAAGGCGTTCTCCGATGGTGCTGCCTACGCTCACAAGTGGCAGTTCATCCCCGGTTGGGGCGCTGTGAACGACAAGATTTCTGAGCAGCTCTCGCTGGTCTTTGCTGGTCAGCAGACACCGGAAGATGCTCTAGCAGAGATCGAAAAGACGGGTAACGACGTAATCGCGAAGAAATGATGTTCCGCTAACGTGAACATGAGTTAACACGAGCTATCGGCATCAGTCCGGTGCAACCAACATGTTGCCCGGATTGATGTCGAGGCAAGATAAAACTGCTACATTCTAACTAATCCACATTGCTGCTTATTTGAGATTATTGGTCAGGGCGCGGCACACACATCGGAGGATCGTCATGGCTGTCAGTACGGCGACCCCAACAGAAACCGCAGTTGAAAAGAAAGCGTTAATTGGAAAGACCGGACAGGAGTGGCTGGCGGGCTATGCATTCGTTACTCCGGCGCTGCTGGTCGTACTAGTCTTCGTATTTATCCCGATGATCTACGCTTTCTTCATCAGCTTCACCGACTGGACAGGATTGCAGCCACCGCAGGAAGCCAATAACGTTGGCTTTTATAATTATCAGCAGCTTCTTGTTGATGACACGACTGTGCGTGATGAGTTCTTCCGGTCGATCAAGAATACGGTCTACTACGTGATCGGTGTCGTACCGACGCAAACTGTAATCGCGCTGCTATTGGCGATTATCGTCAATCAGAAGTTCCTCAAAGGACGCGGGTTCTTCCGCACAGCGTTCTACTTCCCTTCGATAACTTCATCTATCGTGATCGGCTTGATCTTTCTATGGTTGTTCAACAGAGATGGGCTGATCAATCGCGGCATTACGGGACTATCCAGTCTAGTGGGTATCAAATATACGCCCGTTGTCTGGCTTAATGACCTGAATGGGTTGATCCATAACTTTCTTGGATTCTTCGGGCTAAATATCCGCACCATTCCCGACTGGATGAAAACGGAAGTGCTGGGGCAAACCATCTGGCAGTGGATCAGCGGTCCTAGCGTGACGTTGACGGCGATCATGGTGCTGGCGATTTGGACCACTTCCGGCACGATGATGTTGATCTTTTTAGCGGCGCTGCAAGATATTCCTGGACAGTTGTACGAGGCAGCGGCTGTCGATGGCGCAACGCGCTGGCAGCAGTTTCGTCATATCACGGTGCCGATGCTGCGCCCGACCACGTTCTTCGTGGTTACGCTTGGCTTGATCGGCACATTTCAGGTCTTTGATCAGATTTATGTGATCTCACAAGGGCAGCCCGCTGGAACCACCACCACAATTGCCTGGATTGTGTACCGCAATGCGTTCAAAGACTCACAGGCGGGACTCGGTGCCGCTACAGCATTCGTCTTATTCGTGATCATTCTGGTCTTTAATCTGCTTCAGCGTCGGCTTACAGGGCAAAACAAAAGCATCAATTAAGGCGAGGTGGTGTAATCATGGCAGTTGAAATGATCAGCAAACCAGCGGCAAGCGCCAGCGCTTCCTCGCTATCCAAGTTCACGCGCCCACTGAACGTAATATTCACCTATACGGTGATCATCCTGTTCGCGCTGGCGATGCTCTTGCCCTTCATCTATGCGCTCGCCAATTCGTTGAAAGCGCCGCAAGACATCGCCGCTAATCCGCAATCACTGCTGGCTGATCCAGCGACGGGCTATCCGGCGACAGGCTATCAGCGGGTGTTCCAACGCGACTTCCCGCGCTGGACTCTCAACAGTTTCATCTTTGCTGCCGCCGTGACTATCGGCAATGTATTCTTTTGCAGTATGGCGGGTTATGCACTGTCACGAATCAAATTTCCCGGACGTAGCCTCGCTTTCGCCGCATTGGTCGGCACACTGATGGTTCCCGGTATCGTGTTGCTGATCCCGCGCTTCCTGATCCTCAAACAGATTGGGCTGGTAGATACCTACGGCGGCTTGATCATCCCGGTGTTGGCGGGTGCGTTTGGTGTCTTCTTGATGCGCCAGTTTTTCGAAAGTATTCCAGCAGATATTGAAGAAGCGGCGGCGATTGATGGTGCAAGTCGCATCCGCATGTTTTTCGTGGTCATCCTGCCGATTGCCATCCCTGCACTGACGGCGCTGGCTATCTTCAGTTTTCAGGGCGCATGGAATGACTTCACTGGACCGTTAGTTTCCGTTGGCAGCAACAAAGAACTATGGACCTTGCCCTTAGGATTAGCGTTTTTACGCGGATCGACCGGTCAGGCGTTAGAATGGGACTTGCTGCTGGCGGGAGCAGTGATTACCACGCTGCCGATGGCGATCATCTTTTTCATTTTCCAGCGATTCTTTATGGAAAGTGCCACCTACACTGCGGTCAAGGGATAAAACCGCGACAGCAAGTTTAAGAGAGCATGGTGAGAGGCACGGCGAATTCACTGCTGTGCCTCTCATCATGTCAGGCATCGGTGATGTTTGAGTTAATTGGCTTAGTAACGGTGCTATCGGCGGATCCTAATCTTGCGCGATAATGGCGATCTTGCCATCGGATTCGAGGATCGCCCACTTCACCTGCTCCAAACTCTCAATGCCATTGTTGTGCATCTCAGCGAAGATTTCCTCAGGTGTGACGCGTTCTTTGTTCATATTCTTCTCCAAAAAGCGTCCGCGCTGCACCAGCACCGTAGGTACACCCGTAATCAGATTCTCGGCACGTTTGTTAAGCTGCGAAATGATAGAGGTTGCAAAAACCATCATGAGCAGCGTGGTAACGCCGACGACCGCATTGGTCAGTGAGGTGTCTTGCTGATTTAGGAATGATGATACGATTTCGGGGATAAGTAGCAGCGTGACCAGATCGAAAGGAGATAATTCGCCGAAATCGCGTTTGCCCAGAATCCGCATAGATACGAGTATCAGAACGTAGACAACTACTATTCGAAGTACCGGATTCATGGTTAGTTTCAGCCTCGCGCATGTTCACAACTTCGGATCAAGGTAGTATTAGGGTATGAATAGTCGTTTGGGCGCTGCCACTATCCGATGAGAACGCCGAGATAGTACTGCTGACATCGCCGATATACTCCCCCTGCAACTCAAGCTGAATCATACGCGTTTCGGATGGCGGAATGTCAGCAAATAGTAGTTCCAACCCGCCAGCACTAAACTGCAATTGCTGGGGCGCGATATGGCGTATTTCGAACGCATCTACATAAGAACTGTCAATCCGCACCGTGACCAGCGCTAATGGTTGTTCTGTTAGGTTTTCCACTGCAACCACAAAATCCGCCTCAGAACCGTAACGAGTTCGTTCTGGGTAAGTCAGCTTTACCCTAAAAGTTGATGAGGCTGCGACTACCTCCGTTTGGGCACTGGTGAGCACACCAAAACATGCAAGCAGAACTACCAGCAGCATGATAGGAATACCGATCATCTGAATCGGGTAAAGTTCGAAGTGTCGTTTAATCGGAACTGGTTGTTCTGGTTGCTGTTGCTCGGTCATGGCATTCATCAGGCAAGTTTCCTAACAGTCATTCATAGCAAGTAACGCTACATTTCGATCAAAAAGTCCTAAATGCCACCATTCAGGACTTTTTTAGCGTCCGACACTGACACTTCAAGCAGCAGTGTGGTTTTAACAACGGAGAATTCAAGATGACTCACACACAACAGCAAGGAAAAACATCCCAACCAGACAATAAGGATGCATTGAAAAAGAAGGGTGCGCTGGAAACCGATGTCGAGCCGACCCAGCAAAGCCGCCCACCAATTGAGGAACTCGAAGAGCTGACAGATGAATCGGCAGCCAAGCCGACGGCAAAACCAATCAACAAGCCGGACGACTCCTACGATCCGACGGATGAAATCACGCCCGGCTAGCACGGTAACGATCATGTAAAGAACATAGCTGTAGCTGTATGAAAAGTGGAGAGATGTGAACATGACGGCAAAAACAAGCAGTAATGTAGACCCAACAAAGGCAAAAACCGTCAGCGCCTACTTTGATCGAGTCAGCGATGGCTGGTCTGCGGTGCAGGCGCTGTTAGATGCGGGTATACCCCGTGATCAGATCAGTTTCATCGCTTCGCAAGACGCTATGAAAGCGATCCGCGAACGCCCTGAGGAAGCCACCACCGAAAAAGGCAGTACAGGCAGCGGCGTGGCGGCTGGTTCTGTAATCGGCGGCGCAGCAGGATCGCTGCTCAGTTTGTTGGCAGCAGCGGCTCTACCCGGTGTTGGTGCGGTACTGGCATTCGGACCGCTGTTCAGCGCTTTTGCTGGAGGCGTGGCTGGCAGTGTTGCCGGAGGATATATCGGCGCTCGGCTAAAATGGCAGCAGGCAGATGAGGAAACTCAAGCATATTACACAGAGGGTGTACGGCGCGGCGGTGCATTACTCTTTGTAGATGCTAGTGCTGCCGATGCTGAGCATTTGCACAACTTGCTTCAGCAGCACAATGGCACTGATGTGCGCAAGCGTGCCCAGCAATGGCAGTCGGAAGGTTGGCAACCTGCGCTATCGCAGGTAGATGAAGATGAGCAAACCAAACCTGATAACGCCTCACGTTCCGGCAAATTTCCCGGTGTGCCACCGTTCACCGAGATCGTTCCTGTGTATCAGCAGCACTTTGCTGAAACATTCCCCAAACAGGGCTACAAGTTTCCGGACTTCTCGGCAGGGTATATGTACGGCTATAACCTCGCTAACGATGAGCGTTACCGCGATCAAGCATGGTCGGAGATTGAGGACGAGATTCGTGCTGACTGGGCGGGTCGTCCGCATGGCGATTGGGGCGAGCTTAGCCAGATCATTCAGTTCGCGCGTGATAAAGCGCTAGGACGCATCTAGTAGGGAGTACAAGGATGGAATTAGCTTTAGCGGATCGTGTAGCGCTGGTCACTGGCGCAGGCGAAGGTATTGGAAAAGCGACAGCGATCAAGTTTGCGCAGGCGGGGGCAAAAGTAGCGCTGGTGGGGCGTACCCTTGCGCCGATGGAAAAAGTTGCGGCAACGATCCGCAAGTCAGGCGGGCAGGCATTGGCGATCAAAGCGGATGTCTCCCGTCCGTCTGATATGGAAGCAGCAGTTGAACGTGCCGGGGAAGTCTTAGGCACAATCACAACGGTGATGGCAAACGCCGGAATCAATGGTCTATGGGCACCACTGGAGCAATTATCACCTGATGATTGGGACGAGACGCTTAATATCAATCTCAAGGGCACATTTCTGACTGTCAAATATGCGCTGCCGCATCTCAAAAGAGCGGGGGGATCGGTGATCATCGTCTCGTCAGTAAACGGTACGCGCATGTTTAGCAATACCGGTGCGTCGGCGTATGCTACCTCCAAAGCAGGTCAGGTAGCTTTTGCCAAAATGATCGCGCTGGAACTAGCACCTTCACGCGTGCGCGTCAACGTGATCTGCCCCGGTGCAATTGAAACCAGTATTGACGACAATACTGAGCAAAAGGACTTGAAGAAAGTCAAGACTCCGGTCGAGTTTCCCAAAGGTGCGATCCCGCTGACAGGTGGTGCGAGTGGTAAAGCGGAGCAAGTGGCTGATCTGGCGTTGTTCCTCGCCTCAGATGCGTCCAGCCATATCAGCGGCACCGAAGTATGGATCGACGGCGCGCAATCACTATTGCAGGGCTAAATGAAAAGCAACCGGACGGTGTAGCTGTTATCGCTATCACCGTCCGGGGGAAAAGGGGATGTTACAAGTCGCGCTAATTAACGCCTTTAGGCGCGCTTAACGCGTTCCTCCATCGTGCGACGAATCCGATCAACGCCATCAACTACGCCCTCTACGACCCGCGTACCCGTGCTACGACCTTCGTCCAGTATATCCTCGGCGCTGGAAGCAATCGACCTGCGCGTCTTGTCACCACTTTGTGGCGCAAAGAGCAGCGCGAGTAGAGTGCCGATGCCCAGTCCGGTGATCAGGACGATGGCGGCGAGTGCAAGACGTTCGGCGTATGCTCGACGTTCGGCTTCGTGGCTGTAGTACATTCTATCGACCATAAGACCTTCTCCCTCATTGCTTGCTTGCTCAATGGTATTTCCCTGAGCGATGTAGTGATCTTATGGCAAGATGGCAGTACCTATATGGGCTGAGTCAGGCAATTCAGGATAGGCAATGGGATTGGTTCGGCAATAGGTCAAGTGGGGGATAGTCAGCACCCGACGCGAAAATATCGCATCGGGCGACATGGAGGCGAGATAATTAGCGGCTGCCGTTACTGCTAGAAGGGGAACTCTTTTTCGTTGATTTCGTTGCTGTTTTAGCAGCACTCTTGCGCTTTGCAGCACTCGTCCGAGAAGCACTGGAACGTACCACCTGCTCTTGATCCTCATCCTCTAGCAGTACATCCATCTTCTCGGCGTTGTCAGCGAATGGCTCGATGCTAAAGTAAACCCGCCCGAGTGCTGCCCCCAAAGCCAATAATAAAACGCTGCGAAGTTTCAGCACCGAAGTCAATACCACACCACCGATGATCGCGGTGGAAAGCGGCACTTGCAGTACCGAGTTGCCCTCATAATTGCGGATCACGAAGTTGCGATTAGCAACCTGTCGCAGCAGTGTTTGCAGCATCTGAAGAAGTTGCTCATTACCCTTCTCTACCTGCTGCACGATAATGTCAACTGGCTGCAATTCGTCGCTACCTTGGTTACTCACTTTTGTTGCAGTCATCGTCTCCTCCGAAAAAATGTTATGTCTGCATCTTTCAATAACTGAAGGCATCCCGACTCCGGTTGGCTTCGGGATGCCTTTCTATCCTTCACTGTCTTCTAGTAGCTGTTCGAGACTGCTACTATGGGCTAGTACTTCAGATTGCCTGTCCACTCGTCGATCTGACGGTTGGCTTCTTCCTTAGCGACGCCGTAAGCCTGCTGGATTTTGCCAGCAAGGATATCACGCTGACCCTTGATCTGTTCCAGATCGTCATCGGTCAGTTTGCCCCACTGCTTGCGCACTTCGCCGCGAAATTGCGTCCATCCACCTGCGATCTTGTCCCAAACGGGTGATTTAGTCTGCATTGCTATACTCCTCTTTACTGTTACCAATACTGTAAATCTGTCTTGTAAGCCTGCGACCAATGATCACAGCTTACGATCTTGAGTATCGAACCGCTGTACTCAAAAAGTCCTAAATGCTCGTTCAGCTTGTCATGATCGGCATCATTATCGTGCTTTCAGGACTTTTTTAGTCTCTCCAAAGCACTATCGACTTACTTATTCCCTCTCACGTTTAACATCGGGGCAGTCATCATGAAACAGCAGATCGCCCGTATTTTCTCCGTCGTCCGCCAAACCATCGAATGCTGGAACGCAGATCGCGCACCGCAGCTCGCCGCCGCCCTCGCTTTTTACACAACGTTCTCATTAACCCCCTTAGTGCTAATCGTGATTGCTATGGTAGGACTGGGGTTGGGACATGACGCGGCGCGAGCGCGTGTGGTACATCAAATCGGGGAATTGGTTGGTGTTGAAGGGGCGCAGCTAGTCGAAAGTTTGATTGAGAATGCTAGCAGACCAGAAGCAGGTACTTTCGCTGCTGTCGTTGGTGTGATCACGCTACTGCTTGGCGCAGCAGGAGTTTTTGGTCAGATTAAATCCATGTTGCAGATCATCTGGAACGTGCGCCCTGAGCCACCACCCAGTACTTTAGCAAGCATCCTCAAGCTGCTGCGCGAGCAAGTAATCTCGATATCAATGGTGTTAATTGTGGGCTTTATGATGCTGGTATCGCTGATTGCTGGCGCGGTCTTGAGCGCCACTAGCACCTACATCAGCGAACAGGTGTCCATCCTCGCCTCATTCGGACAGATCGTCAACTTCGCTGTTTCGTTGCTGGTCACCACGCTGATCTTCGGCGGCTTGTTCAAGTACGTACCCGGTGCCCGGATTACGTGGCGGGAAGTTCTGCCCGGCGCTTTGATCACAGCGATTTTATTCACACTCGGACGCCTATTGTTAGGTGCTTATTTGGGGCGAAGCACACTTAGTTCTAGCTATGGCGCGGCGGGATCACTGGTGATCTTGCTATCATGGGTCTACTATTCAGCGCAGATTTTGTTCTTCGGCGCGGAACTCACGCATGTGCTGTCAGGCAAGGTCAAAAAGGCAAATGAAGCGAAGATGACAGCGCACCAGACCGTCTCCACTACGCAAAGTCAACCCATACAGTAATCACACTAGCTTCAGTTCCACCGCCAGCGCGACGGCTTGTGTGCGGCTGGTAGTATCCAGTTTGTCAAGGATGCTGCTGACGTGATTCTTGACTGTTGAACTGCTGATTACCAAATGCTCGGCTATCTCACGATTGTTGAGTCCCTGAATCATCAGCGCCAAGACTTCGCGTTCACGTTCAGTTAGGTCGTGTCCCGGTCCCGGCGGACGGGTAGTAGAAGCGATCAACGCCTGTGCCGCTTCCGGTGTCAATGTTCCTTGCCCTTTGCTGGCACGGCGAACTGCCTCAGCAATATCGTCAATCGAGGCGTTCTTGAGCAAGTAGCCAATCGCGCCTGCTTTGAGCGCCTGCTGGACGTTATCTTCCTCGTTGAAGCTGGTCAGCGCTACCACTTGAATCTGTGGCATCTTCTCGCGGATCAGCCGCGTCGCGGTGACGCCATCCATGTTGGGCATTTTCATATCCATCAGTACCACGTTCGGCTGGATGCGTTCGCAGATTTCCAGACACTGCCGTGCATCGCCTGTATCACCGACTACCGCGATATCTTCGAAATTCTCGAACAGCGCGACCAAGCCTTTGCGCACGATACTGTGGTCATCAATGATCAAGACCTTGATCTTTTCAGCGTTACTCATTCTTCACGTCCATCATTCATCGTTGGCATTCGGCTGCCAGCGAACCGTAACGGTAGTCCCTTCACCAACGGTGCTATCAAGTTGTAGCGATGCATTTATTGTATCAGCACGCTCCCGCATAATTCCAAGCCCAAGACTAGAACCGGGCACCTGCTCGATGTCAAACCCCTGTCCATCATCGGTGATCCGCAGCACGATTGCATCACCTTGCAGTTGCGCTGCAATATCGACGTTGGTAGCCGTCGAGTGCTTGACCACGTTGTTCAGTGCCTCTTGCGTGATGCGGTACAAACTGACCTTCACATCAGCAGGAAGTTCGGGTAGGTCGTCGATCTGCAAATGGATATTCAGGGAATTGCGACCCTGAATCGCCTGTGCCTGCAACTCTAACAGATAACGCAGATTTGCTTGCTCCAGCGAACGCGGGCGCAGTTCCAGCAGCAGCACACGCATTTCCGCCAGTGCCCCTTTGATAAGTTGATGTACGTCGGTCAGCAGACGCTGCGCCTTTTCAGGGTTTAGTGACCACTGCCGCAGTGCTGACTCGCTCATCACACTACTGGTGAACAGTGTCTGACTGACCGAATCGTGCAACTCACGTGCCAAACGCTGTCGTTCCTGAAACGCTGCCAATTGCAGCGATGCACGATACAGGCGCGCATTCTGGATTGCAATAGCCGCGTAACCCGCGAAACTTTGCAGCCGTTCGATGTCAATCTCATCGTACTGATTGAAACTTTGGCTGTAGATGCTAATGAATCCGATCACGCGATTCTGCGCGATGATCGGCGTGCCTAGATATGAGCCGAAGCGCGCTACTTCCGGCAGCCCATCCCAGAGATGCGATTCATGGATATTGTTGCTCAGTAAATGCGTCTGATCTTGCAGCATCTGCCGTAGAAACGGTGTCTGATCCAACAGATACAGACGCTGCGCTGACTCATCAGCACCATCAAGATAGCGGCTGGTACTACGGGCAACGAACGCTTCGTTATCGTCCAACAAGATGATATCCGCCTTATTATAGACGACAGCGCGTTCCAGCGTCTCCAATATGCGATCCAGCACTTCATCAAGGTTGAGCGTATTGGTCAACAGCGCGGCAGCGTCGCGCAGCGCATCATTGAGGTTGCGCTGTTCGCGTTCTGCCAGCTCAGCGTTCTTACGCGCCGTGATGTCGGTGTAGTGCTCGATCCGTCCGCCTGCGTACAAACCAGAGCTGACGGGTTGACTCCAGTACTCCAACCAGCGTTCCGCGACTCCGTCTTTGGGCAGCACCAAGCACTCGAATCGCGTGGAATAGCTGTGCGCTTCATAGGAGTCGAGAAGATTCTTCTCGTAGGTATCAGCGTCCTGAAATAGACATTTCAGCTTTTCCATGACTAATACGCGCTTATCGTGCCCGACGACATCTTCGCGCCGCAGACCGAAATAGGTCAACAGGGCGTCATTTACCCACACCACTTTGAACATTGAATCGAGGATCACCACGCCCACTGTCGAACTGTTAAAAACATCAACAATCAGCGAACGGTATTCTTCGCGGCTTTGTCGCAGCTCCTGCTCGCTGCGGTAACGCTCGATGGCATACCGTAGCGAACGTTTGAGCAGCGTCGTATCGACACTACCCTTGATTAAGTAGTCTTGTGCGCCTGCTTGAACCGCTTGCACACCCGCTTCTTCATCATCCAGTCCTGTGAACACCACAATTGGAATGTTGGGTTGTTCCTTACGCAAACGCTGGATCGAGTCGAAACCAAAGCTATCCGGCAGCGACAAATCCAACAGTACAACATCGAAATCCGCATTGTGCAAGCTGTTCAAACCCGCATGGAGTGTAGATTCAGCCTGCACACGGAATTCATTACTGTTTGGCGTGGTCAGATAGATGCGGATAAGCTGTGCGTCGCCCGGATTATCTTCGATCAGCAGGACACGGATAATGCCAGTATCGCTGACACTACCGCCCTGATATCTATCTAGCGTTGAAGTCATAGCACAACCAATACACTACCTCTGACATTCGTGGCTACCTGTTTGTCGATCACGGAAGCTTAACGATGGCAAACCAGAAAGCTTCGATCTGCTGCACGATTTTCAAGAACTGGTTCATATCTACCGGTTTGGTGACGTAGCAGTTCGCATGCAGATTGTAGCTGCGAAGGATGTCCTCTTCGTTGTCGGAGGTAGTCAGAATCACCACCGGAATCACGCGCAGTAGTTCTTTGCTCTTGATCTCCGCCAGTACTTCATGACCGCTTTTACGCGGTAGGTTGAGATCGAGCAGGATCAGATCGGGTTTTTCGGGATCACCCGGTTCGTCGTGTGCTTGTAGGAAAGCAATCGCCTCTGCACCATCCCGACAGATACTCAGACGAGCGTGCAGCTTGCTTGATTTTAATGCTTCTTGTGTCAGGCGAATATCGCCCGGATTGTCTTCGACCAATAGTATGTGGAACGGTTCTATCATTTGATTAGCTCCTTGTTGATCGGATTGGTATTTCAAAGTAGAACGTAGTGCCCTGACCAACTTGAGAGTCAGCCCAGATGTTACCACCATGTCGTTCAACTATCTTCTTACAAATTGCCAGTCCTATTCCAGTACCCTCATATTGTTCACGGTTATGTAACCGCTGAAAGATAACAAAGATCCGTCCGAGATACTCCGACTCCATACCAATGCCGTTATCTTGAACCGCAAACAACCAGTTTTTGTCTTTCGGCTCTGCGCTGATCTTGATTTCGGGAGTCTTGTCGCTCCTAAACTTGATGGCATTACCCACCAAGTTCTGAAATAGCTGCACAAACTGAAGCTCGTCTCCCACTATCTCCGGCAATTCCCCGATAGTGACCTTAGCGCCAGTTTCATTGATGCTCATTTCCAGATTGCGAATTGCTTGATCCGCTGCCCGCTGCGCCGGAAAGCTTTCAAAAGCGCGGGCACGACTACCTACACGCGAATACATTAGGAGATCATTGATCAGACTTTTCATGCGTGCGGAGCCATCTACCGCGTAACCGATGAAGTCCTGCGCATCCTGATCCAACTGTGATTTGTAACGCTGTTCTAGCAATTGCAGATAGCTAGTCACCATACGCAGCGGCTCTTGCAAGTCGTGCGAAGCGACGTAGGCAAAACGTTGCAATTCCTCGTTCGAGCGGCGTAGTTCATCTGTTTGGCGCTCCAGATCGCTCTCCGCTTGCTTGCGTGCTGTTACATCCAGTGTCACGCCGTAAACTGCCTGCGGAATTCCTGCGGAGTCGCGCACAATGGAAACGTAGGTTTCCATCTGCACCACCCGACCATCTTTGGCGATAGAACGGTATTCTACCATCAGCGAATCCGCGCCATCTTTGAAATTCACTAGTTCTTGCAGCGCCCGATCTCGATCATCGGGATGCAGAGTTTCTACTGCTAAACTTGGATTACTCGTCCATTCGGCAACGCTATAGCCTAACATTTTCTCCAGATAAGGAGAGATGAAGCCAGCAGTTGGCACTCCCTGATTGTTCATCCGTGTTTCCCAGACAATGCCCGGCATATTTGACCACACCGCTTTGTAGCGCTGATTCTGCTCAAGGATTTCGGCATTCAAATTGCGCAGCGCATTCTCGCGCTCTCGTTCGGTAGTCACATCGCGGAAGATGTTGATGACGTAATCGACCTCGCCATCAGGTTTCAGTACGGGCGATGCTTTGTGGTTGATCCATACACTCTCACTAGACTTGAGCGACAGACGCTGATAAGTCAACTCAAATTGAGACTTCTCTTTGAGTGCGCGAAAATTCGGTAATTGATCCATTGGCAGAGGACTACCGTAACGATCTCGCAGTTCAAACTGCGCCATCGTTTTACTTAGCGGTGTATTCAGTGCAGCTTCAGGGGTGGCATAACCACTTAATCTGGCGGCAGTTTCGTTGTAAAAGATTGCTTTCCCATCCGCGCTGCGCACCGTGATGCCATCCACGATATTACGCAGGATGGTATTTAACTGCGTCGTTCTGCTTTCTACCTGTTGCTGTCCATATTTGATCTGTCCGTGCAGCCAACTAATGATCAAACCAAGCGATATGAACAGCGTCAGATGCACAGCGTCCGTGGTCGTAAGACTAAAGCTAAGCGAGTTGCGTGGCTCTAACAAGAAAATATCCGCCATGAGGGCATAGGCGACTGTCGTCACGATCCCACAGCGGCTGTTACCGTACCATGCACTTAGTACGACTACAAACAACCCGAAGAGGAATATGCCACCACCAACCGAATCCTGATACCAATTTGCCAAGGCGAGTGCGGGTAAGCACAGCAGTACGGCAACTACATATTTGATTAGCGGATGGACGTTACTTAATTTCCGCAGTGCGTCCATGCTCTTTAGGATTTGCGGCGACGATGATTCTGTATTCACGTAGTGCTACCGTTCCTAACCTCAATCAGCCGGTAAATCGATCAACGTTCTATTTGGCGCTTGCCATTCATAATTGTAGATCGCTTCCTGTCAAGTTCCCGCATCGGGTCAGCCCTTCAAACAAAATTAGCCGCGTCGAAGGCATCAACGCGGCGGATCTTTTTGCTGGCTGTAGCTGCATTAACGCCCATTGCTCTAATGATGCTGAAACAGGAGGCAATCAATTCTTGCAAACTATAACGGCAATGGGCAATCGGCATATCCACCAGACCATGCATGTAGACATAGGACACCTTTCCTATTCCAAGATGGCAAGAGTAGTTGATTTGGCAAAAGGGTCGCCCGTTTATCATCAGGCATATAGTGCGAAGTGAAAAGTGAAAATGTGAGTGTCCTACCATGATGACCAGAAAAATTCTACTCGTGGAAAGCGACGATAAGAACAGAGAAATCCTGAAGTCCCGTCTTCATAACGCGGGCTTTAATGTCCGGGCGATCTCGCCGTTAGCTGATACGGATACCGCAGGTATTGAGACCAATCATTTGTTGATCTTATGCCTGCCGTGCTTGAAGTTGAATCTAGAAGAAGCCTTGTGGTGGATCGGTGAATGGCGGCACAAGCCAATCCTGATCCTGAGCGATGCGCACGAACCAGAGTTAGTCGTACGTCTGCTGGATGCGGGCGCGGATGACTTCATCCCGCGCTCCTGCCGCTATGACGAATTGTTGGCGCGTGTACGTGCAGCTTTCCGTCGTGGTGAGAAGTACGGAGATACGGCTTCTACCAGCAATTGCATCGCCATTGGCGGATTTTCCCTTGATCTGGATGCTAAGCGCGCCTTTGTCGAAGGACGTGACATCCACTTGACCCGCACCGAGTTCTCGCTGCTGGCGGAACTGGCGCATCGTTCGGATCGCATCTGCACGCATGAGGAATTGCTGGGCAAGGTTTGGGGTGGTGAATACTGGGATGCCAATCACTACCTACATGTTTACTTTGGGCGCATTCGTAAGAAGTTAGGCGCGAAGTATAGTGGGCTGCTAGAGACGGTGGCAGGCATGGGCTACATTCTGCATTCCGTTTCACATGAAGCAGCGGTTGCTTACGCTGGTTAAGCGTATGCTGATGGGTCATTGATGACGTATAGCGAATAATGATTAACGAGGGAAGTCAACATTGGATTGCTTCTCTCGTTCTTTATGTTTCAGACATACAACCATTCATTTCGGAGGCTGCTGTGACTGCTCAACAAACCTTTCGTAACACTCTCGTGGTCGTCGCTACATTGGCAGCCGCCTATATAGCCGTCATGAGTATTCGTATCCTCGTCGTGTTCTTGGTCTCGCTGATTATCGCCTCGTCACTACGTCCTATTGTGCTATGGTTCTCACGACGTATTCCAATCGGACTATCGATTTTATTGGTATACACCCTGCTGTTTATCAGCTTGTTCACTTTAGGCTTCATCATTCTTCCTCCAGTGATTACGCAGTTGATCAGCTACCTGCAGAACGAAAATGGTCTGGCTGCTCGCTTCATTTATGCGCAATCGTGGTTACAGCAGTGGTTACAAACAAGCTTTGGTGTTCAAATTCAGGGTGTTGATCCGGCGAGCATCACGGCAGCCGTAACCAGCGCAGTCGATCAATTTGAAGCAACCGCCCCTAGCCTGATCACCGAGTTTGGCGCTCTGCTCGGCGATTTCATCCTCGTGGTGGTGATGGGCGTCTACTGGCTCACCTCCCGTGATCAGGCGCTGGATTTCCTGTTGCAGCTTTTTCCCCTCAAGGAACGCGGCAAAATCGATCAGGTATTCACCGAAGTGGAAACATCGCTCGGCGCGTATGTACGTGGTGTCGTTTTCGTCTGTACCTTCGTCGGCGTGGCTAACTTTATCCTGATGCGCATTTTCAATGTACCGAATGCTACCACGCTGGCATTCATCATCGGTATCACCACCAGCATCCCGATCATCGGTGGATACATCGGCGCGTTCTCGGCGGTGCTGTTGGCGCTGCTGACTTCACCGGGTGATGCGGTGAAAGCGTTCGCTAGCTTTGTGCTAGTGCAGCAGGTCGAAAACCACTATCTGACGCCGCGCACTATGTCCCGCAGTGTTCATCTCAACCCGATTCTGGTTATTGTGGCGCTATTTGCGGGCTTCGCTATCGGTGGAGTCAGTGGTGGTTTGCTAGCCGTCCCCGTCGCCAGCATGATCGTGACGGTACTCCGTGCGTTTGTGATCGAACCGATGAAAACACAGGCAGCCCCACAGGTGGTCGATGGCAAAATCCTACTGCCGCGTGATGAGCGCAAGGATCGAGAGGAAGCCGAAAAGGATACTGAACGCGAGGACATTATCCGCACCGCGCACGCCTGATCTAGCTAACGCGTTATTGCTACAACAAACGGCTGAGAGGGGAAACTATCTCAGCCGTTTTGTTTAATTGATATTGAAGCTTGTGGAACGTCATTGGATCATGCCGACAATTCATTGCCGCGAAAAGCTCCAACGTTCACTAACTTGTCTGCGCTGCTTCTTCGACGCGCCGCACTGCATCAACTAGGGTCTGCTCGTCGATGCTTTTCATCAGATATTCCGCCGCACCAAGTTCAAGTGCCTGCTCACGGGCATCTTCGATGGTACAGACGATGACAGGGATGTCCGCCGTTTCCTCGCGTTTCTTTAAGGCAGTTAGCACTTCCCAGCCGGATCGATTGGGCATGTTCACGTCCAGCAGGATCACGCGAGGTGAATAGTTGATCGACAGCTCTTCTGCTTCTTCTGGGCGTGCGCTGATCACTTCGTAGCCGCCGCGCATCAAGTAGCGACGGTACAAATTGATCATACCAACCTCGTCATCGATGGCAAGCACGATTTTGTGCGGTGGAGTAGCAGGTTCATCCGCTTCTTCGATCACCTGCGAAACCTGTTCCGCGATTTCAGCATCTAACGCTTCGCTAGAATCACCCACCCCGCCATCCTCCGCCGGATTTTCGCTTTGTTCGGGCGAATTGATCGGCACTGTAAAACTAAATGTCGAGCCAACATTTAGTTCGCTTTGCACCCAGATCTTGCCACCCTGCAACTGCACCAAACGTTGAGCAATGGGGAGACCCAACCCTGTACCTTCGTACTGTCGGGCCGTACTGTTTTCCACTTGCTGGAAAGCTTCAAAGACAGCATCCAGCTTATCTTCGGGGATACCAATACCCGTATCCGTCACCGAGATTTGTACCATCGGGCGACCTTCATCGGACTGTACAGGGAAGGCTGATAGGGTGATCGAGCCGCTAGCGGTGAATTTGGCGGCATTGGAGACAAGGTTGAGCAGCACTTGGCGCGTGCGGAATTCGTCGCCCCACACCTGATCGATAGTTGCATCCAGTTCCTGACGGATGCGGACTGGCTTGTCCTTGATCAGACCTGAAGCGGTGGACATTACGCCCTTGATCAGATCGAGGATGCTGAAGGAAGCGAACTGTAGTTCCATCTTCCCCGCTTCGATCTTCGCCTGATCGAGGATGTCGTTCACCAAGCCAAGCAGATGCTTACCGCTTTCATGGATGGTATTCAGGTCCTGCGTCTGCATGTCGGTCAGTGGACCGTCGATGCCTTTCAGGATCACGCGCGAGAAGCCAATGATCGAGTTCAGCGGCGTGCGTAACTCGTGCGACATGTTGGCGAGGAATTGGCTCTTGAGTTTATCTAATTCACGTAAGCGAGCGTTGGCGCGCTGCACTTCGCTGAGCAGTTGTGCGTTCTGAATGATAGCCGCTAATGACGGGGCGAGTGTTTGCAGCAAGCGCGTGGAATCTTCAGTAAAGCCGTTGCGCTCTACATTCAATGCGCCGAGGATACCGACCACCTTCTCCGCCGTTGCCAGTGGTACGAACACCGCAGAACCGACACCCGGCAGGGTTTCGCGCAGCCCCGGCAGTGCTTGACGGCTCATCCGCACCACATCGTTGATCAGCGCAGGCTGATTGCCTTCTAGCACTAATTTGAATACTGAGGCACCTGCATCGTAGCGCATCGCCAGATTCAGGTTAGTTTCTGGAGCAAGCTGGTTATAGGCAAAAAGCTGTTGTTGTTCATTATCCAGCAGCAGCACCATCGCGGCATCCGCGTGCAAGTTACCCATCAGCAGATCGGAAACACGCTTCAATGCATCATTTGATTCACCAGCTTCTTGAGGCATTTGTGCCATCGCGGTAGTGGCAGCGCGGGTCGCATCGAACAGGAAGCGCATTTCATCCGCACGGCGGCTGGATACTTCGAAGAGACGTGCGTTGTCGATAGCGACGGCGATCTGGTCAGCCAGTACACCCAGTACGCTAATGTCATCCTGAGTGAAGGTGCCAGCGTTATTGCTTTGCACGTCCAGCGCGCCGAGGATGCGCTGACGAGCAGTCAGTGGCAACGCCATTTCTGAGCGCGTCTTGGGCAGATAAGGATTCGGACGGTGAACACTGTCACGTGCCTGCGTATCCAGCACGACGGTAGGCGCACCATTTTCCGTCACCTGACCAATGATCGACTTGGAGCCAACAGGCAGATGGTGGTGGATCGCCAGCAGTTGTTTGCCTGCCTCTCCGGTTGACGCCACCAACAGAGCGTCATCGCCATCATCGTTGACAAGGAAAATTTGCACGTGATCGTAATTGAAGCTGTCTTTGATCAGGTTAACCGTAACGTTGAACAACTCATCCAAATTGAGGATTGAGTTGGCAGCACGCGATACTTGTGCACTGGTCTGCAACTGTCGAGCGCGGCGATCCGTCTGTTCTAGCAGCGTGCGGCTTTCAACCGCAATTGCGACCTGGTCAGCTAGCGAGGAGAACAAGCGTACCTCGCGTTCGCTTTGCGCCCACTGGCTGTTGGTCATCAGTACCAGTGCACCAATAGTGCGACCAGCGGTGCGTAGCGGCAAGATCACCAGACCACGTACGCCAGCTTCTCTCAGGTAATCTGCCATGTAGGGATCCATGCTCGACATGTAAGCATCGACATCGGGCAGCCACACCATTTCCTCGTTGGCTAGCAGTGACCAGAGAGGATAATCCGGCTTGTTGTAACGCGGATTTAGTTGCGCAGGTACCTGCATCACTTCGTCGGTTCCATCCTCATTGTCGATCTCTAGGATAGGCTTGCTGTCGGTAGCGGCTGCGCTTACACTTGCCCCCCACTCTGCGACCAATTCCAGCGCCGTATCGGTGGAGCGCCAGTCGCCCGCCACATTACGCAGCATCAGAGCGCGATGCACGAACGACGGCGCGGCGTGATCGATGATCGCTGTCAATACATTGTTCAAATCGGGCGCGTCTGCGATCTGGCGGCTCGACTGGTATAGCGTTGCCGTTTCTTCTAGCGATTCCTGCGTCTGCTGCACCAAGCCCACGTTGTCTATCACGATGGCGGCTTGACCAGCGAGTGCGGTCAGGAATTGGCGTTCCAAGCGGCTGAACTTGTGCGGCTTATCGTAGCCGATGATGATCCGACCGGTGATGCGTTCTTTAACTTGTAGTGGTACAGAAGCTTGTGCACTGAAGCTGCCCCATCCGGGTGTGGATTGAGCTTGCTGCAGCCGCGTCACCGTCACATTGGTCAGGTTCTCGATGTAATAAGATTCCGCTTCGATGATAGCGGGCGTTTCCCACTGCTGCTGCTGCTCAACCCCTGCCATCGCTACACTGTCTACGACGCTGCCTTCCTGATTATCCCAGTGCAGTGCCCAATTCACCCGATAATCGTCGTAATTGTTACGGCTAGCGTCAATCAGGAAGATGTCGATCTGAGTCGGATTGAATGAACGCAATTGATCGCGCAGCAGGCTGACCACCGAGGGGATTGAGTCAGCACGATTGATGTTGTAACTGGCTTCGTAGAGCAGCGTTGTTTCAGCCAACGCTTGCTGCGTTTCCAGCGACAGACGGATGCTTTCTACCGCAACGGCTGTTTGATCGGCTAACGTATTGATGAAGCGTCGTTCCTCAGAGTCTAGGGAACGCGGACCACCGAATGCGACGATCAACCAACCAGCGGTGCGTAAACGTGCCTGCAGCGGGAAGGTGACAAAGGATGCGATGTCCATCTCCCGTAATTCGCGTGCGCTACGCAATTCTGGATGATGCGCCACATCTTCGTAACTCGCTTGCTCGTTATCTCGCAATGTCCAGCGCGGTACGGGCAGTCTTGTTGCGTCCAATGTCACTAGTTCGATGCCCTCCTCTGTGATTGCGCCGCGCACCACTTGAACGACTTCGTTCGCGCTGTCTCGCAAGACCATGAATAGATAACGCGGACGCACGGCATCATTCAATTGGGTGAGCAGAACTCCCATCACGCCGTTGATTTCCGTCTCGGCGGCGATGGCGCGACTGGCTTCGTACAGCGTAGTCGTTTCGCGCAAGCTGTCTTGCAGCACCACTTCGAGGTCACGAAGGTCAGTTACGTCCTGGAACACGGAAACCGCACTGATCACTTTTCCAGCATTATCGCGCACAGGTACGGCATTGGCGATGAGTACAGTACGGAAGCCGTGCGAGTCGATCACGGTTACGTCCTCGCCGCTGACGTCCTCGCCCGCTGTCAGGGCGCGGATATGTGGTAGTTCAGAGACTGCGTAGGGAGTGCCGCTAATCGTATGCAGAATCTGATAAGGAGTCGGCTCACCGATGCCCAGTAAGCGCCGTGCTGCCGCATTACTCAACACAATTTCGCGCTTTTCGTTGACCACCAACACGCCTGCGGGCAGCGAGGTTAACACCGATTGCAGCGTCTGACGTCCTGTTTCAGCACTAAAGAACAGGGTGCGATTTTCCAGTGCCGCCGCCATCTGGTCACCAAGTGCCGCAACAAATTTGCGGAAGTTCTCTAGAAATACATTTTCTAGCTTGCTATGAATCAGCAGTAGACCGAACCAGCGTGTCGCCGTAGATAGCGGGACGACCAGAATACTGCTCAAGCCTTCACGTAAATAGTGGACGCGCAATGCGGAATAGTTATCTAGGTCGGGTTCCAGCGCCGCGACCACCGGAGCACGCAGCGGCTTGCCCTGCGAAATGCGCCAGACTGTGGGTAGGAACTCGCGTTGCAGCGAATTGCCGTGAGCGAACAACCCGCCTGCTTCACGTCCGCGCGACCATGAGTAACTAACCTCGAAGTATTCGGGATCGGGCACAGAATCGGGCTGCGCGGTGAGGATCGCTAACGTGTCAATGTAATCCTCACCGATCAACTGGTCTTTGAGGATGCGATAGAGTTCTTCCAACGTATTCGCAGCACTCAGTGATCGCGTAGCAAAGTACAAACGCTCCACTTCGGAGAGAGCATCCTGCGTCCTCGCCACCAAACGCGCGTTTTCAATTGCCAGCGCCACGCGTTCCGCCACCGTGCGCACAATCGCCTGATCATCCACGCTCAGTGGCGACTGCGGATCTTGCTGAACTGTCAACGCACCCACTGTCTCACCACGTACTTTGATCTCGGCGCTCACGCCCGGTAATACAGCGGGCGCACTATCATTTTCCTCACCGCCGTGTTCCTGAACACGCTTGGTATCTACTAGATCGTACTCGTAATACAGCGCCTCTGGATCGCGGGTGGTCATGAACTCTGACCAACTACGTGCAGTCAACTGGCGGTTCAAGCGGTTGATTTGTCCGAGGCGGCGTTCGGTTTCCGCGAACAAGCGGGCATTTTGCACCGCACTAGCGATCTGGTCTGCCAGCACCTGAAAGATTTGGATGTCGTCAGTGTTAAAGGCATTTTGCTGTTCGCTCTGAATGTCTAACGCGCCGACGACCTGATCACCACTACGTAGTGGCAGCGCCATTTCGGAACGAGTTTTAGGCAGCAGCGGATTAAAGCGGTGTGGAATTTCGCTGCTCTCCGTATCGAGCGTGACGAAGGTGCGCCCCTTCTCCGTCACCTGTCCAACGACAGAATCGGAGCCAACCGCTAACTTGTGCTTGCGTTCTAGCAGCAGTTTGCCGACTTCGCCTGTGCTGGTGACCAATACTGCGTTCTCCCGCGCATCATCCACCAAAAACACTTGTGCGTGGTAGAAGTTAAAGCGATCGCGGATAGCGTTGACGGTACGCTGCAACAAATCGTCAATGTCGCGTAGCTGCACTGCATCGCGGGCGATTTCTGCCGCAATTTCGAGGTTGCGCGTACGTGAACGCACTTGATCTTCCAGTGTTGTCACCAGATTATCAACACGACTGCCGAGCGCGTTCATTGTCTCAGCTACTTGACCGATCTCATCTTTACTGTTGACGGAAAGACGCGCCTTGAAATCACCACCAGCCACCCGTCGGGCAAACGCGCCAAGATCGACCAGCGGACGGATCAAGCCCCGTCCCAATAGGTAGATGAACGCCCCGATGAATAGCACGGCGACGACGGAGAAACCAGCCAGCGCCGCGCGGTAGTTCAATGTCTGCGTCACAATAGGATCGGAGATTGGTTTGCTGACTACGATCAACCAATCTGCGCCACGCAACTTGCCCTCTACCAGTGGTGCTAGCGTCTCCGCAAAGTAGTAATTCTGACCGAATTCGTGCAGGTTGCGTTCCTTGTTCAACTGCACGACCTGTAGAGGTGTTAACGAAAACGCCTTCATGGTGGCGCTGCCCCACCATGCGAGATGATCCGGGGTGGTTGCTGCCGGATCGCCCGTGATCACCATCTGCCCATTGCTTAACAGCAAACTAGCGCGGAATAAGAACGGGTTCTGTTCTGGTAAAGAGAACGCACTGCCCAGCAAGTCCGTTACCGCAAAACTGCTGATCAATAACCCGCTATGCATGCCTTGCGCGTAAACGGGAACCGCGATCTCAAGGAACGGTTCCTGTGTTGAGGTATTTCCTGTAGTAACAGTGCGTAAGGAAATTTCGACACTGAACACGGATGGGTCTAAACCGACGGACGACTGGAACAAACTCGTGGAGGCTTCAGAGTTCATCGTCGAGTCAGAGAGTACCGCCATGTTACCATCGGCAGTAGGCAGCGCCCGCAGAAACAGCTGCTGCTGTCCGGTATTGTCCACCAACCGCATATCGGCGTATTTGACGGCAGAGACCGAGATTACGCTGGTTAGGTAGCGCGTTGCCGAATTTTTATAGGAGGCGAGATATGCTTCAGCATTGCCCTGACGCACAGCATCCGCCACACGAGTTACTTCCAGACTATTGGCGGCAACCTGTATCGAGTTTAAGGCGACATCAAGGCGACGATACACTTCGTCGCGGATGTCTTGAGTACGGGTCAGCATGGTTGCGGTAGTGTTCACGTTGATAATGGCATCAAACGGCGATGCCACAAACAACAGCAGGTTCAGGATCATCGCCGCCAGCGCGACAGGAACTGCAACCAACAGCAGCAGTTTCCAGCGCAGCGATAATTTCCGCCAGCTATCTCTAAGCCACGCGAACAGTCCTTGTTGCGGTTTTTGTGCTGGCGGTCTTGATCTGTTCATCGTCATCGGTCTGCCTCACCCGTTATCACTCTGCTTACGGTCATCCCTGCCAACTAATTACTCATACCTACACGTAGTCACTTAGTTAATGCGTCTTGGTGCAGTCAAGCGGATCGCGGTCTGTGGCACGCGCAGCGCTTGTCCTAATTCGCGCACTGCCGTCTGCAAGATCTCTGCAACTTCGGTCTGCTGCGTCAACTTACTACTAATTTCGTTAATCAACGCCTCGCGCTCGGTAGCACGGACGGTACGTTCGAATAGTCGTGCGTTGTCGGCGGTGATTGCCAGTCGGTTGGTCAGTTCAAGCGCCAACAACTGAACATTCTCATTATAGGACTCGCGTGGCATATCACATTCCACTGCGCCGAGCACTACACCACGCAGCTTGATCGGTATGGCAATAGTCACTGTGTTATTGTCGCTGTTCAGTTCTTCCACCAGTTCGCCACTTTCCACTGCGCGTTTTTGCAAGGACGACCACTGCTCCATCTCGTCGCTGCCGATGCGCTGACGCCGTGCATTGGTATAGGTACGCCACGCCTCACCGAGGAATTGTCGGTTCAATGTCTCGATTTCACGTAGGCGTGCCTGCGATTCCTCGAACAACTGTGCGTTGACGATGGCGATAGCAAGCTGATCAGCGACACTCTGGAATAGGCGCAAATCTTCTTCTGCGAAGGCGTCCGGCTGTAGGCTGTGCAAGTCCAGTGCACCGATAATGTCGGCTTTACTACGCAGCGGAAGCACCAACTCAGCGCGCGTTTCTGGCAGATGAGCAAACGGCATCACCATACCTTCCGATCCAGCGAGAGCGCGTCCTTCGGCGGTCACCCGCCCGATCAGGTCACGACTGCCAACAGCGATGCGTTGTGCCCGCAGTTTGGCATCCTGTGGATCGCCAGTGGCGACGCGCAATTCCGCATACTGACCGCGATCATCAATGAGGAAAACTTGCGCGTGATAAATATGAGGAAAACGTTGACGTATCAGTTCAACTACACGTCCCAGCAGCGAGTCTAGATCGCGGATACTGGAGATAATCTGTCCGATCTCGCGCGTTGCTTCGATGTCGCGCACACTTTCTGCTAATTGGATTTGCAGCGTCTGCACATTCTGAAATAGCTGTGTGGACATCACGTTCAGCGAGGTCGCAATATCTCCAATTTCATCGTTCTGCGCTACATTCTGTACCTTGCCTAAGTCGCGTCCTTCCGCGACACGGCGGGCGAACATCCTCAGGGCGTTCGCTGGACGGATAATCGAGACTTCGAGGAAGAACAGATACAATGCCAACAGCGCAATGCCTACTGCCACGATACCAACTTGAGGAAGGATAAATTGACTGAAATCCGTTGGCGCGGCAAGTTGCACCGTGCGGCTTTCTGCCACTAGCCATTTGTTGAATGATGAGATGTTTGCGGCGTACAAGTACGTTGATTGTCCCGTCAGCGGGCTAGGTAGCTGTACCGAACGACTGAAGAAACTGCTGAAGAAGCGGGTTAGCAATGCCTGAGCGCTAGATGCGCTATCGGTGGCAGAGCTGCTCGCAGGCGCGAATGGTGAGTCCACCGTATTACCGGCATTAGCGTCTATCAGATAGAACACCACTGAGCCATTAGAATAGTTGACGGTTTCGAGTGCGTCGAATACGCTTGCGGCTGTGGATTGTCCCGCTGGATCGACATTAGCAACCACGTAGCCAACGAGTTTGGAGTCAGCGATCACCTGTGCTACCAAATTGAAGGTAGGCGTCCCCTCCAATTGGAAACGTCCCATATATATGCTGTTATCCTGAATTGGTCTCACCTTTAGATCGAGATACCACTGAGCATCCGCATCGTTCACATCATCGATTGCCGGAGCTGCGAGGATTACGCTGCCATCTGCTGTCGTCAAGTGGATATGTTTGATCGCGGGATCAAGGTTGAGAACTGCGCGCATCGTGTCGAGCGCGGCTGCCAGCGTATCAACGTTGCGCTGCCCGACTGCCGCCTGCGCCAAACTTTCACCGACCTTGGGATCACTGGAGACGCGGCGAACATTACCGGTCAATCTGGTGGCGACTTCGGTTAGCAGCGCCGATCGTTCCTTGCCTACCACTTCGGTGATTACCGAGGCGGCTGGTTGAGACAACGCATCGTAAGCTGCGATAGCGCGTACAGCTAGCAGCACCATCACGGCGATTCCTAGCACCGCCAGAAGCGCGATCTTTATTCTCAAAGGGATGGAAGCAAGCCGAGCAAAGATGTTCATTCGTGTGTTCCTGCGCTACTTCCGTTGCCGTTGCTGTTACCATGACCGTTGCTGCTGTTGAATGCGCTCTCTACAGGGATGCCAAGACGAATATTCGCCTGCGACGCTCCCAGCGTGCGCTGGAACAGATCGGTAGCTAATTCCAACAACGAATCAATATCTGTGCGCGTCTGCAATTGAGCCGAAAGCTGGCTGACCAGTTGTTCGCGATTAGCGGTGATTTGCGCTTGCTCGAACAGGTTAAGGTTATCTAGTGTAAGTGCTAGACGCTGCGAGATCACACGCGCTAAGTCGACATGCCGACTGCTCCAGCCGCCGGGACGTGTGCTGCGAAACTCCATTACGCCGATCACTACGCTGCGCAAGACGATTGGCACGGTCATTATATGTTCGCCGCTGGTTTCATCGTCGTGTGTTTCCGGCACGACTCCCTTCATCGCCTGCACCTGCGTATCGCTAGTCTCACTGTTAGCGATCAACATTCCGTTACGCCAATCAAACCCGACCTGCTGGTCTAGGCGTCCTTGCAGCAAACGTGCCATGCTCCGCTGTTCTTGCCGTTCTTGTTCCCGTTCGCCGGACTGCACTTGACTCTGGCGTTCACGTTCCGCCGCACCAGTCTGTAACTGTTCTTCCAGCACCAGACGCAAGCGATTATTCTCCTGCAATTTGACGACGAGACGCGCGTTATGCACCATCAGCGCCAATTCCGCAGCGATCATGTGCAGCACTTCGATATCAGCATCAGTGAAGGCATCTGGTTGGACACTGTGAACATCCAGCACACCCGTGACCGTGTTGCCGTAAGTCAGCGGTACTAATGCCTCGCTGCGAGTGGTTGGCAGAAACTCCGCGCGAAGTTCCTCGGGGCTGCTCATATCCACACGCACCGCTTCAGCCGTCCGCAGCACCTCATTGACCGGATGCGCGTCACCGACAGCGATACGCCTGCGGGTAGCCATTACTTGTACTTCGTTCATGCCGCTGGCGGCGCGCAGCAGCACTAAGCCTGTCTGCTCTTCAATCAAGAAGATTTGCGCATGATAGTAACCAAGCTGTTCACGGATCGTCTCTACCGCCTCGGTCAGCGCTGTTTCCAGACGATCAGCGCCGAGAATGGCGCGGGTGAAGCGACCTAAAGAGCGTACTTCGTCACTACGCAAGGTCAGCTTGCTGCGAACGCCTTCTGCGCCTGCAATTAACGCCATTAACATTACTGCGTCCAGTGCCAGAATCGCACTGATGCGTATGATTGTGAACAAAACTCCGCCTGTGCGGCGTGTCAGGTTCACCAGTGCTCCCACACTATCCAAGAGATGCAAACCCAGTAATAGTACGACGATCAGTAACAGGAATACTGCTAGCGTCCGCCGATCTAGGAAGACACCGGCTGCGATCAATGGTGCGCTGAAGGCAATGATCATGTACGAGTTCAATCCGATGATCACATAGTTCAGCGCACCAGCCACCATTAGCAGTGAAGTAAAAATAAGAGCCGCACTGCTTAGTCTTCCGATCTTGACGAGGAAAATACAGATCAGTGACAAACCAAGGAACAGCGAGTCAAGTAATATGATCGCGATCACTGTTTGCTGTACAGTAACGTCATTTAATCGAGAGTCTAGCGCCAGCGTATTGGGCGCTGCGAACTGCAACACAAAGTTGGTGCCGATCAGCAAAATGAACAGCCATGCCGCCGCTAGTAAGCCTCTGGCACGAGCACGCGACAGTGCATCAACATAGGGGTAGCGTACACCAAACAGAAATTGTAAGAGGCGGCTGATCATTCTCATGATTGCGTCTCCGGATTGATAGTGCTCATTCTAGCTGTATCACGCGAGAGCCTGCCTGTACCGGATTTTTCGCGTCTGCGCACAGGTTGACTACCGCTGTCTTGAGTCGGCTGCCCCAATCGAATTGCAGCGCGATCCGCATCCAAGGCTATACTCAGTTCATGCAGCGCCACCTTGACTAGTTCCTGCACGTCGTTATATCCCTGCAGCCGCGAGGAAATGCTGTTCAATTCAAATTCCTGCTGTGCTAGTTCCTGAGTCTGCTCGAACAAGCGGGCGTTATCCACGCTGACGGCGAGACGCTGCGCGATTGCTTGTGTCATCTCCGCCAGTTCATTGGCAGCGATCTCGATACTGCTATTTGCTGGCTCCAATTCCACTTCAATCGCACCGATAACCTGTCCGCGTAGTTGGATTGGTACAGCAACCAAACGGCGGTTGCTATCGCTGAAGACGATTGGCTCGGCGCTGTTGCTGACCCGCTCTAAAGCTGGTGTCCATGAAGTGTCGGCATGCAGCTTACCATCGCTAAAGGTGTAGCCGATGCCGCTGGAGACGTTCTGGCGTAGATAATCCTTCCACGCCTGACCCGTGAGTCGCTGATTGATCTGCTGACTTTCGCGCAGCGTTTTCTCCGCTTCTTCGTACATGTGCCGCGTCTGATCCAACGCATCGGATTGCGATTGGAACTGCTGTGCATGGTAGATCGCCAGTGCGATCTGTGTAGCGAGAAGTCGCAAGCTGTCCGTCTCCCGCAGGGAGAAAGTTCGCGTGCGTGTGCTCTGCAGATCCAACGCACCGATCACCTGATCGCCGACGATCAGCGGCAGCACCAGCTCGGAACGGGTGGCGGGCAGCAGTTCATTGACGTGTCGCGGAAAGCGCAGCGTACTTTCGCTCTCGCTGACGGTGCGATCTTCCTCACCCGTAGAGAGGAAAGGTTGCCCTGAACGGATCGCTTGTCCGATGGCTGCGGGTGAAGCAACCGCCAAGCGGTACCCGCGATCCAACAACAAATTTCCGGCATCGCCCGTACTGGCAACTAGATTGGCGAAACGACTCTCTCGATCCACCAGAAAGATTTGCACATGGTAGATGCCGAAGCGATCCCGTACGTAGTTGACTAAGCGTGGCAGCAGTTCATCGAGATCGGTGATCCGCGCCGTGACTTGCGAGATGTCCAGCACACCACGAAGTTGTGTCAGCAGTCGGTTGCTGTACTGCAGAATGCGTTGCGCCTCAAAAGCGAATGCGCCCGTTAGTAAGGCGATGCCACCGAGCGTACCGATGACCAACAGTACCGAGAAGTTGTAGTTGGTCATCATCGCGGTATTAAAGGGGGGTATCTGCCCCTGTGCTACCAATGCCAGCACCCGCCCGACCAATGCAAGTTCGATGATCACGGTCAGGATTACGCCACGCCAGCGCCACACGATACCTGCATAAATCGTAGGCAGTGCCATTAGCAACGCCATCGCCGTACCGATGCCTGCTTCCAGCGCCCGCGCCGCTCCCAACAAATAAATCAGGTAAACGATCCAGACGCCGATGCTTAGTTGTCCGCTGTGTACCAGCAGTGCCGCTACTACCGCAGCAACTACCACAAGTAAGATGCTTACCAGTAGATCAGGTGTCACGACGGCAACCGTTGGCACTGTCAGCGCTCCCACCAGCAGTGAAGTACCAATGGTGAAGATGAACAGGCAGATCAACAGGGTTACGCGCGCTAGTAATAATTCATAGCGATCCGCATAGTTGAAACGGGGCGCTAACAACAGATCGAATAATTCGGTTATCGCATTGCGTAAGGCAGAACGCATGATGATCGCTACCTCAAGACCAATTCGCTATGATTATCAAGTCGCGTTTCAACTGGCGCTCACAGATCGCATTAGCGCACCAATTCCGCTGTTTCATCCAGATTATCGGGCGTGCCCAAGCGTATAGCCACGCGGCGGGCGCGGATCGATTCGCTCAGGGTTTGCGCCGCTGTCGCGACCACCGCATCCACACTTGTCATCGACTGTACCCGCGTACTGATCTCGTTGACTAGCGACTCGCGGTGAGCCGCGCGTTGAGTATCCTCAAACAGGCGAGCGTTCTCCGCCGTCAAACCTAAGCTTTCCACTGATTGCTGCAAGAAGATCAACTGCTCTAGCGAGACGGGCTGGTAGGCAGGCAGTTCAAACTCCATTGCACCGATGACCTGTCCACGCACACTGATCGGCACACTAACGATTTTGGGCTGCCCTGTACCACTGGACTCACGTACAACTGGTTGATTGCGGCGCGTTGCTTCTGCCATCGCACTCGTCCAATCCGCTTCGGGAATGCCGATTCCTGTCACCAGATCAACCGTATAGGCAGGTGTGCTAGAAACTGCCGATAGGTACTCCGACCACGCCGCACCAGTGAGTTGTCTGTTCAGTCGTTCGATCTCGCGCAGGTTGCTGCGGGTCTGATCGTACAGATGTTTGTTTTCTTCCGCTTGCCGCTGTGCTTCGCCAAACAAGCGCGCATTATCAACTGCTACTGCTACCTGATAGGCAAGTGTTTCAAAGATACGGATATCTTCTGGCTGGAACGCCGTCGGATTGCTGCTGTGCAGATCTAGTACACCAACGATCTCATTGCCAAGACGCATCGGTACGGCAACTTCCGTTCGCGTGGCAGGCAGGAATCCGCTACGCATGTAACTCAGCTCGCCGGATGTATCCATATCCGTATCGCGCGTGATCACGGGTTGGCTGCCGATGCTGGCACGTCCTACCAGACTCAAGCTGCCGGGAGCGTAGGTTAATTCTGGCAGTTCGTTTTCCTCATAGGTACTGGCGACCAACCGCAAATTGGCGCGGGTGGCATCGGTCAGGAAAATTTGCACATAGTCAACATCGGTAAACGTTTCCTTAACCACCTTAGTGATCTCACGCACCAAACCGTCCTGATCCAAGCGCGCCGCCAGTAGACGTTGACTCACCCGCGTACTAGCTTCCGAAAGGCGGATGCGTCGTTCGGCGGCGATTTCCGCGGCTTGCTGTGCCAATCTCGGTAAGCTTTGCCCACTGAGATATGCCAACACTGTATGAATCAGCAGCGCGGGCAAATACAGGGCGAGGATCGACAGCCACGACGCTGACACGAATTGATCCGAGGTAGCGAAGGTAAACACGAACCACGGGGCTGCAGTCAGCGCGATCATCCATGGCATCGCACCACCGATCAAGTAGCTGCTCAACGTGATCAATGCCATTGTGATCGCTAGGAACGCGCGGGCATCCATCACACGGATCAGGGCACTGGCATAGGTCGCTACCACTATGCTAACGGTCAGGACGTAAGCAGCGTTCACCTGTCTTCCGCGCCCCGTCAGCCAGATCGCCATACCGCCGAAAAAGATAAGAATGGCTTCAAAGACAATGTACAGCAACCGTTGCGAGATGTTCAGCACATCGAAAGCTATTGGCATCAGCGCTAAGAGCAGCACACCTGCCGCAACGACTAACGAGGCGGTCGCGTAAGTGCCGATAGCGCGTCGCCGCAGCAGCGGATCGCGGTAATGAGTGAGTGCAAAGATACGCGAAAACAGGCTGTTCTTCATAGCCTTACAGAGCCTTGTTCAATGTGCCGTTGTTACCGTTACTGCTGCCGTTCGTGCTGCTATTGCCGTTGCTCTCGCTGGCTCTATCAGGGATATTCAGCCGCACTCGTGCGCGGCGGGCATTAATCGCTTCAGCAAGATAGCGCGTGGTCGTCATCAGCAGAGTATTCAGGTCAGTATATTCTTGGAAATTACTGCCGAGTCGGTTGCTCATGCCTTCAATGTCAGCGCGGCGGGAGGCTTCACTGTACAGCCGCGAATTTTCTAAGGCGATGGCGATGGGTCGGGCGATTTGTTCAAGCATTGTGAGATCGGCTTGAGCATAGTAGCCTACCGTTTTGTGCGAAACGTTCAGCGTACCGACGCTGCGCTCTCCACTACGCTGATTCGGATCCACTACTAGCAGCGGCACGAATGCTGTAGCATGTACGCCCGCATCCGCCAGCGTACGATAGTCCATCAGCTTAGGATACTGGGCGACATCATCTTCAGCCTCTGAGAGCGCTAACCGCGCCGGACGCTCCATACCAGAAGCATCAATCGGCACTTCCAACAGAGTCGGGCTGCCATCCTCTGCAAGAATATACAACTCCACCATGATCGCACGCGGTTGCACCAATGCGATGCTCACTACATCAGCATCGATTACCTTGCGTGCATATTCCTGTGCCAGCATAAAGATCGCACCTCGATCAAAAGTCGAGGTGATTCGGCTAGCAAGCGAGGAAACGATCTCAAGCTGTGCTGCCTTTCGCTGAAGCGCTGTTAGGTTTTCCGCTACGTAGATGCTCTGCGCCAGTGCATCAGCAGTCGGCATTGCCAGCAGCAGCACCTGTGCATCGAAGGTGTGCAGCGCGTGATAGACTTCTAGCGCCGCTACACCGATCAATTCCTCGTCCACGAATAGCGGTAAGAACGCCGTTTCCCGGATGCCCTGCCGCTGCAATGCCGCCTGATCGAAACCAAGTTGTTCCGCTTCTGCGATGTTGGCGAGGATGTAGGGTTGCCGAGTCGTCTTGAAATGCTCTATCACGGTGGCGGGCAGGATCATGGTCATGCCTCGCACGTTGAAATTGGGGTGTTCTGCCATGATGGTTGCGGATGCGCCTTTGCCTAGCAATGCCACCGCAACGTGATCGACGCGCTGATTTTCGACCAGTCGCGCACACAGGTCTTGCACTACCGGATCAGGGCGATTAAGTGGTGATGTTGCAGGTGCAGAGGCGGCGATCTCAGATACTGAATTAGGATCAGGCACGGGTGTCGTTTCTGCTAGCTCCTGCGTCATCGCCTGCGTCCCTTCTTGATGAAGTTCATGACTTCAATGGGAAATCGATCAACATCAATCGGTTTGGGGATATAACCATCGCAGCCAGCGTCCAACGATTTCTCCTTATCGCCCTTCATCACATTCGCCGTCAGCGCGATGATCGGTATGCTGTCCAGCTCCTTGATCTGGCGAATGTCGTTGGTCGCCGTGTAACCATCTTTGCCCGGCATGTTGATGTCCATCAGGATCAAGTCTGGATGTTCTTGCTGCGCTAGTTGGATTCCAGCATCAGCATCAGCGGCTTCGATCACCTCAATGTCCTCAAACATTAGCACACGCTTGACGAGCATCCGGTTATCGACCTTATCTTCAATATACAGAACCCGTACTGCTGGCATCACCATTCATCTACCCATTACGCTATGATTAGGTTGCTCGAGCTAGATCCGTAGAACGGTCAAAGGATCATTGATAAATTGAGAATTGACAGATCGCATCCAGTTTAGTCTAATCCAAGCCACCCTTTATTATGCTCACTTACCGCTGTCGTTGGTGTGAAAGTTGTGAAACAGCTTTATAACAAGTTCGTTTTAGCAGCAGAACATCGCCATATTCAAGCCAATTACTTTTGATCCACGCAATCGACCATGATGCCAACATTGCTGCAAATCATTCCTGCTCTGCTGCTGCTCGGATTGTTACTGCTCAACCTCGTGGTCGCTGACCGCGCGGATCGCTACTTTCGCCGCTTGTCAGTGCCGCGAGAGGGGCAGCTACCAACCAGCAGTGCCGCAATCATTGTGCCTGCGCGCAACGAAGCAGCAAACATCGGCAGATGCGCCAGCAGTTTGGTTGCACAAAAATATCCGTGTTTCAGCGTCACTATTGTTGATGATGATTCTAGTGATGCGACTGCTGAGATTGCCGCGAACGTAGGTGCATCGGTCTTACCTCTACGCGGCTTGCCACCCACGGGTTGGACGGGAAAATGCAATGCGTGCGATCAGGCAGCGCAGCGCAGCGATGCCGATTGGCTGCTGTTCACCGACGCCGATACTTACCATCAACCGAACGCACTGCGGAATGCCATCGCCTACGCCGAGCAGCATAAGCTGGATGCTTTGTCGCTGCTGCTGCACCAAGAATGCGGCACCTTTGCCGAACGGATAGTGCTGCCGCTGGCATATCAGAATTTATTCGCCGCCCTACCTTCCGATCACCCAACGTTTAACGGGCAGTTCATCTTGATCCGCCGTCAGGTTTACCAGAATAGCGGTGGTTTCGGATCGGTTCGCGGGCGGGTGATGGAGGATGTGGCGTTGGCGGACGGGTTATGTCGGCAAGGCTATAAAATCGCGCTGGCGAACGGCGAGGCGCTGGCTTCCGTCCGCATGTATCGGGACAGCAGAGCATTGTGGCAGGGCATGACTAAAACTACCTTCACCGCTGCCAAAGATCGCGGATGGGCGGGTTTCGCCTTGGCATTGTTGATCTTCTGCAACGCTTGCCTGCTACCCCTCGCGTTGATTGCCGCTGTGATCAGTGCACCGTGGTTGCTAGTCTTATCTCTCCTCAACGTTTTAGCAGTCGCGCTGGGATTGAGTAACTGGCTGCGGCGTTTCGGTGTTCCTGCCTACTATGCTCTGCTTAACCCTATCGGTACGATCTTTCTCTGGCTAGTTGGGGTGGTGGCGACGGCGCGAGCAGTCTTCCGGCTTGGTGTCCGCTGGAAAGATCGCACTATCCGCGAATGACGGGACTATCTCTGCTCGACTACTGTTAGTAAGTTCTGCAAACCACCCTAAAAATCAGGTTACTAAAATTATCGTTGTGCCGATTACGATAACTCGTCACCTTTATCGTCTAATCGTGGGGGATGGTTGCGATGGATCAACTATTGACGACAAGTAATCTGATTGGCTTTTTGACTCTGGCGCTGATGGAAGTTGTGCTGGGTATCGATAACGTCATCTTTATCTCTATTCTTGCCAGCAAATTACCCGCCGAGCAGCAGCAGCGTGCGCGGCAGGTAGGCTTGTTATTGGCGCTCGGAACGCGCATCCTCTTACTATTGACACTCTCATGGATCGTCGGACTCACCACGCCGCTGTTCAACATTCTCGGCGCAGAAATTTCGGGGCGCGATCTGGTCATGATCGGCGGTGGTTTGTTCCTGATCGCTAAAGCCACGCGAGAGATTCACGAACGGCTGGAAGGGGAAACTGGACATGCCAGCGCCAAAGTAGCCCCCTCGTTCACGGCAGTGATCACGCAGATACTCCTACTCGATGTGGTCTTTTCGCTTGACTCGGTGATCACCGCGGTGGGCATGGTCAACGAGATCGCCATCATGATTGCGGCGGTGATCACGGCAGTAGCGGTTATGCTGCTGCTAGCTGGTCGGATCAGCAACTTCGTCAATCAGCATCCGACGGTCAAAATGCTAGCGCTCAGCTTTTTGCTCCTAATCGGACTGACCCTGCTCGTTGAGGGCTTTGAAGTCCACATTCCGAAGGGTTACATCTACTTTGCGATGGGCTTCTCGATTTTTGTTGAACTGCTTAATCTGCGCGCTCGCAGCCGTTCTGCGGCAGCCGCGCCGGTCGAACTACACCAGCCATACGCTCCACAGAGTTAACGGGACTCAATTGCCCTTAGCAGCGTCCGCGCCGACTGCTTGACGACTGCTCGTCCATGTTCTACATACCGTGCCGCGATTGCCCGACACTCGTCTCGCAGTTGCGGCGCTGACTTTTGTACTTGCACTAACGCCAGCAGCACCCGTCCAGCTTGCTTTTCTTCCCACAGTGGCAATGCTTCTTCTAGCAGCGGAAATACCGCTACTGCTGCTTGTGCACTTACCGTCGCGTAATCGCCATATGCCCCGATCACCCAGTCGCGCACGATCACGCTGCTGTCGGTGCGGAAGATCTGCGCTAAATTCGCTAACTCCTGCGCCATGATCGTCGGGATCGTATGCGCGATCAAGCCAATTGTGTGCATCGTTTCCCAACGCACTCGCGTCTTATTATGCTTCAACAGGGCGAACAGCGATTCCGCATATGGCGTCATCAGATTGGGTTGCTGCTCCGCTACTTTGCACATCACCTCGGCGCAGTCGCCAACTACTTCCGCGTCCGCCAGTTTTAGTCCGGCAGCGATCTCCGCCAGTAGTTGTGGATTTTGTAAGCATACCAAGGCAACTTCGCTATTATGCTGCTGCGTGCGATCACCTGTGCGCGAGGAAAGCCGATCCAGTATTTGCATAGTAGTTCCTTGTTCCCTTCTGCTCTGCTTAAGGCAGATAGACCACCCTCAGATCACCCAACTGACCTATCCAAAATAACGTCACTCTGCCCATGTTGCACAACTCACTCTGCCGTAAATTATGTGCATAACAACGCCACAGCAAGCAAATGAATGATAGCAAGCAAAGGCGTTGTGAGTTGAAGTGAAAGGAAGATCATCATGTTGAGTTGGGCATTGTTGTTCTTGGTAATCGCTCTCGTTGCTGCGTTCTTCGGTTTTACTGGTGTCGCAGGTACGGCAGCGGGTATCGCCCAATTGCTGTTCTTCGTCTTCGTCGTTCTGTTCATCGCCTCGCTGATCTTTGGTCGGCGGACGCCAACAGTCTAACGACTGACGGTACAGCTTCAGGATGAGACTAGGGAGCGCACTCAACGCGCTCCCTCAGTCTACGTCTAAGCACAAAACATTGATTAGCTAATGCATTTTTTAAGCACTCAATCTAAACCATTTAACTATCAATCATCACTAGAGGGAATCCAAACAATGTTGAAGCTGATCCTTTTGCTACTGGGTGTCGGACTGATCGCCGCGCTGTTCGGCTTCGGCGGTATCTCCAACCTCGCGTTTGGCAGCGCCCAATTCTTGATCGTTGTACTGATCGGGCTGGTCATTCTTGGCATCGTTGCTGTAGTCGCCTTCGGACGACGCATTTTAGGATAGCGCATTCGCTCCCGTCGCAAATTGGCGGAAGATGAGCGTGCTAAGGTAAGGAGCAATACAATGGCACAGGAAAAGATTGAAGTAGTGCGTGTAGCGCCGCACGATGGTTATCAGCGCCGGGTGGTGGAATATCGTCTCTCTACCCGTGACGCCATTGTTCTGCGCGTAAACCAGATCATCTGGCTGTTGGCAGGGATCGTTTGTCTGCTACTGCTCGTACGTGTAATCTTCGTGGCGATCAATGCCAATCCGAGCAGCGATTTCGTGGCGTGGCTATACGCACTGACCAATAACTTCGTGGCTCCCTTCGCAGGGATCACGGGCAATCTGACGCTCGGTAGCATCGTTATTGATGTACCTGCACTGATTGCGATGGCGCTGTATACCATCGCCGCTGCGGTGATTACCTACGTGATCCGCATTCTCTTAGGCTCAACGGGCGGTATGCGCTCCGTGACCGAAGTAGAACGGCTAGATTAAGCCGCTATCACTGTACGAAAACCAGTTCTTGTCCTCCAAGACAGAAAGCGGAAGCGGTTGAAAGGTCGAATCCCTCCAACCGCTTTTGCGTTTTGTATCTACGTTTGTCTACTCTCTACGGCTTCAATTTGACTCCCTCAACGGAATGATCGGCAGCAGCACATGAGATGGATGTGCCGCGTCGTGATGGATCGTCTGCTCCGCTACGCGGAACTCCGTATCCGTACCTAGCGGATTGCCCGTGTTATGATTGCGATCATACTTAGGGAAGGCGCTTGAGTTAATCTCCAAGCGAATACGGTGCCCGCGCTTAAACACCTGTGAAGTGAACCAGCAATCGATCTCGTACTCGTAGATTTCATTCGGCGTGATCAGTTCCAGCTGATCCATCCCCTTGCGGAAGCGTGCCCGCACCATGCCATCGGTCAGCCGTTGTGCGAAACCGTTCTCCCAGACATCCAGTAGTTTGGCAGTGAAGTCCGTATCCGGTGCGGAACTAGCGGCATACAGCTTGACTTTGATCGGTCCGCTGACTTCCACCTCTTCCGTCAATGGCAGCGTGGTGTATACTAGCACATCTGCGCGATTCTCCACCGCCGCGTAATCGTCGGGTCCTCCGATCTGTGAGCTGGTCGGCGCGGTCAGGAAGGGGAACGGACGCACCGGATCGTAAGTGAAGTGATCCACTGTTTCTTCTGCTGGCGCTTCTGCTGATAAAGTGCCGTCACCATAACGGCTGTTGGCGCTGCCACTACTGTGCAAATAGTACGGCGTCCATTGCGTACGCTCCAGCGGGAACTCGCATTCGTCGCGCCACACATTCGATCCCATCACGAACATTCTTATCGGCGGCTCGGAGTCGATCTGGTTCTGCTCGTCGTTCAACCAACGCCTGAACCAACGCTGCTGATAACCTCGCAGATCGATTAACGCCTGTGCGCCGAAATCGACTTCGCCCAATTTGCTCTTGCTGTTGACCGCGTGATCCCACGGACCCATAAGCAGTTTCTGATTACGCCGCGTATGTTCGCTGCGTCCCTGCTTGACCATGCCCATAAAGTTCAGCGGCGTACCGATCTGCTCATCGTCGTACCAGCCGCTGATATGCAAGATTGGCACATCAATCTCGCTATAGCGGTTCTGGTAGCTCATGGCATCCCAGTAGTCATCGAACTGTGTGTGCTTAAGATCTTCTCGCCACCACGTCACAACACGTCCTGCCGCTTCGTCCATCGTGATCAGTGGGACGTGCTGATAGACCTTCTCCCAATCCACAATATCAAAATTCTGTACGACTCGCCCGCTCACATAATGCAGCCAGCATAGATGCATCGGACTCGGTACGCCCGTCGGCGTCTCCACGAACGGATCGGATGGCGCGACGGAGACGCTCATCGCCTTGAGATGCGGCGGGCGCAGCACGGCGGTGAGCATTTGGATGCGCCCCAGATACGATCCGCCGGACGTGCCGATGTTGCCATTTGACCACGACTGCGCGGCACACCATTCAATTGCGTCGTAGCCATCAACCGCATCGCTGCGATAAGGCACGAACACACCATCCGAATCGCCACGTCCGCGCACATCCATGTACACGACGGCAAAACCTCCCCGCGCCCACGTGCAGCAATTGGCGATCACTACTTCGCTAACTTTGTTGTAGGGAGTCCGAAACAAGATCGTGGGGTAGCGACCATCACCGGAGGCAGAGGCAGGACGGTACACATCCGCTGAGAGTGTAATACCATCTCGCATCGGCACGCGCACGTTGAGGTCGATCTTCACACCGCTAAGATCGATCATCAGTTCTCTTTTCTGTTGTCAGGAGGATACTAGATCACGCCTGTGCCAGCGAGGGCAGCAGCGCCGACCACTGTTCGGTGGTTGCCTTCAAATTCACCACGTTATCGAAGCCGTGTTTCTGCAGCACACTTGCTGCGATCTGCGAACGCACGCCACTGGCGCAATAGGTAACGATTGTACCCGTGCGCGGCAGTTGATCCAGATAACGGGGCAGTGTGCCGTAGAAAATATGTCGGGCGTTGGGCAAATGCACCTCGGCAAACTCACCCGATCCACGCACATCGAGGAGCAGAGTATCCGGTTTTGCTGCCAGCTCTGCGAATTGCTCTACCGAGATCGTCCGCAACGTCTGCGCGTCTTTGCCGATCAGCTCACTGCTGAAATAACCGCCGACGTTATCCACGCCAATATCGTAGAGTGCTTCTAGCAGAGGCTGGATCAGCGCATCTGGCTCCAGTATCAGGTACAGCGGACGCTGATAGTCTACGAACCAACCAACGTAAGTGGAGAAAGAATTGCTGGAAGCGGGGATACTGATCGCTCCGGCAACATGTGCGCGAGCAAAAGCGTTGAGACGGCGTACATCAACCACCAGATCGCCAGCTTCTAGCACCTTATCCAATGCCAGTTGATTTAGTGGCTGCGGTTCTCTCAATGTTTTGATCAGCGCCGCCCCTTCTTTGTTCACCTTCTTCATCTGGGCAAAGTAGCGCGGCGCTTCCGGCTGATCAGTGAGCAGCCAGATCGCAAACTGATCTTCCGTTGGCTGCTGAAAGGCGGGGTTGAACATCTTTTCGTATCCAAGTGTGGTCGAGGGGATTGCGCCAAGTGCCTTCCCACAGGCACTGCCTGCGCCATGTCCGGGCCAGATTTGCAGATAATCAGGATAGTCTTTGAATCGCTGCACCGAATGGTATTGCTGTCTCGCCCCAAGTTCTTTTGTGTTGGCGATGCCAGCGGCTTCTTCCAGCAGATCGGGGCGTCCCACGTCACCAACGAACAGAAAATCGCCTGTAAAGATGCCCATTGGTTTGTTCGCGCCCGCCGTATCGGTGATCATGAAGCAGAGATGTTCGGGCGTATGCCCCGGTGTGTGGATCACTTCCACACGCACCTTGCCCACCATCCAATTGTCGCCGTCGTGCAGTAATCTAGCCTTAAGCGCACCTGCGTAAGCATACTTCCAATCGGCATCGCCCATATCGCTTAGATACACCTGAGCGCCAGTCGCTGCCGCCAGTTCAGGTACACCGCTGACGAAATCCGCGTGGATGTGCGTCTCGGTAATATGAGCGATGCGTAGCCCTTCTTCTTTGGCGGCTTTCAAATACGGCTCGATGTTGCGTATTGGATCGATAATCAGCGCTTCACCACAATCGGGACAGCCGATCATGTACGAGGCTTGTGCCAGTCGTTTGTCGTAGAAATACCTAAGCAGCATAAGCTAAATCCATCAGTTTTCCCTACCTGTTGTTCCTATTCTACGTCCTTCTCAGAAGGTTGGTTCTATCGAACCCATTTTTTGCTCATTTGCAGGCAGGATAAGCATGGCAAGCATCTTCCGCCAGCGTGCCATCGGGGTTGAAGCGCCCATTATTGATGTTGTTGAAGTCGAGCTTGTCGGGCGTGTTCGGATCGGGCATCACGCAGTCAATCGCGCCATTCGGATTCTCCGGTACTCGCGCCACACTCAACGGCTGCTGCGGATTGAAATAGTTGTAGACGATTCGCGAAATCCCCTCAATCGCTTCCCATGGTTTTAGCGTGCCCAGCCCTTCCTCGTTCGCCTGTGCTTCCCACATGTACACCGAGAGAATGTAGGTGCGCCCCGGCGAATAGACGATGCCCGCATCTCCGACGTTTGCGCCGCTGAAAGAGGTACCGCCCCAGCCATTTTTATGGGCAATCTTTGTTCCTTCAGGTACACCCAACTCGATCAAGCGTCCGATGATGTTGCCACTCATCAGCTCGATCATTTGCTTACATTCATTCTGTGTATAGCGGTCCGGGAAAGCAGCACGTAGTCCGCTGTTATATTCTGCGCAGTCATAAATTTCTTGCAGCAGCGTCGCCATATCTTCTGCCGTTGTCTGGCTCCACGTATCAGCACGGGTGTTGAAATTAGGATTCGGATTGGTTTTGGGTCTGTCCACCACGATGGGTTTAGCGGTGGGATCGACCAGAATGTTCGCCGTGATGAAAGTATTGCGTGCGCCTAGCGTCTGTGCCACGTTGGTAGTTTGCCGTAATCCGGTTGCCATGCTGTTATCATCGGTATTCGACTGCATTAGCAAATTCGAGGCACTGTTGCTGCTGCACAAGATCGACGCACCTTGCAGCCACTTAATATTCACATCGAGCGTGGAATTGTTGTACCAGAAAGTGTCTAGCATAATCGGGATTTTGATCGTGCTCACAGCGGAGAAGGCGACATCACTGTTGATGCTTAACTCTTCGCCCGTCAGCAAATCGATGATCTGAATTCCGGCAACGGTAGTCAAGCCATCGTTAGCGATGCCAGATGCCGCCAAATAAGTCGTGATCGCCTGCTTCAGAGTGTTCATGCTAGCGCCGGAGGCTGGTTCACTGCGTGTTGCCAGCGTCACCCGTCGATCATTGGGACGATTTAAGGCGTCGCGCACCAGATCGATAGACGTTTCCACGTCCATTTTCGACCCCGTCGCACCAGCACCGAAGCTCATCGTCGTCAGATCGAATGCTGCGCTGGATTGTGGTTGGTCGTAACGGGCGGCTAAGTCCAGAAAGAACTCGCGCAGATCGGCTTCGCGGAAACTAGCATTCAGCGGGATACTGATCGGATCACTGGGACGCCGCCATAGGTAGTTCCAGAAATCACCCCAGTAATTATTGGTACTTGCCAGCCGTGACTGCACTTCGCTACGCAGCAGTTCAGTGTTCACGCGAAAGCCAATTGCCGCCGGATTCAACAGTATCGTGTTACCGCGATACTCCAGCACCACAGGCTGATTGTAGACGCCTTCTACCGTCGCCATCGCTTCTTGCAGCGTCAACCCGGTGACGGGAATATCTGCAACGGTGATGTCAGTTTGCAGTAGATCACGGTTCTGAGCGTAACGCGCTAGGTGGTACGCGAATAAGATCAGCGCGGCGAGGAGCAGACCAGACGACAGCAAGCTCAATACGGGGATGCGGATGCCGCGTTGGCGCGTACCAATTCCTTTGACGGTCATACAGCTACCTTCGTAAACACTCCCTGTTCAAACGCTGCTGCCACAGCGCGGGCATGAAAACGCACTAATGGCACACTTTCATGCGGGTCAATCCAACGATAAGCCAGCAGTTCGCTACTCAACTTTACTTCACCTGCATCAACTGGCGCATAACACAGATAGCAGATGTCCAGGTGGCGGCTGAGGAACGGTGTATGCTCCACCAGCAGCGGGCGGATGACCTGCACGTTCAGCCCTGTTTCTTCCTGCACTTCACGGCGCACGGTATCAGCGGGGTCTTCCTTGCGGGACATCCAACCACCGGGCAACCCCCAAGGATATTTGGGATGAAAAACGTGCTCCACGATTAGCACTTCGCCCTTATCGTTGTACACAACACCCACTGCGCCGACGGTACGCCACGGTTGCCATAAACGCATGATGTGAATGGCAAGCTCACCCGTCCATGGTAGACGTTTGAGCCAATTTGCTACTGTTCGTCTATTGATCATGGTAGGAAAGCATAGCGCAGCTTGATGAGAAGGCAATGAGGGGTGGGCAAACGTTGAATTGTGATACTGCTAGCGTCAAGAAACTTTTCGTTACAAGCTTTGACATCCATGCGGATCATCATGCCCATCTGATGACAAACTTCCTTGAGCTTGCCCGCTTGACTCTGCTACATTGAAACTACAGCACAGCAATTGTTCGAGGTACATCATGGTTTTAAGTCGCAGCATTCGCCGCGTAACTGTTCTTGCCGCTATTCTGATTATGGTTGTTGGCTGCGATGCACTAACTCCTGCACCCACGCCTACGCCCGAATTGGTAAGTGTTATCGATCCGCCTGTGCAGATCGCCAACTTTACGCTTACCGATCAATACGGCAATCCCGCGCACCTTAGTGACTACAGCGGGAAGTTAGTTTTGCTGGCATTCGGTTATACGCATTGCCCTGATGTCTGCCCTGTAACGCTGGCGCACTTCAAGTTGGTCAAAATGATTCTGGGTGACCAAGCCGCTAAAGTAGCATTCCTCTTCATCAGTGTCGATGGCAAACGCGATACTCCCACACGCTTGAAGGAATATCTTCCCTCTTTTGATGCATCGTTTGTTGGTGTGATGGGAACCGATGCGACAGTGCGGGCGATCATTACTGAATTCGGCGGCACTTATACTCTCAATGACGGTGGTGGTTTGCGCATCGAGTATACAGTTGATCACACAGCGGCATCGTTTGCTTTGGATGGCAGTGGCAAGTGGATTCGCAAGTACGCTTACGGTACCGAACCTGAAGTTATTGCCGCTGATTTGCAGAACGCACTAAATTCTCAGGTGGGGGCGTAATTCGATGCAATTCAAGACGATGACAACCACAAAGTCATTGCAGGTAATCGTGTGGATCGGCGCGATAGTCCTGATGTTTGGTATTGGGCTGACGATGAGCATGTTGATCGACGGGTTTGCAGCCAATAGCGATATCAAAGCACCTACACTAAGTCCGGGGCAGTTGACCGCCACACAGCTTTGTGTCGCTGCTACATCAGCGGCGGGCGGCTACGTACTGATCTGGGAGATTTACGGCACACCTACCAAGACTCCGACCATTGGTGGCGAAGTCCTTACTGCGACGCCCGTGCCAACGGAAATTGCTTTTAGTGGCGACGCCGAACGAGGCAATGCGATTTTTAATGGCGTCGGCAATTGCGCATCATGTCATTCTACGGGAACAGGCGCACAATCAAGCATTGGTCCTGATCTTCAGGGGATCGCGGTGCGGGCGGCGAACAAACTACCGGGACTCAGCGCAGCAGCTTACTTACGTACCGTGATCCTTGATCCTTCGCGCGTTGTTCCGCTGACCAAACCGGGGGTTATGCCGATCAGCTATCGCAGCACCTTAAACGAACAGCAGATCAATGACGTGATTACCTACTTGATGACACTCAAATAGGCGGCAACTCATTCCGATAGATTAGTGTCGTTGACCTTGAGGAGTCGGACAAGTAGTTGAGCTACTTTAGCAGCGCCGCGAACTGTTCGCAGTGTTCCGCCTCATGCAGCGCCATCCGCCGCACCTGACTGAACACGCTGTGATTACGTCCGCCGATATTGGCAGTCTTCAGCCAAGCATCTTCAGGTAGATTTCTCAGTACGCGCAGCAGTTCAGCACGTTTGAGCGTGAACGCCTGAAACGAATCGGCAAAACCTAGAGTGGAGTAAAGGGTAGTTTTCGCCCAGCGGCGTTCATCCAGCAATGGCAGCGTTGGCTGATCTTCCGTCAGCATGGCGTAGATGCTGAACGTCCAGATTTCCTCACAGCTACGCAAGTGTGCCAATATCTCCACTGCTGACCAATCGCGATTAGTGGGTGTTTGCGTTAACTGTGCTTCATCGCGTCCTGCCACATACTGGCTGATGCGCTGCGGAGTCTCCTCCAACAACGCTACTTGTTTGCGAATTTCGGCGGGACTTGCTTTAGGCATAAGCTTACCAACCGTTGTATCTGATCAGCGCGACTCGCCGGGAGCAGGATCATCAAAGAATAATTGCCACCATAGCGTGGAATTACGTACATCAGTATCGCTTGCCATTGAAGGTGGTGCGATCAAGGGTGTTGGAATTGGGGTCGCTTGCTGCCGACCCGGCACAGGCACAATCAGCACCTCACCTTGCTTGACCATTTTGCCTTCCTGGCTGCGCGCCCATTGTTCTACGAACGCATCGCTATCCACGAAATCGCTTTGTACCTTGAGTGCAGTAGCACGAATTTGCTCTGATTGGATAGTCGCTTGCAAGACGCGTAATTCCGCCTGAATGCGCTGTCCGGCGGCGATGCGACCGCTGAAGTTGATCGCCAGTAGTAGGCTGATTGCAAGGATCGAACCGAACACAATCTGCATACTCGATGGTTGCTTGATCTGCTGCGCTCGTGGTGTTGATTTAGTGCCTGCTGATGTGGAAGTGGATGCAGGCGTCGACACCGGCTTCGAGCGCAACGATTTGCTTGTCGGAGCGCGACTCGGCGGCGGTGTCGATTTGGGACGTGGCGTTGAAGATGGCTGTTCGGTCATCGCTCGGCGCAGCGTTAAACTGCTTTACCTTACTAACCTAGACCAGCCCGTACTGAGCGCGAATCGCCGTTTCGATCTCGCGTGCTACAGCCGGATTCTTCTTCAGGAACTCTTTGGCATTCTCGCGTCCCTGACCGAGCAAGCCATCGTTATAACGGAAGAACGCCCCTTTTTTCTCGATCAATTCCAGTGCCGTGCCAATGTCCAGAATATCGCCCGTCTTACTGATTCCTTCGTTAAACATGATGTCGAACTCGGCTTCTTTGAAAGGCGGCGAAACTTTATTTTTGGTCACGCGCACGCGGGTGCGGTTGCCCGTATCTTCCTCACCCTGCTTGATCGCTTGAATGCGGCGAATATCCAGACGCACACTAGCGTAGAACTTGAGTGCGCGTCCACCAGTGGTCGTCTCTGGACTGCCGAACATCACGCCGATTTTTTCGCGGATCTGGTTGGTGAAGATCATGACACACTGCGAATGCTTGATCGCGCCGGAGAGTTTACGCAGCGCCTGACTCATCAACCGCGCCTGCAAACCGACGTGTGAATCGCCCATCTCGCCTTCCAACTCGGCTTTCGGGACGAGCGCCGCCACGCTATCCAACACGATCACCTCGAAAACGCCAGAACGCACCAGTGTTTCGCAGATGTCCAGCGCCTGTTCACCTGTATCTGGCTGCGAGACGTACAGGTTATTGACATCGACGCCAACGCGTGCCGCATAGATCGGGTCGAGGGCATGTTCCATGTCAATGAATGCGCAGATACCGCCCGCCTTCTGTGCTTCTGCAATCACGTGCAAGCACAACGTCGTTTTACCGGAGCTTTCAGGACCGTAAATCTCAGTGATACGTCCGCGCGGCAAGCCCCCCACCCCGATGGCAATATCTAGCGCCAGTGAACCGCTTGGAATCGACTGCACCTGCAAATGCTGAGCGTCGCCAAGTTTCAAAATTGTGCCATCGCCAAAGCGCTTGGTCAGCTCCGAGACGGCTGCATCAATCGCCTTACTCTTGCCTTCTTCCGCCATATGAACCTCTGTCGACCTTATGGCAACCGATCCGTGATCGGGTCAGTTTTTGTCGTAATTGCCGAACGATGAGTGTACCGTTAACCTTTTGAATCTTCAATTGTGGAGCGAGTATGCTAAAATGCAATCATCATTCACAAGGGAGTTTAATGTGTCCGATCCCAATCAGCGTGATTTCGGGGAAGTCCCGCCCGTCGAAGAATTTATGGTGGAACCTGCTAGCCGAGACGATAGTTTACTGGATTTGATCAGCGATCTGATCGGTCAGTCCAATACCAATTATGCCAAGACACTGTTGGCTTCTGCCCAGCAAAAGAGCGATCAGGCATGGACACACTTCAATGAGGGCTTCGACCTCGATGACGATATTCAGAAGTTAACCATCTTCCATCTAATGTCCGGCATGGCGGGGCAGCATCGTCACAAGACGGCTCAGTAATTCCGCCGCAATGTCGGTTAATAGCACTGTTCTGCTGTGATTAGGAGCCATTATCCGCATGCAGCAGCGCGATTGGGAATCGTTCCTTCACAGTTGGAGTGCTGCGCTGATCGGGTATGCGCGAGTACACAGCGGTGAGTTTTCCGACGCGGAAGCATCCACTCTTTGGCTTGGCATGCCTGCTGCCACCAACGCCCAGATCACCGAAGCAGAACACAGACTCGGTATTACATTTCCTCCGTCCTATCTAGAATTTCTACAGATCAGCAACGGCTGGCGTTTTGGCGGCGTGTTCATTGATCGCTTGTACGCGGTTGAGGAAGTCGGTTGGCTGCGCGATTTGCTGCCCGATCTGATCGAAGGGTGGGCATTAGGAGCAGGCGAGGAGGACGAATCAACGATCTTGCTGCGCCAAGCACTGATGATCTCTCCTTATGAGGACAGTGTGCTGCTGCTCATTCCCTCAATTCGCGATAATGACGGCGAGTGGCAAGCATGGTTCTTCAACGATTGGAATCCGGGCGCTGATGATTTCCCCTCGTTCTGGCACTTGCTTCAACATTTGCACCAACAGTTAGCCAGCTTCGCCAGCGCCGATGATGACGACGAAACTAGTACTTCAGTTGAAAACCCTGATCTCACCCCTAAAACGCAAGCGTTCTTCAAACAACTAGATCGCGCAGCAACGGCTCGCTTCCAAGAGTATTGGGAGGATCTGGCACAACGCTTTGCGACCGAAGCCCGCCTGACCGAGAAACTATCGCGCAAGCAAACAGAGACAGATGCCGCCCGCACCCGAGCCTTCGCCACCGTGTTTAGTGAGGTATCAGCGTCGCTTCAAACGATCCTCAAGCGCAGCAGTAGCCGGACCATTGGAGATAGCGTCCAGCAGCTTGCTGATAATCTTCTTGCCACCGCCGCCCACGAATCGGATATGCATCGGCATGAGGCGCTGCGCAAGTGTGCCAACCGCTTGACCAATCGCCGCCGTATCTAATTTGTTGAGAGTCTACTGTTTCGCTGCTTCCTGTAGCGCCGTGAAAACAGGACGCGGATTGCCAGCCTGATCCAGCAGCGAGAATGCCGCTTCTTCACGGCTCTGATCCACGAATCCGGCTAACGTAGCGAAGTTCAAATTCCACAGCATCATCGGACCGGTGAACTCATAATAGGGAGCATGCTGCACTAACCAGAAGGCACGCAGCACATACTCGGCTTGCTGTTGTTCTGTAAGCACACTTTGCCAACCACTATCCGGTCCCGCCGTACCCGTGGATCCATCGCTACGTTTCAGTCCATCGTAGGTTGCCCAACCGAATTCGGTTATCCACAACCGCGTTTCCTGATCCTTGTTGCGTATCATGATGTTGCGATAATCATCAAGCGTATTGCGGAAGTAGAATACTGGCTCTTCATACCAACCCGTTACACCCGGTGACGGAGTGCAGCATACTGACTCCGGTGGATTTACCCAACCGTAGGGGTGCACACCAACAGCTACATCCACACCGTACTGCGCCAAACCCGCATCGTAAAGTTGCTGCAACCACAGTCGATCATCCAACGAACCGCCGTTTGGATCGCTGAAGGTAGGCGCGGGTCCAGCGGTGATAACGGTAATGCGATGACCATCCGGCGCTGGTTGCTTTGCCTGTTCAGTTTGAATCGCCTCATAACCTGCGTTGAACAACGCCATATACTCGCCGCCGGATAGAGGTTTGTCGCGCCACTCGCGCAGTAAATTCGGTTCGTTCCAGATTTCGATGGCGTCGATGAATTCCGGCTTCACATCGCTGACGAAGTGACCGACGAAGGAAGCGAAGGTCGCCGGATCGCTGGGCGGACCGTCTTCCTGCGACGCCGTAGTTAGTGGACGTGCCCAGCCGGGCGCTTTGGCGATATTGATCAGGGTACGAAAGCCCTGCAAATGTGCCCTTTGAAGGTTCAGCACCAGTCCCCGATATGCTTCCGTGTATTGCCCTTGCGCTGGCTCGTATTCGCGCCACTGAACTTGTACCTTGAGCCATTTAACACCAAGCTGCTTTGCCCGATCCAGCGCCGTAGCCCAATCATAATCTGATAGATTGCCGTGAATCTGGATGCCCATCAGATCGGAGCGCAGCACAGGTCCTGCCGTCGGCGTAATCGTTGGCTCGCCGATTGGTGGCAGTGTCGCCAGCGTGGTCGGCGCGGCTGTCTCCGTAGGTGGAGGCGTGTAATTAGGATCGATCAGAGAGCCGAAGGTTGGCGTCGCCGCGCCGCTGGTGGCTGGTGCAAATACCGTCGGCGGCAGTGGTGTCATGGTTGGTGGTGGCGTGTAATTGGGATCCGTGATCGCCCCATAGGTCACATTGATACCGGGCTGAGTAGGTAGCAGCGGAGTCCGTGTCGGCGCGCTGCCTGCCATTGCGATCGTCGTCGGTCCGGTGACGGGACCATAACCCGGAGCGCCCGCATCCACCGCACTAGTTGTCGGCGTCGCTGTTGCCGTGCTGGACACCAGTTGAGGAACAGAAGTCGTGCCGCTAACGGTAGGCGCAGCGTTATTCATACCCGAACAGGCGGAAAGAAGTGCTGCTATGCCACACAACAGCACAAAGGTCAGTTTTTTCATGAGTTGCCGATTGTCGTAGGACGTTGCCTCTTATGCTGACTGAAATCTTAAACCTGTTGGGGCTTCGTCGCCGCCATCAGGATTCGCAGGAAACCATAAAACACAGGGCTTTCAGGGAACTGCTCGCGCAGTCGTTCCCGATAAGCCTGCATAAAGGCATCCCGCAAGCTGCCGAGCCGCTCGAAGTAGGGAACTAACAGAGTTCCAGATGTCCACTCCGCGATTGCGTCGGCGTTTTCCAGCACATGAGGATACACCTTTTCCAGTACGCTGATTTCCTCCGCTTGCTCACCGAATAGCATCTGTGCATATTCTTCAATGGTCAAGACAGGAGAGATGCGCACCCAACCATCAAGCTGAGTGCGGAACGGTTCTTGCGTCGCCAGTTCGCGTACAAGGCGGTGCGAGGGATGGTTGTGATTGGATGGTTGTTGGATCAGCAATTGACCGCCGGGGGCAACCAAGCTGAATAGGCGAGGAATTAGCTGCCTGTGTCTGTCTACCCACTGGATCGCTGCATGAGAAAACACCACGTCCCAGTGCCCCTCGATGGTGGCTAGATTGCCCTGCACGAAGCGCAGTCCGGGACGGGTGTAGCTCTCAGCTTTCGCTAGCATTTCCGTTGAACTATCCAGTCCGGTCACGTCACTCTGCGGCAGCATTTCGGCTAGCCGACTAGTCAGCTCTCCTGTGCCGCAACCGAGATCAATAACTCGCAAGTTCGGGCGCACACGCAGGAGGCGTATTAAGTCCTCAAACGGAGCTGCACGTTCGCGTTCGAACTTATGGTATTGCTCAGGATTCCATGGCATAGGTGGATGAGTGCCGCGGGCAACACGCGCAACCACAAAGCCAGTTGGCGTGGCAATCAAAGGTTTAATGATTGTTTCGGTGATGTTGCGTGTTGTCTGGATATTTTACGATGCTATATTCAGTTTGTTGATTGCCCAGAATTCAGCGCTTTGCAGACACTGCTCTTGGCGAATCCATCTCATCGGACTTCGGTACTTTGACGCCCAATGATGGCAGATAGTCGATAAGCGCGTTGCAGATAATACTGCTGATATTGCGCTTCTCAGACTGATCCTCTAGGAATTCGATCATGGGCGCGTGAACCGGATTATCCGGATCGAGGTAGGTTGAGAATTGGATTCTCACTTTACGTTGCTTACGCATGGTTTGATGTGCTCCTGACTTGTACAACGATGTGGAAGGAAAAGTGTTCTGGTGGTGAGAGCAATGGTGGAATCACCCACAAAGGGCAATACCCTATATCAGCTTACCACAAGAATGGATATTGCTACAACTTGTTATGACAATGTATTAACATTGATCTGTAGTAAGCGTAATTTTAACCTTATATGAAAATAGATTAATTAAGAATCGGCGGCAATTGTTATAACATTATGGTGTCGTTGGTTGTCAAATTTTCTTATTTTATTTGAGTATAGATTACCTGAAGAGAATTGTGAATTTTATCATAAGCTTGCAAAAACACAATAGTCTAAGTAAAATAAGAACACTAGTTCTATAGAACAAGGTTGTGGAGTCTACGGTGCCAAGAGAATCAAAAAAGTCAGCAACGGAAGATGTAAAAGAGAACGGCTCGAAAGACAATCAGCGCGAACAGATGCTGGATAAGACTATTCAGGATCTAACTAAGCGCTACGGAGATGGCACCATCCTGCGGTTAGGAGATGCACATCATCTGCAGGTGCAGGTGATCCCAACTGGCTCCTTGGCTGTCGATCTGGCGCTTGGAGTCGGAGGGGTACCCCGAGGACGCATTACAGAAATCTACGGACCTGAAAGCTCCGGTAAGACGACGCTATGCTTACATTGCATCGCAGAAGCACAGCAGCGTGGCGGTGTTTGCGCCTTTGTGGATATGGAACACGCGCTCGATCCCAGCTATGCGGAACGTATTGGTGTCGATGTCAATAATCTATATATAGCCCAACCAGATACTGCGGAGCAAGCGTTGGAGATCGTGGAGACGCTGGTGCGAAGTGGTGCTCTCGACATTGTGGTGTTAGATAGTGTAGCGGCACTCGTACCTAAAGCGGAAATCGAAGGCGAAATGGGTGATTCGCACGTCGGTTTGCAGGCACGACTGATGAGTCAGGCGCTGCGAAAACTGGCAGGTGCGATTAAGAACACCAATACCGCCATGTTGTTTACCAACCAACTTCGCGAGAAGATTGGTGTGATGTTCGGTAATCCTGAAACTACTACGGGTGGTCGTGCACTCAAATTCTACGCCAGTGTGCGCATCGACATCCGCCGCATTCAGGCGATCAAGCAGGGTGAGGATACCGTCGGTAACCGCACGCGCGTCAAGGTGACCAAAAATAAGGTTGCGCCGCCATTCCGTCAGGCTGAGTTCGACATCATGTACAACGAAGGCATCAGCAAGGAGGGTGACATCCTCGATCTTGCGGTTAATCTGAGCATCGTGGATAAGCGCGGTGCATTCTTCCGCTACAACAACGGTATGTTGGGTCAGGGACGCGAGAACTCCAAAGAGTTCTTACGCGCCAACCCTGCTGTCGCCTACGAGATCGAGACTCTGATCCGCGAGAATAGTGCTGCTGTTCCGAACACTGTACTAGCTGGCGCCAATGGGGGCGATGGTGATGATGGTGAGTAACGACAGCGGTTTACTCTCCCTTTAATCACACGCTTAATCAGATCAAAATGAAAGCCCGGATTTTAGTCCGGGCTTTTTGTTTGAATCAAGAAAATCAAGCTGATCATTAAATTCGCTCAATTTAGTGTTGACGATAATGAATATTTTTGATACTGTATTTTCACCCACCTGTTGATCAATTGCGGAAAGGGTCAATTGTGAATATCCCTGTCCAACGCTATTGGGATCTACTTAAAAAATATCTGAGACCGCAGTGGCGTAGTGTGCTGATTCTGGCGTTTTTGCTGCTCGTTACTATCGGATTGCGTGTGATCAATCCTCAGATCATAAGAGGATTTATCGACTCAGCCACCAACGGTCAGCCATTGCAACAACTTACTTTCGCCGCGATCACCTTCATTATCTCGGCAATCATCATCCAGCTATTTAGCGTCCTTTCGACTTATCTGGGTGAAAACATTGGCTGGCGGGCGACCAACGCATTGCGAGCAGATATGGCGACTCACGCGCTCAAACTGGATATGTCCTTCCATAACGATCACACCCCCGGCGAAATGATCGAACGATTAGATGGTGATGTGATCGATCTAGCGATCTTCTTCTCACAGTTCGCTATTCGCATCCTTGCCAATCTGCTGTTGCTCGGGGGGATCTTAGTGGCGTTATATCTGGAAGATTGGCGCATCGGGCTGGCGCTCACGGCGTATTCAGGCTTATCACTGTGGAGTCTGAACCGCATGCGAAGCGTCGCGGTACCCCATTGGAAAGCAAACCGCGAAGCGGATGCTGAGGTTTTCGGTTATCTGGAAGAGCAGCTTTCCGGAACCGAGGACATCCGATCCAGCGGTGGCGTTGCTTATGCTATGCGCAACCTATTCCGCGTAGATCGGGAGCGTTTGCTCAAACGCCGCAAAGCTGGCTTGTATGAGACCTTTTTGATCCAGCTCTGGGTACTGTTATACGAATTAGGTCGCGTAATCGCCTTCATCGGCGGCTTCTACTTGTTCACGCAAGACTTGATCACGCTGGGCACGGCTTATCTGATCATCAACTACACCGATGCAATCTTCCGTCCGCTCCGTGAAATCACCAACGAGATTCAGAATTTGCAGAAAGCGGGCGGTAGTATTGAGCGTATCCAAGACTTCTACAACATCCCCAATAAGGTGCAAGACACTGGTACACGGACTCTGCCGGCTGGCGCACTCCCCGTCGAGTTTGATCACGTCACCTTCAGCTATAACGACGAGGACAAAATCCTGCGCGATCTCTCCTTCAGTCTGAAACCCGGACAAGTACTTGGCTTGCTCGGGCGCACGGGCAGCGGTAAGACTACGATCACGCGGTTGCTCTTCCGCCTGTACGATATCAACAACGGCGCGATCAAACTAGCGGATGGTGAATTGCGCGACTACAAGCTCAGCGAATTGCAGCGCCGCATCGGTATGGTCACACAAGATGTGCAGCTTTTCCGCGCTACCGTACGCGACAACCTAACTTTCTTCGATAAAAGCGTTTCCGATGCACGGATCATGGAAGTATTGGAAGAACTTGGGTTGCTGGATTGGTTCTCTGGCTTGCCAAATGGTCTGGATACCGAACTAGAAAGTGGCGGCAAAGGCTTGTCGGCGGGCGAAGGGCAGCTACTTGCCTTCACCCGTGTTTTCCTCAAAGACCCCGGTCTGGTGATCCTTGATGAAGCCTCCTCTCGCCTTGATCCGCTGACCGAACAGCGCATCGAACGGGCGGTGGATCGTCTGCTGAGAGATCGCACGGGGATCATCGTGGCGCATCGGTTGGCGACGGTGCAGCGTGCGGATCTAATTATGGTGCTAGAGCAAGGCGCGATCCGCGAATATGGTGAGCGCATTACCTTGATGAATGACCCCGACTCGCGCTTCTCGCACCTGCTGCGGGCGGGCGAAGGTGAAAGTGCAGCGGCGGAGGTGTTAGCATGACAGCGACGACAGCGACTGATACACAACCCAATGAGACAGCCACACAAGCGAAGCGGCTGAAAACTTACAATTACGTCTTCCGCGCTATGCGTTATCAGCCGTGGCTATATCTGCTCAACGCATTCTGTATGCTAGTGATTGTGGTCTCGTGGAACATCCCGCCGCTCTTGATCCGCGAGTTTTTCAATCTTCTGACCCAAGAAGCGCCTGCCGCTGGCAATCTGTGGTGGCTGGTGCTGATCACCACGATCACGCTAGTCGCGCGACAGTTGGGTTTCTACGGCTTGATTCGTGCTAACCAGCCCTTCATGATGCTGAATAATACGCTCTACCACCGCAATCTACTGGCGCGAATATTCCAGCGTCCCGGTGCACGAGCGTTGCCGGAGTCGCCGGGTGAGGCGGTCAACCGCTTCAAGCACGACGCTTTCGAGATTCCACTGTACGCGCTGTGGATCAACGATCTCTGGGGCAATGGCTTACAGGCACTGATCGCTGTCCTGATCATGGCAACCATTAACGTGCAGATCACGCTGCTGGTATTCCTGCCGATGGTGGTGGTATTGGTCGCTGCGAATCTCGCTACTACGCGCATCGAACGTTACCGTAAGGCGACGCGTGAAGCGACAGGCAAAGTACTTGGCTTCATCGGTGAAACGTTCGGCGCGGCGCAAGCGGTCAAGGTTGCGGGAGCGGAGGAAGGCGTCATTCGTCACTTCGCTACTCTTAACGAGACACGCCGCAAAGCAGCAGTCAAAGATCGCCTGTTTGAAGAAATCTTGCACTCTATCTTCATCAATGCCAGCGCGTTAGGAACAGGCATGATCCTCTTGCTAGCGGCGCAAGGACTAGCGAACAAGTCATTCACCGTTGGTGACTTTGCCTTATTCGTCTATAACGTTGAGATCGTGGCGGAAGGCACAGCATTCCTCGGTCTGTTCATGGCACGCTATCGTCAAGCAGGCGTCAGCATCCAGCGTATGCAAAACCTGATGCAAGGTGCTCCGGAGGGGGAATTATCTTCATTCCATCCAGTCTACGAACGCGGCGAACTGCCGGAAGTGCCATACCAAGCTAAAACCGAAGCGGACAAACTGCGGACTCTGGAAGTGCGTGGTCTGACTTACGTTCATGGCGATACAGATCGCGGTGTCCATGACATCGATTTGACTCTCAAACGCGGTTCTTTCACCGTGATCACCGGCCAGATCGGATCAGGCAAGACAACACTAGTGCGCGCACTGCTCGGTTTGTTAGAACGCGATTCCGGTGATATCCGTTGGAATGGCGAACCAATCAACAATCCCGCTGAGACGCTGATCCCGCCGCGTGCTGCCTACACTGCACAAGTGCCGCGTCTATTCAGCACGACACTGCGCGAGAATCTACTCCTCGGCATCCCCGAAGCGCGCGCTGACCTCGATGCTGCGGTTCGCCTTGCCGTGATGGACGACGATATGAAGGGGTTGGAAAAAGGCTTCGATACGATGGTCGGACCAAAAGGCGTGCGCCTATCCGGTGGACAGGTGCAGCGCAGTGCCGCCGCGCGCATGTTCTTGCGCCAACCAGAACTGCTCGTCTTTGACGATCTCTCCAGCGCACTCGATGTAGAAACAGAACGTAAGCTGTGGGAGCGCGTCTTCGAAATTCCTGATGTCACCTGTTTAGTAGTATCTCATCGTCAGGCGGCGCTGCGCCGCGCTGATCACATCATCGTGCTCAAGGATGGCAAGGTTGAAGCACAGGGAACGCTGGATGAACTGCTGCAAACCTCGGAAGAGATGAAGCGCCTGTGGAGTGGTGAGATGGTCAGCGAACGAGCACTGACTAACTGAAGATTATCGTTCCATTGGCTTCAAGGACGTAGGTTTCGCCCAAAAACTCATACATTATTCACGCCTTTGCAATGATTCCGCTATTCGGTATACGCACAAGCTGGACTATAATTAGCGGTTATTGCAGAGAAGGCGATCATGAGCGAAACCTACGTCATCGGCGATATTCACGGTCAATACGACAAACTTGTCCATCTTCTGAAGCGCGGAAACCTGATAGACCCTCATCTGAATTGGCGAGCGGGTACAACCAATCTGTACTTTCTTGGCGATTTTTTTGATCGTGGATCGGATGGCGTCAGCAGTTTAGAGTTGATCATGCGCTTGCAGCGGCAGGCAGCGGAAGTCGGTGGCAAGATTTCGGCGCTGCTCGGCAACCACGATGCACTGATGCTCTCGGTAGCGCGTTTCGGCTATAGCAAGACCAGCCGCATCGGTGGCTTGTTAGTAGAGAGCTGGCATCGCAATGGCGGGAGAATGACCGATTTGCAGCGCCTTAAAGACACCCACATCGAATGGATACAAAAGCTACCTGGCATGGCGCTGGTCGGGGATCGCCTACTCGTCCACGCCGATGCTTTTCTGCTCTACACTAGCTACGGACGTTCCATTGAAAGTGTGAATCGCACCTTTGCACGTCTGCTAACTGGCAACGACGAGGATGAATGGGAGCGCTTGCTTACCGAGTTCAGCGAGCGCATGGCATTCTTCGATGACGTGGATATGGGCATCAACGGCGCACAAGTGGCGGCAGAATTTCTCCGTATCTATGGCGGTTTGCAAGTAGTTCACGGACATACGCCAATCTGCAAGATCATCCGCCAGCCAGCCGAGATGATCACAAAGCCGTTGGTCTATGCTAATGGACTGGTGATCAACATCGATCACGGCTTGTATCTCGGTGGTCCCGGTTTTGCCTACAAGTTGCCTACGTGGATCGAGTCCATCGCCGCTTTCAGCAAGAAACCCGGCAAGCGACAGTAATTCCTAACCCGCCCAATCTCGCAACTGCTGTGCCACCTCCGGCGCGGCGACCATCATCAAGCGATCTCCTGCTGCGATCTGCGTATCGCCGTGCGGGGTGATCATCTTCCCGCTGCGTTCGATGGCAGCGACCACGCAGTCAACGGGAAATTTGATCTCTCGCAGCTTCTTGCCTACCAGCGCACTGTGATTGCTAATATGCAATTCAAAGCTGCGCCCACCAGTCAGCGCGTTCAGCCGAATGCGCTCGGCGGTTTGTTGATCCTGTACCTTGCGCGTCATCGCGATGTTGTACGCCCGCATTACTCCGTGTCGTCCGATGAAGCCCGCGAGATGCCGCGAATCCCGCTTGACCACAGGTAAGCGCCCAATATCATTAGCGCTCATCAGACGAATCGCCGTCAACAGCGAATCATCGGGATAAACAGTAAGCGGATTGCGTGTGCAGATGTCGCCAACTTTTAAGGTAGTGCCTTTGTCCGTTGGATACGCATTTTGTAGATCGGAGAGCGTGACAATCCCGACCAACAAGTCAGATGCATCTACCACGCACAACGAAAAAATGCGTCCTTGTCGGAACGCATCTCTCAGTTGCAGCAAAGACGCTGACTCAGGGATTGTCGGTGCGGGTGCGAGCATAGCATCTTGTACTTGCACGCCCTGAATCAGATCGATTTCGCGTCCCGATGGTAAGCGGATTCCTTTTCGCAGCAAACCCAGCGTATAAATTCCCGCTGGCTCTAAGCGTTCGGCAGTGAAAACAGCGATTGAGGTCACCAGCATAATCGGCAAGATCAAGCGGTAATCATTAGTCAGCTCAAACACTAACATGATCGCCGTGATCGGTGCACGCACCACCCCACCCATACACGCCGCCATACCGGCAATGGCAAACGCCTGCACCGAAGTCGTAACCGCACTTGGCAGTGCTGCCTGCAAAAGCTGTCCATACAACGCGCCGCAAGCGATGCCCACAAACAGTGACGGCGCAAATATTCCACCGACAAATCCACCCGCCATGCTGACGGTGGTCAGCAACATCTTCGCCACGATCAGTGCTAACAGAACAGCGATGGCAAACTGTGCCTTGCCATCGAGCACATCATTCATGAATTCTCGACCAGCACCCATGATCTGTGGCAGCGCCAACCCGACCACACCAACCAACGCCCCTGCCAGAGCAGTACGAATCGGTCTAGGCAAATGAATACGGTGATGCCATAGATCATGCTGCCAGTAAACCATCTTAGTAAACAGTGCTGATAAGGGTCCGATCAGAAATCCCAACGGTAGAAATAGGAGGATTTCCAGCGGATTACCCAGACTGTAGGTAAAAGGACCCATTTCAGGACCCGGCTCAACTGCCTGCGTGAATGCGGAGGAGATAACTGCCGCTAGCACCACCACGCCGATGGAGCGTGTTTCAAACGCCCCGTTGAGGATCACTTCCAGCGAGAAAAATACGGCGGCGATAGGCGCTTTGAAAGCGGCAGCAATGGCGCTGGCAGCACCTGCCGCCACCAGAATCTGCAAATGCTCCTCACGTAATCGCAGTCGTTTGCCAAACCACGATCCTAGATTAGCGCCGATCTGTACGCTAGGGTCTTCTGGTCCCACCGATGCGCCTGCACCTAGCGAGAGCGCAGATGCTACTGCCTTGAACGGCGCTTTCCAGTAAGGCAGCCGACCGCCTGCCAACGCCACTGATTCCAGTATGCCTGCCACGCCGTGATGCCGTTCTTCACCGACGAAGCGTGCCATGATCAAGCCAACGATCAGACCCGCTAGCGCCAACGCAACTACCATACCAATTCCACCGATGATTGGCGCAAGTACGCTGCCCGCCAACCATTCTTGAAAAAAGAGTTGAAACCATTCGATCCCGCTGCGGAACAAAAACACCGCAGCACCCGTTGCCAGCCCCACCACACAAGCCACCAAGATGAGGAATGTATTCTCCGCCATCCGCAGACGTGCAGCAATGCCCGTCATCGCGTTCTGGAACATCCTCGCCTCCTCACTCATTTGTCGTTCAATCCAAGCCGTTAGCTGGATGTTAACTCTTTTGACGGAGATCACGCACATCTATCGCGCGCTCCACAGTGATAACGAAGAACACACCACGATGTCGTTGTGTCAAATCGCCGGGTACAGCACTGGCAAAGGTGATCCTGCGCGCTAGTTCGACATTGCGCTACGCTTCTTGCTGCAATCTATAGAAGCCGTACATTCGTAGGATGGTGAATCTACTCATCTCGAATTGCAATACTCGCGCTTCATGTTGATTTAGTCCACAGAGGATGTAGTGTGAGCCTTGCCAAATCGCCATCAACCGCTTCCCACTTACCGATCTGCATCAAGCGAGGACGACCTTCACGACCTTCTCGTGCTAGCAGTGCTACCAGCGGCAGTCGATCTACTAAGCCGCTGTGGATGATCTCCTGTCCAATAGTGGGGTGAGCGCGACGGACTGCCATACCAAAGGCGGTACGCAGCCTCAGCGGATCACTAGAACCACGAAATGCCCACAGTAGCCCCGGTTTTGCTTCCGATGTGATTGCTGCCCACATCTCTGCCGACTCATCGAAGCGAACTTCATCAATGATTAACCATGCGGGTTTGCGCTCTACGGCTGCCGAGATCTGCTGTGCGAATGTTTTCTCGCGCTGCGCGTGCAGTGACTGTGCGCCTTCCGGTAGCGCCAACTCAGCCGCCCGTTCTACCACCATGATCGATATTGAAGGCAGTTCCCGCAGCAGTGCGCCGAGTAGGGTTGTTTTGCCAGCGCCTGCATCTCCGGCGATCATCAGCCCGCGTCCAGCAGCCAGATGATCGCGAAGGATCGTCGCCGCCTGCTCATTCAACGTTCCCCCCACAATCAATTGATTAAGAGTCAACTGCTCTGTAGGATGCACGCGAATGGTGATTTGCGGTGGCTGTGCAGGCGATAAAGCGAGGAGGCTCAAGCGGATTCGGCGGTAAGCGACGATCATTCCAGTCTCGATAAAAGGATCACGCTTCAGGTCGTAACCCAGTTGATTGAGGATGCCGCGAAAAACACGCTCTAAATGGGAACTGTCGTCGAATTTAACATCCGTTAGTATCGATTCTCCGGAGCTTGAGCGGGAAAACACTTCCAACGCGCTGCGAATATCGATTTCCGTCAGAGTCGGTTCGTCAAATAATGGGCGCAGTGGACCGAACTCGAACAGATTGCGATACGCTGCATCTACCAGCCTGATGCGCTCCTGCCGACTCAGCAGCATCGAATCAGTGGAGATTAAGTAGTTCAGCATCTCGCGCAGCAGATCGCGACGCTCCACCTCTGACATGCCGTTCAGCAGATCAGTGCGTCCTTCTGTCTCTGCAAAGAATTGCGTCTCCAGTTTTTCCCGCAATCCTGCCTCGGTAAAGCGTGTGGTGGGATTGCGACGAGGGAGTGGATTGTCGTTACTGTTACCGTTGTTAGCCATAACCATCGTATCGCTATCATCGTTAATGCGCCTGATCCTGTCAATGTTCACCATTCTAGCATGGCGAATCGACGTGGTATACTCACAGGCTGCTTAACCTCCGCTTAAACTATTGATGGAAAACACAGCATGAGCATGGAGATCGTCGTTACTGGCTCGATTGCCTACGATTATTTGATGCGCTTCCCCGGTAAGTTCCGCGAACATCTCTTAGCCGAAAATCTCGCGCACATCAGTGTAAGTTTTCTGGTTGATCATATGACGCGGCACTACGGCGGAAACGGCGCAGCGATCTCGTATTCGATGGCACTGCTTGGCTTGCGTCCACGCCTGATGGCGACGGCTGGTAAAGATTTCACTGACTATCGTGATTGGTTGGAGACAGCGGGCGTTAATACAGCATCCGTGCAGGTGTTGGAAGATGTTTTCACGGCTTCTTTCTTTGCCAACACCGACGAGGAGAACAATCAGATCGCATCCTTTTACGGCGGTGCAATGTTCCGTGCCCATGAGTTCACGCTGGAACAGACCGTTCCGATCAAGCCTGACTATGTAGTGATCGCACCTAACGACCCCGCGGCGATGCATCTGCTTGCTGCGGAATGTCATCAGCGCGGCATCCCCTTTATGTTCGATCCTAGCCAGCAGTTGCCACGCCTGAACCCCGATGAGGTGATCTACAACATCGAACGCTGCCACACACTGATCGTCAATGAGTACGAGTGGGGCATGATCACAGCGAAGACGGGCTTAAGTGTGGTCGATGCTCTCAAGCGCGTCAAAGTGCTGATCCGTACTCTTGGTAAAAAAGGTGCGGAAATTTACGCCAATGGCGAGCATTACTTCATCCCTGTGTTCCCCGTCCCCGACGATCAGATCGCTGATCCAACTGGTGTGGGCGATGCCTTCCGATCCGGTGTGCTTTGTGGCATGGCACACGGCTGGTCATGGGAAATTACCGGACGGGTAGCCTCACTGTGCGCAGCTTACGTGTTGGAAAAGGTCGGCACACAGGGGCATCGCTATACGCCACAGCAGTTTGTGGAACGATTCCGCAGCGAATTTGACGATGAAGGGGCGCTTGATTCACTGGTCAAGCCACATCCGGCAGCGGTCTGATCATCGCTGCAAGCAGTTGGCAACAGCCGCAAATTGAGGAGTTACGCTCGTTACTCGTTATCTGCTTTAGCTCTGCTAGGTTCGACAATGCTTGGACGCGAATTATGCCATCAGCTTGCCGATCTCTGAACTTTCCCAAACGCTGGACTTTCGCTTAGAACTACGGCATAGTTTAGAGGATGTAGTGATAAGGACGCGATAAAGAATGTCTGATGATCCGTTAAAAGGAAAAACGGCACTAATCTTAGGTTTTGCGCGGCAGGGACAAGCGCTGGCACGGTGGCTGCCCAACATTGGAGCGAAGGTGATCGTCTCTGATAAGCGCAACCTTGGCGAATTAGCTGATGCAATGCTCGATTTTCTGCATAGTCCGGTTTCCTTTGCTCTCGGCGGACACCCACTCGAACTGTTGGATGAGGCGGATGTGCTGTTCCTCAGTGGTGGTGTTGATCCCAATATTACGATTTGTCGGGAGGCTGTCGAGCGCAGCATCCCGTTAACTAATGATGCACAGGCTTTCCTCGAACGGTGCGCCGCCCCGGTGATCGGCATCACGGGCAGTGCAGGCAAGACCACTACCACCACTCTCGTCGGCAGGATGGCGCAAGCCGCAGGCATGAAAACATGGGTCGGCGGCAACATTGGCGATCCGCTGGTGGACGATCTGGATCAGATCGATGATGGTGATACGGTAGTGATGGAACTTTCCAGCTTCCAGCTCGAACTGATGACGCGCAGTCCACAAGTCGCTTGCGTGCTCAACGTCACGCCGAATCATCTGGATCGGCATGGATCGATGCAGGCATACATGGATGCTAAAGCGCAGATCTTCTTGCATCAAAATCCAGAAGACATCGCCATCTTCGGCATGGACGATCCGGGATCGAGCGCGTTGGCGGCACAAGCGCCCGGTCGCGTTGGCTACTTCAGTATGCGCCAGATGGTTACAGACGGTGCTTTCTTAGCCGGTCAGCGATTGATGGTAGTTGGTGAGTGCTCACCTGATCGCGCTCCGCATACGGTCTGTACGCGCGACGAAATTCGGCTGCGCGGCGATCACAACGTCAGTAACGTTCTGGCGGCAATCGCAATAGCAGGTGCAGCGGGCGTTCCGGTACCCGCAATGCGTGAGGTAATTCGCGGCTTCAGCGGCGTACCTCATCGCCTAGAAGAAGTGCGTACGGTCGATGGCGTCACTTACATTAACGACAGCATTGCCACCGCTCCGGAGCGCGTCATTGCGGCGATCAAGAGTTTTAAGGAACCGCTGATCCTGTTAGCTGGCGGACGCGACAAGAAACTGCCGTGGGCGGAACTCGCTGCACTGATCGCACGTCGCTGCCGCTTCCTGCTGACCTTTGGCGAGTTCGGTAACACCATCGCGGAGTATGCGCGGGCGGCTGGCTTGTTTGGTGGCGTGTTGGAAGGCGTAGAGAACGTCCCGACGCTCGATGAAGCAGTCAAGCGCGCCGCCGAGATCGCCCGATCTGGTGACGTGGTGCTGCTCAGTCCGGGTTGCACCAGTTACGATGCATATGAGGATTTCCAGCAGCGCGGCGAACACTTCCGAGAACTAGTACAGGCGCTAGAAGAACGGGATCGCGGCGTCAAGCGCTAACAATAAAAGAGGGTGGGTTTATAAACCCACCCTACATGACATTATGAAGCTGTAAGGGCAGGTTCGCAAACCTGCCCTTTTTTCTTTCTTAGGTCGCCTTCTTGATCGCCTTGATCTTGAAGGTCAGTGCGCCCGCCGGAGCTTGCACCTGCACTTTATCGCCTACCTTATGACCGAGCAGCGCCGATCCTAGCGGACTCTCGTTGGAGATTTTGCCTTCCTTCGGGTTCGCTTCCGCTGCTCCGACGATGGTGAATGTTTCCGGCGATTCGCCATCTTCCTGTACCGTCACTTCTACACCAACACGCACCATATTCGGCTTGTTGCTTTCCGTATCAGGGACGACGGTAGCGCTGCGCAGCAAGGTCTCCAGATAGTTGATGCGCCCTTCCAGAAACGCCTGCTGCTCTTTGGCATCATGATAATCGGCGTTTTCCGAAAGGTCGCCCATCGAAATTGCTTCTTTCAGGCGCGCCGCTAGTTCAGGGCGCTTCACCTGTTTCAATTCAGTTAATTCGCGCCGCAATTCCGCCGCGCCAGATTCCGTGAGAAATTGTCCTTCAGTCATAACTGCCTCATTGAACGTAATCTATATTCAGGCTAAAAGAAAACAAAGCAACGGTCAAGGTCAAATTGCCCACCGTTGACACACTATGGGTGATCATGTAAACTTCTGTTCCTTGTACGGCGTCGTGGCCAAGTGGTAAGGCAAGGGTCTGCAAAACCCTCACCGCGGGTTCGAATCCCGCCGACGCCTTTTTTGCTGCCTGCTCGTCGCCCTTAGCGGAATAGCTTGCAAAAGCTTAGGGCTTTTCCTCATCCTCATCCAGCGCCGTGAAGCGCATAAAAGCCTGTTCTTCGGGACTCATATCTTCTGGATACTCCGTATCGTCGTGCGCTTTGAGGATGCGATAACCCTCTTTGATGTAGCTGCGAATCGTGTGCGGGCTGACGCCCATTTCATCCGCTGCCAACTGCGCCGACATCCCTTCGATCACGCATAGCCACAACGCCTGCCTGATCCGCTCGGTCATCTCTGGATATTCGCGTTCTTTGGGCAGTAGTTTGGCATCTTGCAAGCGCACATCATAGGGATCGTGATTCATGCGCTCCACCGCCCGTGTCACCGTCAGATCGTGTTCGTAGGCATATACTAGGGCGCCGACTACATGAACACCGACTTCCTCTCGCAGCATGTAACCTTTCACACCTGCATCCAGCGCTGCCGAGACGAAGTGTGGTTCCATACGCCGCGCCAGACACACCACAGCTAGGTCTTTGATCCGTTTGTGCAGCTTCTTCACGCCGTCTCGGAGCGCTTCTGGTGTCGGGTATAGATCGGGATCGAGCACGGCGACATCTGGATACTCCACTTCCGCCAGCCGATCCAGCTTACTGAACGCTTCTTCCAAGCTCTTTGATAAGATTGAGATGCGCGCGCGACGATCCCATGCCACGTAGCTGTTGAGTGCACGCAGCGCGTAGAAATCGGGATCGATGATCACTACCTTCAAATTCAGCAGTTTTTTGCTCATGGGCGCGCATCCTCTGCCTTTGGTTGTCGGTGTCCATTAGGGCAAAAATACATTCCACAAATTATACCAAATGTGATGGAACAAAAATCGCCCGTTCATCGTCACAAGTCATAATGATATGGAACTATGCACCAAAGTGAGGCTTTATGCGCCGACACATTCGCCTATCACTGTTATTACTGGTCATTTTAGGTTTAGCCATTTCTAGTGCCAACGTGCGTGTGCGCGGGCAAGACGATCAGGGAACGCTGACGCCGGGGATCCTCTCCAGCTTCCCCGCCCAGCGTGAGGTGATCGGTCCCGACGCCACCATTCAAATTACTTTCAATCAGCCGATGGACAAGCAGAGCATCGAATCCGCGCTGCTGATCGATCCACGCGTAGAGGGGACACTGAGTTGGAAGGATGACTCAACGCTGATCTTTGATCCGGCGGGACCGCTAACGCGTGGTGGAGAATACCTGATCAGCGTCGCGCCGGAAGCTAAAACGGCGTCGGGTGTGGAATTGGGCGAACGCTTCAACCTCGATTTCTCCATCGCGCCGAATCTGAGCGTGCAGCAGGTGATCCCCGCGCCGGACGCTACTGAGATCGACGCGCGCGCCGCTGTCACAGTGATTTTTGATCGTCCAGTTGTGCCAGTCGTCACCACTGGCGATCAGAGCAACTTGCCGCAGCCGTTGACCTTCGAGCCAGCGATTGAGGGTACAGGGGAGTGGGTGGGCACGGCGATCTACACCTTCCGTCCGAACACCGCGTGGGCAGGCAGCACCACCTATACCGCTACCGTGCGGAGCGATCTCACCGATGTAGACGGCAGTCCGATGACTGGCGCATATTCGTGGAAGTTCAGTACCGGCGCGCCCCGCTTACTGTACACCTACCCCAGTGCAGATCAATCGCTAGTGGAGCTAGAGTCCGTCATCCAGATCACCTTCAATCAACCGATGGATGTGGATAGCACCAGAGCCGCCTTCACGGTACGCAATACGCAAAACGGCGCGGACGTGGCAGGCTCGATCATCTTCAGCGACGACAAGACGACGCTCACCTTCACGCCTGCCTCCAAGCTGGCACTGGCAACCACCTATCAAGTGGAGATCACAGGAGCAGCCAAATCTGCGACTGGTGAAGCGGTGTTGGTCAATCCGCAGGCTTACGTGTTTAGCACGCCGCCATTTCCGGCGGTAGTGAGTACCAATCCCACCAATGGAGCGCTGGTGCAGCCGGGTGCTGGTGTGATGATCCAGTACAATACCAACATGGATGCTAGTTCCTTCGCGGGCAAAGTCCATATTACGCCGGAGCCGAAGACATTCCAGATCTACGGTGGACAGTACACACAGATCAATTTCCTGTCTCAACCTGCCACTACCTACACCATTACCATTGATGCAGGCGTGAAGGACATTTACGGCAATGTGATCGATCAGCCTTTCGTGATCACTTTCACCACCACCGATGCTCCTCCCGAAGTCGCACTAGGAGCGCGCGATGTCGTCAATGTGACAAGCGCCTACCGACCCGAAACGGTGGTACAAGCTGCTGCCATCAACGTCAGCCAAGTGATCATGAATGTGACCGCGCTGGAGTTCAACGAACTGCTGTCGCTGCCATGGAGCAGTGGTTATCTCGATCTTTATAACTACAACCCGCCGCGCGTTACCCGCACCGTGCAATTCCCCTTGAATGTGGATCGCAATGTGCGCGTAGATATGACCATCCCATTGAGTGGCGAAGCGGGCGTGCCAGTACCACCGGGTGCGTACTATCTCGACATCGGTGCGCCAGAAGTGGTACTGCGTACAGGCGGTCGTACCAATCGGATGCTGTGGCTGGTCACTACCGCCAATCTGACGGTCAAAGTCGCGCCGGGGCAGGTGCTGGTCTGGGCAACCGATCTCAAATCAGGTCAGCCGCTGATCAATGTGGAAGTACAACTCTTTGACGAGTACGGACGTGTCAAGATCGGTTCGGCGCAGACAGACACTGATGGCATCGCTCGCTTCACCATTAGCACACAAAACGAGATGCTTTACGCTGCATATATGGCAGCGATCAACACCGGAGAAGCCTTCGCGCTGACCTCCACGCGCTGGACGAACGAACTCGAACCATATCAATCGAACGTCAGCCTCGATGTGCCGATGCGCGAGAAAGTCTATCTGTATACCGATCAGCCGATCTACCGTCCGGGGCGTCCCGTCTACTTCAGAGGCTTGGCGCGCATTCAAGACGATGTGACTTTCAAGCAGCCGCCTTACAGCGATCTACGTGCCATCATCACTGATCCCAACGGGCAAGAGGTCTACAACAAAGTCCTCACGTTGAACAATTTCGGCGGCTTCAGCGATCACTTCGATCTGCCGCAGGACGCCATGCTGGGGCAGTACTACCTGCGCGTAGATCACACCACGACAGAGCCGAATCTGCCGTTCGAGAACACGCTGTACTTCCAAGTCGCGGAATTTCGTCCACCCGAATTCCTGACAACCACCACCGCGGACAAAACCGAATATGCCGCTGGCGACACCATCAAAGTCAGCATTGACGGCAAGTTCCTATTCGGCGGCGCGGTCTCCGGCGGTCAGGTCAGTTGGACAGCAATTGCCAATCAAGGCTACTTCAACTACACGGGTCCGGGTAATTACGATTTCGGTCAATTCGGCTGGTACTACTGGGACTGGGGCGGCGGTGGTTACGTCTATAACCGTCAGGTCGCCACCGGTACTGGCGTGCTGGATGCCAACGGACAGTTACAGATCGAAGTGCCTGCCGATCTTGGCGACAATGCGACTACGCAGGACTTCACCATCGAAGCGACGGTCACCGATGTCAGCAACCAGTCGATTAGCGGACGCACCACCGTCACCGTGCACCCTGCCGATTTCTACATCGGACTCGCGCCCAAAGTCTACGTCGGCAAAGCGGGCGAACCGCTGGACACCAACCTGATCACGGTCAATTGGAACAGCAGCGCCAAGCCGGATCAACTGCTGCATCTGAAGGCGACTCAGCGTAACTGGAAGCAGAATCCCGATACGCTGGAATGGGCGCTCGATGCTACCATCGTCGCTGAGCAGGACATCACGACGGGCGCGGATGGCAAGGGTGTGTTCACCTTCACGCCACCGGAAGCAGGCATCTACGAGATCGAAGCGACGGGGCGCGATTCGCGGGAACGGCTCGCCCGCACTACGACTACGGTATGGGTGCAGGGATCGAACTCCGTCTCGTGGAGCCGCGACGATAAACGTCTGACTCTGATCGCGGATGCCAAGAGCTATAAACCCGGCGACACAGCGGGCGTACTGATCACCTCACCGTTCCCCGAAGAAGTAACCGCGCTGGTGACGGTGGAACGCGCTGGCGTGATGAAGTCGGAAGTGGTCAAGTTCACGGGCAGTTATACCTATCGGCTGCCGTTGGAAGAACTCCACGCGCCCAATGTCTACGTGGCGGTGGCGTTGTTCCGCAGCAGTGGCGACGAAGGCAGAGTCAACGAGCTGCGCTATGGACTGATCAACCTGCCAGTGGAAGTGCAGAAGCGGCTGAAAGTGCAGCTTACGCCCTCGACCACGCAGGCGGAACCGGGCGCGACGGTGCGCTTCGATGTGCTGATCACCGATCTTGAGGGTAATCCGGTTAGCGCCGAGGTGGGATTGGCGCTCAGTGATGTGGCGACGCTTTCCGTTGGTGCGCCCAACAGCCAAGCGATCTTCGACTACTTCTGGTCGCCGCGTGCTCTCAGCGTAAATACCAGCGCGGCGATGTACCGCGTGGTCGATGCGATCAAGGCGGCGCAGTTGTATCTCAATCAGTTCGACACGGCGCGGCAGGAAGCTGCCTTCGCGGGTGGCGCACCGCAGCCCACCATGTCCGCCGTCTCCGATGGGATCGCCGCGCCTGCTGCTAATGAGGCGGCTGCCGACTCTGATAAGAGTTTGCCTGATACTGGTGGTGCTGGCGGTGATCAAGCACAGCAGCAGGTTACTCCACGCACCAACTTCGTGGATACGCCGCTGTGGTTGCCCAGCCTGATCACCGACGCGGAAGGCAAAGCGACTGCTGAAGTGACGCTGCCCGATAACCTGACCACATGGCGACTCGATGCCCGCGCGACTTCCGCTGAAACGGCGGTAGGCGATGCTACTATCGAGATCATCTCCACCAAGCCGCTGCTCGTGCGTCCCGCGACACCGCGCTTCTTCGTGGTCGGTGACGAATCCGAATTGGCGATGGTGGTCAACAACAACACTGACCGCGATCTGGATGTCACGGTGAAGTTAGAGGCGAAGGGGGTCACACTCCGCGCTGATGCTACGCAGCAGTTGAAGATCGAGGCGAAGGGGCGCGCCCGCGTGGCGTGGTTGGCAACGGTTGGCGATGTGCCAGCGGTGGATGTGATCTTCGCGGCGGTCAGCGGCGAGTACAGCGATGCCAGTAAGCCGCAGGTGGGCATCGGCGCGGATCGCCTGCTGCCCGTCTACAAGTACCGCACACCGGATTACGTCTCGACGGCGGGCGTGCTGTTCGAGCCGGGATCGCGCACCGAAGCGATCCAGCTACCGAGCGAAGAACTCGCACCGACGGGCGATCTGACGATCACGCTTAATCCTTCGCTGGCAGCGGCGACCGTCGATGCTCTGGATTATCTGGAAAACTTCGAGTATCAATGCCTTGAGCAGACGGTCAGCAAGTTCCTGCCCAACGTGATCACGTACCGCGCCTTGCAGAAACTGGGAGTCGCCAAGCCCGAACTTCGCGCCGATCTGGAAGCGGCAGTGAGCTATGCACTGGCGCGGCTGAAGCGTGAACAGCATGGTGATGGCGGCTGGGGCTGGTTCTACAGCGATGAGAGCAATCCTCTGACCACCAGCTACGCGCTGCTCGGTCTGCTGGAAGCGCGTGCTTCTGACTTCCAAGTGCCGCAAGACATGATTGATCGCGCGGCGGGCTTCCTGATGACGCAGGTGATCACACCTACGGATCGCACCGAGCCATACATCCTCAATCGGCAGGTGTTCATGGCGTTCGTGCTCTCTAAAGTGCAGCGCTGGAACACCGATGTTCTCAACCTCATGTTCAACCTGCGCGACAAGCTGCAAATCTCCTCGCGCGCCTTCCTCGCTCAGACCTTCGCTCAAACGGGCGGTGGTCAGGATAAGATCGACGCGCTGCTCTCCGATCTGAACTCGACGGCGATCCTCTCCGCGACGGGCGCACACTGGGAAGAAGGCTGGCGCGATTGGTGGAACTGGGGCAGCAACACGCGCACCACTGCTATCGTGCTGGATACGCTGGTCAAGCTGACGCCCAACGTCAAAGAAAGCCAACTACTGCCTAACGTAGTCCGCTGGCTGATGGTGGCGCGGCGCGGGGATGCTTGGGAAACCACACAAGAAACCGCGTGGGCAGTGATGTCGCTGACTAGTTGGATGGACGCGACGGGCGATCTGAGTGCAGATTATGGCTACAACGTCTCGCTCAACGGCACGCAGATCGGTGAGGGAACGGCAAACGCCGAGAATCTTACCGAAGCGACGGTGCTGCAAGCAGATGTTGCCGAGATGCTGCGCGACACGGCTAACCGCGTCACCGTCCAGCATAGCGACGGTGCGGGATCGCTCTACTACACCATGACGCTGCATGTCGAGCAGCCCGTCGAAGCGGTCAAGCCGACCAATCGCGGGCTTGCCTTCAAGCGCGTCTACAAGATCGGTGATCAGATCGTGACCAGCGCACAGGTTGGTCAGACGGTCACGGTGGAACTGGAAATCGTGGCGGAGAGCGATCTCTACTACGTTAACATCAACGATCCGATCCCTGCTGGCACGGAGATCATCGACAGATCGCTGCAAACGACCTCGCAAGTCGGGCAGCCTGTCGATTTCTACAACGTCGATTTCCGCTACGGTTGGGGCTGGTGGTGGTTCAGCAATACCGAAGCACGCACCGAGAAAATGGTCTGGTCTGCCAGCTATCTACCGCGCGGCACCTATCGCTTCGTCTACCAGATTCAGGCGACCACGCCGGGAACCTACCGGGTGATCCCGCCGAACGGTCAGGAGTTCTACTTCCCCGAAGTGTTCGGACGCGGCGCGGGCAGCCTGTTCACCGTCATGGGTGAGCAGCAGTAAACTGATCCGCTACTGAAACAAATATTGAGGGCGATTGATCATCGCCCTCTTTCGTGTTCGCTTTCCACCGACGTATGGGTTCAACAGCCCATGCTACAATGTCTAGAAACTCTCTAGCACGGTTCTATGACAGCGCATTTTCTGACTTAACCCACTTCAGTGGGTTTACCAAGTATTGTAGCCGGAGGTTTTAACCTCCGGTCTACTCAGCGACCACTTAAAAAACGCCGGTCAAGCCTTTTAGCCTCCGGTGTCATTCTTAAGGAAAAACCACCAATGACGATCACCTTATGCGAGATCACGGAAGCGAACTGGCGGCAAGTGGCGCGGCTCAAGCTGGCAGAGGGACAGGAGCATTTCGTCGCGCCCAACTGGTACTCGATGCTGGAGGCGCTGCATTCCGGCGGCAACCTGCACAGCCGCGCGATCTACGATGACGACAGACTGATCGGGTACACCATGTTCGGCTTCGATCCGAAAACCAATGAATCGTGGATCGTGCGCCTGATGACCGATAAAGATCAGCAGCGCAAAGGCTACGGACGCACAGCGATGAGCCTGATCATCGACCAGCTCAAGCAAATGTATGCCAGTAAGGAGATTTTGATCAGCTTTGAGCCAACTAACAACGTCGCCCGCGCCCTCTACGAAAAGATCGGCTTTCGGGATACAGGCAGGATCGAAGATGGCGAATTGGTCTTTGGCTTGAAAATCGATGCATAGGATCGTCCGTTGCCGCTATTTCACCGTCACGCGGTAGACCTCTAGCTTTTCGCTGACGCCCTTAACCTGCACCTGATCGGGCGTCACATGATGATCCTTGAGGATGTCGCTGACGCCGGGGGAATCCATCATCTCGCGGCTCATGTAAATTTCGTTGGCATCCGCCAGTGATTGGATTCGCGCGGCGATGTTCACGTTCTGCCCGAAGTAGTCGAGGCGATCATTGAGCGTGACGGCAATCGAACGCCCTCGATGAATGCCGATTTTGAGGCTCAACGGGTGAGAGATCGTCTTGTTGAACGCCGCTAACTCCTCGATCATTTCGATAGCCGCCGCGACGCCATTCTCCGGCTTTTCAAACGCCGCCATGATCGCATCTCCGATGGTCTTGACGATCACGCCAGATCGGGCGGCGACGACCTTGCTCAGGGTGTCGAAGTGCTGGCGCACCAAGAAATAGGCGTTGCCATCACCTACTGTGTCATACAACTGCGTAGACCCTTTGAGATCGGTAAACAGGTAGGTCAGATCGTTGACGGCGATTCCCTCCGTCTCGTCGATCACCTGCGTGCGGAACAGATTGCGAAAGGTCTGCGTGGTCAGCAGCCTTTTGCCGGAAAGGAACGGTTCATACTCAAAATATGTGTTCTCGAAAGTGGGCGGATACTGCAAAATCCAGAACCGACCACGTTCGTCCATACGATTTTCGATCTCGACGCTGTGCTTACCGGGGGGCATCTCACCCGCCTGCCGAAATGCCAGCCGCGCCACCCCACTGATCACATATCTGGGACCAGTTTCGCGGTTCAATACGTGAAATTTGCCGTCACTGAGCTGTATCTGGGTGCTTTGCGTGTCCACATCTTGCCCCTTAACAAATAGCGCCAGCATCAGCTTGTGCGAGAGGTCTACTACTTCAAAGCGACCCACTGGCAGCTCAAAATCGAAGGAGCGTTTCTGCTGAGCTTCAATATCTATGAACATCTTCGTTAGCAGCGCGATCAGCGTCGCGGGCGTCAATCCTTCTGGTACTTTAAAGCCTTTGGCAAAGTGATAGCGCAAATAATAGTCTTCGACAGAGAGCGATTCAGGATGCAGGAAAATATTGTCGCGCACCTGACGGGAGAGCGTGAAAGTCACCTGAATATAATCATCCAGCGCGATGTCATTAACGGCATTACAGAAGGGGCAGATGAAATGCGAGTGTACTTTTTCCAGTTCTCGGAAACTACCTACGACTTGCGGACAGAACGCGCACAGCATGTTCCAGTCCATCTCAAATAGACCAACTTTGGCAGCATAGATAAACAGATCGACTGCTTCCGCTTCGGACATCGCTTTGGAACTGCCATACTGGACCGGATTGACCCTGAACAAGTCGTAATCATCTGCCGTGCGAATGAACGTTTCCAGCTTGGAAACGACGCGCGGACTCCAACTATGCGCTTGTTCCAATGCCGTCAACCGCTGTTCTAGGACAGCCTCATCGATCTTTGCTGGCATAAGTAAATCCTGATGTTGCCATGTGAGAGAAGGATTACTTCAATTTTAGTAGCAATTGGCGCTCAGGACTATCTAACAACGGAGAAAGAAATCATCAGTGGATGATGAGTAAGGGCAGATTGTGGATAACCTGCCCTCCATTTAGGTATCGCCTGTGCCTAACTGCCGCTACCGTTGCCATTCATCTTGGGTGATTGCCGCAAGCTGAACCAGTTGCCGCAGCCATCCTTGAAGATCGCCTCTACGCCGTATGGCTGTTCCTGCGGTGGCGAGACAAACTCCACGCCCTTGCCGCGCAGTTCTTCATAGGTCTTGCGGCAGTCATCGGTGGCGAATACGCCGCCGCCCATCGCATTCTTATCCACCGCCTTGCGTAGCGTGGTCGCCGTCTCCTCATCGATCAGCCCAAAGACCAGCGGCTTCGCCAGCACAATGTCGATGTTCGGTTGCGATGTCGATCCGACGGATACCCAGCGCATCCCGCCACCGAGATCCATATTGGCGCGCAGTTCCAAGCCTAATTTATGGGTGTAGAAGTCGATTGCTTTGTCGTAATCGGAAATAAAAAGCATGGTGTGGGTGAGTCCGGTAATCATGATCGATCTCCATAGAACGAGTGTTCTTGATTACTTTAGGGGAGTTTGAAATAGGATGCTTCTTCAAAATTGCTCTGCCACAAGTTGATCATTGTTCGGCTGCGTTCGGCTCGCCACTAAGTATCTTGCCAAAGCCAAGCATCTGAAAAAAACAGCCGGGGATCGTCTGGTATAGCTGTTGTTTTTGCTCCTCCGTGCGGCGGCGATGCTCTGTCGGTGAACAGCCCACCAACCGATGAAACGTAGCGCTAAACGTGCCCAAACTTTGAAAGCCTACTGCCAGACAAACCTCAGTCACGCTAATGTTGCTATATGCCAGCAGTGCTTTCGCCTTCTCGATTCGCCGTTGGAGCATGTATTGATGCGGTGTGATCCCGAACTGTCGTTGGAATGCACGTAGAAAATACCAGCGTGATAAGCCAGTCCGCTGCGCTAACTGCTTCAGATCAAGCGGAAGATGGCAGCAGACATCAAGTAGTTCGCGTGCCTCGGCGATGCGTTGTTGCCTATTTATGGTCATCATTTCCGTCTGGTCATCACCCTCTCGCAATGGTAAAATCCAAAATCAACGACTTCATGAAAAAGTATGCACTGCGACAAGGATACACGAATCTTGGCTACACAGGTTGAACATCTCGAAAATCACACGGCGCGGCTGACCGTTGATGTCCCTAAGGATCGATTTGAAAAAGCCATGCAAAGCGCGGCGAAGCGCATCTCTGGTCAGTTGAATATCCCCGGTTTCCGTCGTGGCAAAGCGCCTTATCCCGTTGTCCTGCGTTACGTTGGACCTCAGGCGCTGGTCGAAGAAGCGATGGATAAGCTGAGTCAGGATGTCTACCGTGACGCACTGACCGAATCCAAAATCGAGCCATACGCCCCCGGCGAGGTGGAAGCCGTCGAAACTGATCCCGAGGTGGTGATCAAGTTCCTCGTCGCCAAGCAGCCGGAAGTCGAACTCGGCAGCTACCGCGATGTCCGTGTTCCTTACGAAATCCCCGAAGTCACCGACGAGGAAGTCAATAAGACCATTGAGCAGATGCGTGAATCGCGTGCTGTCGTAGAGACAGTGGAACGCCCCGCGCAGCTTGGCGATCAGGTCAAGTTCCATGTCTACGGCGATGCCTTCATCCCGCAGGATAAGGAAGCCACCGAAGCAGCAGAAGGCGACGCCGAAAAACCTGCGGAAGCAGAAGCTAGCGCTGCCGAAGAACAGCCGCTGATGGTCGAGGAATTCATCGACGAGGATATGGATGATACGCTTGACGAAGACGCCGAAAAGGATTTAGTCCCCGGCTTCTCAGCCAACATCGTGGGCATGAAGGCAGGCGATGAAAAAACCTTCCGCATTTCGCTGCCTGCCGATTTCCGTGAGACTCGCTACGCTGGTCACGATGTTGAGTTCAAGGTCAAGGTTGAGGAAGTGCGCTCGCGCACGCTGCCCGAACTGAACGATGATTTTGCCAAGAAGTCGTTCAACGGCGAAACGGATAACCTGCTCGATTTCCGCATCCGCGTGCGTAAGGATTTGCAGGAAGCCGCCAAGCGCCGCTATGACAACGAGTACGTCGATAAGGTGATGGGGCAGATGGTCGAAGGGGCAAAGTTGAAGTACCCCGAAGCGATGATCGACGCCAGCATCCATGAGATGATCGACTCGCTGGATCGCAACCTGCGCAACAGCGGACTGTCGCTGGACTACTACATGCAGGTACAGAAGAAGACGCACGAAGACCTGCACGAAGATTATCACGATACCGCCATACAGCGGATCGAGCGTTCGCTGCTGCTTGGTGACATCGCCCGTGCGGAGAATATCACCATTGACCGTGACACGATCATGGCGCGTATTGACGAAATGGCGGAATCGTTCGGCGACCAGAAGGATCAGTTCAAGAAAGTGTTGATGAGTCCTGAGAATCAGCAGGGCATCGCGCTTGATCTGCTGACCGACGCCGCTCAGAAGCGGATCATCGCCATCGGCAAAGGCGAGGCGCCTGAACTGCCTGCGCCCGCTGAAGTCGCTGCCACAACGGAAGAAACGCCCGCTGCTAACGATACTACAACTGATGCACCCGCCGATAACGCCGCTAGTTCTGAAGCTGCGGAATAATCGGTTTCCACAACACCCAAAGAAAAATCGGGATGACGACAATCATCCCGATTTTTTGTGTTTCAACCAGCCGTAAACAAGCGGAATAACCGTAGCATACCGAATCCCCTGTCCGCTGCGGAGAGGGGTGGCACGAAGCGGCGGGGTGAGGTAATCCGTAAGGTAATCACGCCTCTGGCTTGAACACCTGCCCCGCCGAGACTCGCCACATCGCTGCCTTCTGCCTGAATGCTTCGGTGAAAATATCCGGTTCAGTGGTCGTCAGGATCGACTGATTCGCGCCGTCGATGCGATCCAGCAGATAGGATCGCCGCGCCGCGTCCAACTCCGCGATAAATTCATCCAGCAGCAGCACGGGCCATTCGCCAATCGCTTCTTTCATCCAGCCGAGTTCCGCCATCTTCAGCGCCATCACAGCGGTGCGCGCCTGACCGCGCGATCCGTAATCACCCAAATCTTTACCGTTCACCGAGAAGCGCAGTTCATCGCGCTGCGGTCCAACCAGCGTAACGCCGCGATCAATCTCTTCACGCTGCAAACGGCTCAACTCGGTGCGGAACTGCTCCCCAATCTCGGCGGGCGACAACTGCCGATGAATATCCAGCCCCAGCACATCGAAAGCAAGCTGACCAGTGGAGTTGCCCGTCATGGTGAAGCTCGGCTGATAGCGCAGTTCGAGCAGTTCCGCGCCCGCTGTCAGATCGTAGTGGACGCGCTGTGCCAGCACTTCCAACTCACGCAGTAGTTGCTGTCGTCCGGCAATAATCAAGCTGCCCGCTGCCATCAGTTGTTCGTCCCAATAACTGAGTTCACTTGGTCCCGCTTGCCGCGCATAGATGCGTTTCAACAGCGCGTTGCGCTGGGTTAGTACTTTTTCATAGCTGGTCAGCGCCTGCGCGTAAGTACGATCTACTTGTGCCAGCGTCACGTTGAGGTAACGCCGCCGATCCGCAGGCGTGCCTTCCACAATCGCGAGATCCTGCGGCAAAAACATGACTACATTCAGCGTACCCAGAAGATCCAGCGCTCGTTTCTTGACGCCGTTAATCTTGATGTCCTTATCGAAGCGCATCTCACCACCGACTGCCTCACGTACCAGTGTAATATCAATGCGTGTTGTCGGTAGGTCGCGGCGGTCGATTTCCGCGCTGATACGGGCAAATGGTAGTACATCGTTCTCCGCACCCCAATTGAGCAACTGCCGATCCGAACTTGTCCACGGAGAACGCGACGTCGCCAGATAGTAGACTGCTTCGAGGATACTGGTTTTACCCTGTGCGTTCTGTCCATACAGCAAAATCGGACCGGCGGGCAAGCTCAGTTCCATGCGCGCATAGTTGCGAAAATTTGTCAGCGAGAGATGCAGAAGCCGCATAAGCGTTTGTGCAGGGTTTAATCGAGCTTCAGCGAATTGCTGATCGGTAGGAAGACGTTTTGCTCGTAATGGTCGAACTGGCTTTCCTTCGTCTGTGCGCCGATGTAAATCCAGCCACGTTCGCCCGCATCCAGCAAGATAATCATGAGTTCATTACCACGCTCGAAACCGCGCGTGATCGCACCCGGATAGTTCGCGCCCTCATATTTCTCAGCAGGGCGAAAACCCGGCGCGTCACGATTTAACGCCGCCACCAGCGCATCCAACTGCTGCTGTGGATCGCTATAATCGTCGCGTAGTGTCAATTGGCGCTTGAACACATTGAGCGCATCCGTTACTACGATCAAAAATGGATCGGCGGTTGGCGAGATATTTGTGCTGCCCGTTTCCGAGATCAGCAGCCGATCCGCATCGAGATTAATCGGTGCCTGCCAGTTGCTGGGCACCAGCAGAGACAAGCCAAAACCTTGAGCGTGATAAGGCACTAACTCGCCTACATCAACGTTCGATACATTGGAACCTGTTGTGGGACGAGGGGCAAGAGCATTGATCGCCACCATGCCCAAAAAAGTAGTGAGGGTGAAGGCATACAAGATCAGCATGCGTGGTTTGAGCAGCAGGCGCAGAAAGTTCATGGCAATTGAGGTAATTTCACTTACGAATCAGAAAACGATGGCGACCATCCGGCAGGTCATCCTGTTCCAATAGTTGATAGTCGCGCTGTTCCACCCACTCAGGAATCTTCTCACCGGCTTCTGGATCGCTGGTGACAAATTCCAGCACGCCACCGGGAGGCAATTTCGCTAACTTACTGGAGAGGTAAAGCAGCACTTCGTAACAGATTTCCAGATTACTGTTAAATGACTCATCCGCGATCACTACATTGTCCACAATTCACTCGCTAGTACATTGACTAGAATTTGACTTTGACTTTATCGGGATCGCTGGTAGCCCACGCCAGAAAGACGATGCCATCACGCACTTCAGTTTCGTAGCTGCGCAGTCGTTTCTTCTCTTTGATATCCTCAAGCACTTTGCCTGAGGCTGCTTCTGTCCAGCGCACTACCGAACCATCCCGCACATCGAATTGGCTGCCATGTAAATTGCAGGTCACTACACAGCCATCAATTTTGGCATCTTTCAAATAAAACAACATGTGTGAGCAGTAGCCTTGCAGTACGTGCGCCGAATCTTCACAACGTGCAATCACCAGTCGTTGCCCATTGACGTATACGTTTATGCAGTGATCAGCAGGAACTTGATCTAATTCACAAAGACGTATCCAAGACTTATTTGACGCCACCATTATTTTTTTACTGCTTTCCGCCTGTTGTTACCGTGTCAATTGTAACGCTATAATCCGCCACTGAACAACTAAGGAGCAGTCTAATTATGCAGGAACTCAGGATCGCCAAAGGAACCACCGATCTCATCATCCTCTCCAATATGGCGAACCGTCACGGTTTGATCGCGGGCGCGACGGGTACGGGTAAAACAGTCACCTTGCAAACCATCGCCGAGCATTTCAGCGAAATCGGCGTGCCAGTCTTCATGGCGGATGTCAAAGGCGACCTCGCCGGACTGAGCAAAGCGGGGGGCAACAACAGCAAAGTGACCGAACGCTTGACTTTGCTCGGCATCACCGATCATCAGTATCGCGGTTACCCGATCATGTTCTGGGATTTGTTCGGCAAAAACGGACATCCCGTCCGCACCACCATCTCGGAGATGGGTCCGCTGCTCCTTTCCCGCCTGATGAACCTGAGTGAAGTTCAGGAGGGCGTGCTTACTCTGGTCTTTCAGATCGCTGACGATAACGGACTCCTGCTGCTCGATCTCAAAGATTTACGCGCCATGCTCTCCTACGTGGGGGAGAATGCCAAGCAGTTCACCACCGACTACGGCAACATTTCTGCCGCCAGCATCGGCGCGATCCAGCGCGGGTTGGCGCAGCTTGAAGAGCAGGGCGGTGAGCATGTTTTCGGCGAACCTGCACTGGACATCTTTGACATGATGCAGACTGATACCAATGGCTACGGCTATATCAATATCCTTGCCGCTGACCAATTGATGCAGTCACCACGCGTCTATTCGACGTGGCTGCTGTGGCTGCTCTCGGAATTGTTCGAGCGCCTGCCCGAAGTCGGCGATCTGGAAAAGCCTAAGATGGTCTACTTCTTCGATGAGGCGCATTTACTGTTTGACGACACCTCTAAGGCGCTGATAGACAAGATCGAACAGGTGACACGCTTGATCCGTTCCAAAGGTATTGGCGTGTTCTTCGTCACCCAGAATCCCATTGACATTCCCGACACGGTGCTAGGGCAGCTTGGCAACCGCGTACAACATGCTCTGCGTGCCTACACTCCGCGTGACCAGAAGGCGATCAAAACCGCTGCCGAGACCTTCCGCGCTAATCCCGCCATTGATGTGGTCACGGTGATCACCGAGTTGGGTGTTGGCGAAGGACTCATCTCTTTCCTTGATGGTAAGGGCGCACCCAGCATGGTAGATCGCGGTTTCGTGATCCCTCCGCACAGTCAGATTGGACCGATTGCGCCAGAGGAGCGGGCGCAGCTAATGCGTGCCTCGCTGGTATATGGTCATTACGAACAAGCGGAAGATCGGGAATCTGCCTACGAAAAACTCAAAGCACGCGCCGAGAAGGTTGCTGAGGAAGCTGCCAAAGCTGCTGCTGAGAAGCAAGCGGAGAAAGATCGCAAAGAAAAAGAGAAGGAAGAACGCGCCAAACGCAAAGACAAATCAATAATCGAAGATGTGTTCGTTGGTTCCGCTAAGAGCGCTGTGCGATCTGCGGTTGGTCAGGTGACGCGTAGTTTCATTCGCGGCATCCTTGGCGGACTAAAATAATATGGCAAGCACTCTTGATCCCGATCTAGAAGCGCTGCGGCGGACGGTTGAACGTCAGCAATGGATGGAGGCGTTTGAACTGCTCAGCGTCGTTTTGGAAAAGCTGCCACCGCGCCGCATTGTGCAATTGAGCGCTGTGCAAATGAAAGCAGCGCTGCCAGCCTTTGAAGAACTGCGGACTAAACTCCGCTGGACTCGTCAGGCGATAGAATTGATGTCGAATGGCGATCCGCTGCCGGACGATTTCGAGTTCGGGCAAGAGGCGGAGGGTGCGAATCCCATCGTCACCAATTTCATGATCGGGCTGGATAAGCTAGATGCCGCCGCCAGCGAACAAGACGACCCCCACGTCTGCGCTAACAACGGCACACGGGCAATCCTCAGCGCCATCAGCGCACGTCGCTACCACTACTTCAGTCGTCTATTTCCGCGTGATTGGCGTATCGTCGTGAAGCGCGAAGCCGGAGTCAAGGATTTGCCACCGATCAAATCCAAATTTCTTGAGGAGTCAGCAGTAGAGGAATTCACTACTGGCTTATGGCGTTCGCTGGTCGAGCAGATTAAAGACGCACTAGCAGGCTGATGAGGCGGATGCCTTGATGCTGCGCCGATCCGTCACACTGATCCTGCTTATCGTTATCTGTGTATTAATCGGGTTAGCGCACCCTGTCTCCGATCTCGATGCCCGCCGCACTCAGGCATATATCAACCTGATCGGTATGCGCGAATGGCGACATCTCCCCTTGTGGCAGCCCTACCGAGAAACTGGACAGGCGATCCCGCTGCAACTCGATCCCGCCGAAGTGCTGCCACCCTTGATGGCTGGCATGGCAAATGGCATCGCTATTACGGCGGCGCTGCAAGCAATCCTAGCAGGGACAGGCGGTTGGCTGTTGCTCCGCCTTCTCCGCATAGGTAATCTCGCAGCCCTATTGATCGGTGTTGCTAGTGCCGTTGCCTTTGCCGATCATTACGCCTTCGTCTGGCTGCTAGCAGCGCTGATAGGCTTGACATTGGGCGAACCACGTTACCGTCGCCCCTTCTTGATCGTAGTGCTGTTAGCGGCTTTGTTATGGCTCAACGGCGACGGATTAACTGACCTCAGTGTCGCGCCCGCCAGCTACATCTCGCTGCTGGCATTAATGCTAATTGTGGCGTACAGCGCAACTCATCCACAGCGTGACGCTATCCGTTTAGCAATTATCGTGGCAGCGGTGGCAATCCTTTTCGCCGTCTCAGCGCAGCGTTGGATCGCGGAGATAGCCATACGCAACGCGCCCACCTCGATCCCCGAAACTGCTATCGCCGCTTGCTTAGACGCACTGCCAGCGACGCCGACCACGGCGTTGATTAGTGTCCTAGCGCCCGGCGATCCACGATTGGAATTGGTCTATTTGATGCGCCGACTGCGCCGCGAGAGCGCTACTAGGATTGATCATCAGCCGGATTACGCCATCTCCTCAGTCGATGCCAATGCCAATATCGATCTTCGCACGCAGGGTTATGTGGAACTGACCCGCAGTCCACGCTTGTCTGGAGACGCACCTAATCGCTGCCTGTATCTCAATCCAGGCTCGGTTGGCTACGCCTACGCCATGCCGATTAATAATCAGGGCAAGATAATTCCGCTGCCAGCGCTCGTCCATGCCCTCGATCAGATCGTGCTGCGAGTGCAGAGTGATTCGCAGCAGGCGTATCGCCTAGTCATCAGTGAACAGGCTGCTGATGGCTGGCAAGCATGGATCGATGGCGCTGCTGTAACAGTTGCTTCGTTCAACGGCATGATCGCGCTGGAACCCCCGCCAGCAAGCAGTGGTGGCGTGCGTGAGATCAGTGTTCAGTATCGCCCGCTGAACCTTGTGATCGCGGGCTGGAGCATCGTAGTCGCCAGTCTGATCAGCATTGGCTACTTGCTGCGCCTCGATCGTTTCATATCCCCTTCGTTACGCCAGAAACTGACACCCCATCCAGAGCGTCTACTCAATCTGCTGCGACGCATCTTCAAACGCATCTACGACATTCTGATGTCACCTGTCGCGGACGACTGATTAATTCCATTTCCCCACTGCTCGAATCGATAACAGATTCATGACAAGCGCCTAATCTCACTTCAGCCGCTGCCTGTTTTGGCTACAATAACAATGGGTGCTGAAGAAGGGTAAGCAGGCACAAATCCTATGATTGAAGCGGAAGAATTAACCAAAGATTTCAACGACTTTCGTGCCGTTGATCACATCAGTATGAGCGTCGCACCGGGATCGGTGTTCGCCATCCTGGGTCCCAATGGCGCGGGCAAAACTACGACAGTGCGTATGTTAACCTCCATCCTCGTGCCTACATCGGGGCGCGCCACTGTCGCTGGCTACGACGTGGTCAAGCAGCCGGAATATGTGCGTGCCAGCGTCGGTGTACTCACCGAGCAACACGGACTCTATGAACGTATGAAGGCAATGGAGTATCTGGACTTTTTCGGGCGCGTATATCGGCTTTCAGCGGAGGCGCGACGCAAGCGCAGCTACGATCTGATGGACCGATTCGGTCTGGCGGACGCGCTGAACAAACGGATCGGCGAATATTCTAAAGGCATGAAGCAGAAGCTGGCGCTGGTGCGCTCGATGCTCCACGATCCGCAGGTACTGTTGCTGGACGAGCCAACCTCCGCGATGGATCCGCAGAGCGCCAAACAGGTGCGCGATGCTATGCTCGAACTCAAGCGGGATCGCCGTACCATCGTGTTAACCACGCATAACCTCAACGAAGCGCAGCAGCTTGCAGATAGCATTGGGGTGATCCGACGTGGACGCTTAATCGCGCATGGGACGTTCGCAGAACTATCCCAACGCTTCGTGGGCGATCCGCTGATGGAAATTCGCTTTGCACAGTCGCCCAACGGTGCTGCCAAAACGATCTCCGATCTGGTTAAGGTGGCGGAGACAGGTGATAACTGGCTGCGCTTCCATACTTCCGATCCGCTAAAGACGAATCCGGCGGTGCTGCGTAAGTTGAACGAACACGGCGCGGAAGTGGTGACCTTGAGCGAAGTACAGCAGAGTCTAGAAACGGTGTATTTGCAGATCGTGACGGAAGATGAAGGATCGAGCGAGGAAAAAGCACAATGACAACGGTGATTAATACGCGAGGCGAGGTATCAGGATTTCAGCCTCCGGCGCTCGTACTACCTAAACATACTTTTGGCGAGACGATGCGGAATGCGCTAGTGGTAACGCGCCGCGAGATGCGCGACAGTCTGCGCGACTGGCGGATTATGGCACCGATCATTGTGCTGACACTGGTATTCCCACTGTTGGCGCAGGGCATGACTGGTTTGTTCACCAGCTTCTTCGTCTCTAACGGCGCAGCGCCGCTGGTCGAGAACTTCCTGCCGCTGCTGCCCATGATCATCGGCTTCTTTCCGGTTTCGATCTCGCTGGTGATCGCACTGGAGACATTCGTGGGTGAGAAGGAACGGCGAAGCCTTGAACCGCTGCTCTCCACACCACTCACCAATACCGAGTTGTATCTGGGCAAGACCTTCGCTGCTATGATCCCGCCGCTGATCGCCAGCTATCTGGGCATCGGTATCTATCTCGGTGGCTTGATCCTTGGCTCACAGCAGTGGCGTCCTGAACCATGGCTGATCATCCAGATTCTGCTGTTGACCACCACGCAGGCACTGGTCATGGTTACAGGGGCGGTGGTCGTTTCTAGTCAGACTACTTCGACCCGTGCCAGCAATCTGCTTGCCAGCTTCATCATTATCCCCACTTCGATGTTGGTGATGCTGGAAAGCTTCATCATGATCACCAACAACCGCTATGTGCTGTGGTATTTGCTCGGCGGGCTATTCGTACTAGATATTCTGCTGTTCAGCATGGGCGCGCGCATCTTCAACCGCGAGGAATTGCTCGGACGCAGCATCGATGAGATCAATCTGCGCTGGGCTTGGCGTCAGTTCAAGCACCAGTTCATCGGTGGCGAGAAGGTAACCAACATCGCCACATGGTATCGCTACAGCGTGTTTCCGGCGCTAGGTAAGCTGCGAACGCCCATGATCATAGTATTGCTATCGATCATCGGCGTGTTCATCTTCGGCTTCGTGATCGCCACCGTGCGTCCCGATTTCCAACTACCCAACGCTGGAACAGCGGAGCATGAGCAGTCGTTGGAGAGCTTCAAGGTGCTGTATCAATACGGAGGACATCCGGGCACGGTGCTGGCGGTGGTCTGGCAGAATGCCCGCATCCTGATCGCCGGCTTGATCCTCGCCGTGTTCACCTTCGGCGTACTGGCGATCATCCTCGCTGCTGCGCCGTTTGGCATCCTCGGTTTCTTGCTCGGACAGCCTGTGGTTGCGGCATTAGGGACAGGAACCTTTTTCCTTGCCGTGTTTCCTCACAGCATCCTCGAAATTCCGGCGATCCTCATCGCTACAGCAGCATCAGCACGGCTAGGTTTGGTGACCACGCGTCCACCTGAAGGTATGGGTGTCTGGGATGCTTGGCTGCTGGCGCTCGCGGACGCAATCAAAGTGTTCATCGGTGTCGTGCTACCGATGCTGTTCCTAGCCGCGCTCATTGAGGTCTACATCACTCCGCTGATTGTGATCAAGTCAATGGGTGGCTAATCGCATCGTTTTCAAAATATCGCAACTTTAACCATCTGGGCAGGTTCAGGAACCTGCCCTTTTTCGTTTACCTCGTCCCCAAGCTTGCCTGCATCTTATCAAGGCACTGTTCCATCCCTGCTTTGGACATTGCTACGATTTGTTCCGAGTGATAACCATATTCGGTGATAGTGAGCTGTGTTTTTCCACCAATCACCACTTCAAAAGTGATCAGATGCGGAACTTCTGCGGGTATGTCGGCTGGTAAGCCGTGCGCGGCGGGATCACTCCTGTTGCCATCTTTGTCAGCGAAGTGCTGAAGAAACGCGATCCGCTGGTTAGGCACGATCTTGGTGTACGTCCATGTGTTGTACAACTCCATGCCACCGTATTCGGCTGGCGCACGCATGCACACCAACGAAGTTCCACCTTCACGGAAATCGATCCGTGCGAGTGGGCAAGTGAAGCCCGTCGGTCCCCACCAGCCCTTGATCAAGTTGGGATCACTCCATGCTGCCCAGACTTGCTCTACTGGCGCATCAAATTGGCGTGAAACTACCATGTTGAATGTTTTCGCTTCGTTGCTCACTCTTTAACCCTCACAACTTAAGCAGTTTTCTGATGGCAGGATAGCTTAAACAGGCTGCCGTCGTCTTGTACAGAACGGCAAATTTCCCGGTTTACAGTTGTGGTTGATTTGAGTTGAGGATCTGAGCAGGAGTCTTGCCGACGAAGCGTTTTAGTGAGCGTGTGAGATGAGGCTGATCGAAATAACCAGTGTCGTAGATCGTATCGAGGATCGAGATGCCCTGTTCGAGCATACGTTGTGCTCGTTGCGCACGTTCCATCTGGCGGATGTGCGTTTGCGAAAGACCCGTGGCACGTAAGAAACGATGACGCAGCGTACGTTCTGGCAGAACCTGCGGCTGATCCTTGAGGGCTGCTTCTACCGTCGGATCATAAGCCAGTACCTCATTGTGCATCAAGCGATCTACGAACGCATCGGCATTTTCGTAGTTAGGTAACTGCCATGTCGAGCCACCTAGCCAGAAGGATTGGAATGCGCCGTTCGGTAAGATCGTCTCTTTGTTGAGCAGCACCTTGGCGGGCAAGTTAGGCATGAACGTGCCCAGTTTGAGCCTGATCCACAGTATTTCGCCATCTGCGCCCCAGCGCGCAATACCAGAAGTGGTCAAGGCTCCTGTGATGATGAAGTTCGTACCACCGTCATGTTTGCTAACGATCATGTGCCAGTGATTCTCGGCAGGACGAACGGTAACGCCAGCACTCAACGTATGACCATGCATCACCGTATCAACGTAGGGCGAGTCCGACGCTCTAGCGATATGAACAAGGCTCATCACAGAGTCCTCGCACTAATCAGTACATCCGTTCTATTATATCGCAGACATCCGTTTTTCAGAATTCAATTGTCAAGCCATTTGCATGAAGGACTGCCTGTATCTCGTCCCGATAAGGCATTGATCGCCCCGATCCTAACTTCTGCACTTTAGCCGCGCCGCCTGCGTTCGCCAGTTGCGCCCGCTGTAACAGCGGCAAGCCCAGACAGGAAGCGTAAATAAAGGTAGCGTTGAAGCAGTCACCCGCACCCACCAGATCGGCGATGGGAACGGAGAAGGCGGGTACATCGAATCGTTCCGTCGGCGTGACCACACGGCAGCCCGCACCGCCGCGCTTGATCACCAGTAATTTGATGCCGTAGCTTAGGAGATAGTCGTAGGCGGCTTGTTCAGTGCGCCCGCCCGTAATGTTAGGCAGTTCTTCCTCGGTGCTGAGGATGGCGTGAGCATGTTGGCGAGTGCGTTCGCGCAGTTCTTCAGGGGCAGCGGTAATTGCCGGACCAACATCGAACCAGATCGGGCGTCCCGACGCAAAAACATAATCGAGTAGCGGCGGCATCTGTGGTTCGACCAGTGTGTAACCTTGCATAAACAGCGCATCCGCCTGATCGATAATCTGCCGTGTGGTTTCCGAGGGTGGAACGATATCACCCTTGCAGCCGCGCCAGACATAAGTAAAACGTCCGGTATTCGGTTCCATCAGCACCAATACAACTGTTGAAACCGATCCTGGTACGATGCTGATGCCGTCGGCATCGATCCCTTCACTGTGTAGCAGTTGGATCACTTCGCGTCCGTAGATGTCATCACCCAGCGGACCTGTTGCATGGACGACGGCGTTATCGCCTGCCACGCGATGTCCGGCGATAAGGAAATTGCAAGAGCCGCCGGGTTCGACGTTATGCCACGGGACTTCGATGGAACTAGCAGCAGGGATTGGTAAGGCTACGGGCATGATCAAATCGACGGTCAGATCGCCCACACTGACGATGTTGTATTGACGGGGGGACATGCTCTGCCTTTCGTGGCTGGTGGTCGCGCTGCTTAAGTCGGATAGGTTTGAATGCGCTGACCCGGAATGCGTTGACTCAGCCGATGCAGGCGCGATTGTACCTCACGCACGATAGCTTGCTTATCGAGGGTTAGCAGTTGGCGTTCTTGCAGCAGCACCTTGCCATTGCAGATCACGGTATCGACATCGCCAGCTTGTGCGCTGTAAAGCACATTGGCAGCGGGGTTGATCAGCGGCTGCATCCGTGCGCTATCCGTGCGCAGCAAGATGACGTCTGCTAACTTGCCAGCCGCAATCGCGCCGAGATCGGGCATCCGCAGTGCCTTTGCGCCGCCCGTCATCATCATGTGCAGTGCGTCGTTGATCGGCAAAGCTTGCGCATTGACGTGTTGATGTTTCTGCATCAACGCCGCGAGTCGAGTTTGTTCCAGAATGTCGTAACTACTGTTGCTTGCCGCGCCATCCGTGCCGATGCCGATGTTGACACCCGCGTTACGCACTTCCACAACGTTCATCACGCCGCTGGCGAGTTTGAGATAGGTCTTTGGGCAGTGAGCAACCCCGGCTTCCGCCTTGACCATGATCTGAATATCATCGGGTGTTGGGTGTGCAGCATGTGCCAGCAGAGTTGGGGACTCGAACACACCCGCGTCACGCAGCAGAGCAATGGGTGTGCGTCCGTGCTGCTTCAGACTCATCTCGACTTGGGCTTGAGTCTCGGAGACGTGGATATGAATACCAACCTTAGCGCGGCGCGCTGTCGCTGATACCGTATTGAGGAATTCTTCGCTGCAAGTGTAGGGCGCGTGTGGACCGAGCCATGTGGTGATTCTGCCATCAGCACTGCCTTGCCAGCGTTCGATCCATTCCAATGTTTCGTTCAGCTTCTTTTCTGGCTCTGGCACGCCAGCACTGAACACCGCCCACGCTAATAAGCCGCGTGTGCCAGCCTGATCGATAGCGCGAGCGACTTCATCCATATAGAAGTAGTGATCCGCGACGGTGGTCACGCCCGCTTCGATCATTTCCGCTAGACCGAGCAGTGTGCCCCAGTAGACATCTTCGGGGGTCAGGTTCGATTCGAAGGGCCAGATGAATTCGTTGAACCAGCGATCCACGCTGACGTCATCCGCCAAGCCGCGAAAGAGCACCATAGCCGTATGGCAGTGGGTGTTGATCAGTCCCGGCAGTGCGATCATGCCGCCGGCGTCGATCACTTGCCGCGCCTGCGCGGGATCGGCTTGCCCGGTCGGCAGCACAGCGCTAATTCGATTGCCTTCGATCAGAATATCTTGTGCGTGGGTGTAATTGACAGCATTTTCGACGGGGGAAAGTATGTTCGCCGCGCGGAGCAGTAGATCGATCATGCATCGTTCCTGAGATTGGGGCTGCCATCCTCTTTCACTTGAACGAGCAACCATTTCAACGCTTCTTCACGGGTGGAGAAGATGCCGTTTCGGATCTCTTCACGTTCATAGTTGCGCACCAGAGCGCGCACCAACTGCGTGGCAATGTTGGGAGGGGTGACAATGGCGACAGATTGCTTCAACTGTGGACGCAGTGCATACAGATCGCGGATCGTGTTGGCGAGGTGCGGCGTGACACCAAAATTAGACTTACTGATGTCGTGAACGACGTAGTAGCGCTGCGATTCGGGCCACGACTCTAGAACGCGCCGGACGTTGCTTGCCCATAAATCGATCACTTCTTGCAATACCATCGGTCCGGTAATCGTAAACAGCACGATACTACGCTGATATAACCACTTAACAGTGAGATATGGACTGTGAAAATCAGTGATTGTGCCGGACGGATCGGTATCCAAGATTGAAAGCGATGAGTCAGTCATGTTGGAATCCTTGCTACCTCGAACAAAGGCATTGTAGCGCGTCCTGCTAACGCTGCAATGCTTTCGCTATAACAGAGTGATTTATGCATGCGTAGTAAGCGACTTAACAGCGACGATCTAACTCTAATAAATCCGATAGCAGTGCAAAGCCGGTTGCCTGTGGTCCTGCTCCCGCGCCGATCAGGGTTACACTGCCGAGCAGATCGGTATCGTAGGTGATTGCGTTGATCCCGCCGCCTACACTCGCCAGCGGATCACCCAACGGGATCAGTTCGGGGCGCACCGACGCCTGCACCTGACCGTCTGCTGATTTCCGCACGCCAGCAATCAGTTTCCAGCGTTTAGCTTCTGCTTGCGCTTGTTTTATATCTCCGCTGCTGATCTTGGTGATGCCCACGCGCTCCACTTCCTTGATCTTGAGCGCTAAGCCCATGATCGTGTTCGCCACAATGATCAGCTTACCCAACGCATCATAGCCCTCTACATCGCCAGTCGGATCGGCTTCCGCGTAACCCAAGTGCTGCGCTTCCGCCAACGCATCAGCGTAACCTTTGCCTGTCTCCATCTGCGTCAAGATGAAATTGGTCGTGCCATTGATGATGCCGCGAAAGCCGCTGATTGTGCAGCCTGCCAAACCTAGACGCGCCAAACGCAATGACGGTGTACCACCCATCACTGTGCCTTCGTAGCCGAAATAGACGTTGTGATGCTTCGCCAAAGCTTCGATCTCGCGGTACGCCAGCGCCACTGGTCCTTTGTTAGCGGTGATCACATGCTTGCCGAGCGTCAGTGCCGTGCGAACGTGAGTTAGTGCAGGTTCGGCGGTATTGAAGTCGGTATATGTATTTTCCGCGATCACATCAGCGTTCGTTTCCCTAATTGTCGCTAGCGGATCGAGTCCGCGCACCAATCCGGCGGTATCGGGATAGGCGTTGAAATTGCCTGTCTGCGCGGCAGCGATCAGCGCCTTGAGATCGAGTCCGTCGGGATGATAGAGCGATCCTTTACGCAGCGTAGCGACAGCGACGATTTTTGCCTCGAAGCCTTGCTCCGCCTTCAATACGCTAGCTTTATCCAGCAAAATTTGCGCCAAGCCCTGACCGACGTTACCAAATCCGATGAGCGCCAGACGATGCATGAAAACCTTCCAAGTACGGTGAATGTTGATTAATAGAGGAGAGTTTACCTCACCCAACTTGAGAGTGAGCTAAAGCAGTACCAACTTTGGCGGCACTAGCTATACTTATGTCCGCTTCTGGCAAAGGGGGAAACAGTTCCGTGATTTACGATGCGATTGTGGTGGGATCAGGTCCGGGCGGGGCAGTGGCAGCGGCGACTCTGGCGGAGCGTGGTAAATCCGTGCTGCTGATAGATCGTCAGGCGTTCCCGCGCGATAAAGTTTGTGGTGATGGTTTGCCCGGTAACGTCAGCGAAATGCTGGACAAAGATTTGGGGATCGATCCCAAAAAAGCGGGACTAAAACACCAACAGATTTACGGCATCAGTATGGTCGCACCATCCGGTAAGTCACTGCTGGTACAGGGCAAACCAAGCCAGCATTATTCAATGGTTTCGCCACGCTACCATTTTGATCAGATGCTGCACGAGCATGCGCTGAAGAAGGGCGCGAAGTTCGAGGTGATGGACATTGATGCGCCGTTGTATTCGCCCGATGGCAGCAAAGTGATCGGCGTGGTGCAGCGCAAAGGCAAAGAACTGATTGAGCATGAAACGCGGGTGGTTATCGCTGCCGATGGTGTTTCCTCCTCAATTGCCCGCAGCCTACGTGGACGAGTCTCCGATCCGGTGGAAACAGCAGTGGCGATCCGAGCCTACGCCAAACTCAAACGCCCACTGTCCAGCGATCCAACCGTCTATTTCAAGTATCTGCTGCAACTGACTCCCGGCTACGCATGGATTTTCCCGACAGCGCCTAACGAAGTGAACGTCGGACTCGGCTTGTTCGATCAGGAAATCTACAAGAAGCGCGGCAAGAACCTGAAGCAACTGCTCAACGAATTCAAGGATGAGATGGAATCGGAATATCCGATGGAGATCGACGCCGACACCCTCAAGTCGTGGCCCATTCCAGTGTGGATGAACAGGGAAAGCCGCGTGGTCAAAGGGGCGTATTTAGTCGGTGATGCTGGACGCTTCGTGGACGCCCTCACAGGTGGCGGCATCTTCCCTGCCATGATTACCGGACAACTGGCGGCACGGTCAGCGATTCAGATATTGGATGGCGGGAACGAGCAAGCAGCGGCATCTGCTTACGATGAAGGTTGGCGCAATGGCATCGGACGCAGCTTGAATCGCTTACTGATGGTGCAGAAGTGGATCGGCTCGAAGCCGCCTGTATTCAACGCGATCTTCGGCGTAGCAAACGCGATCCCGCCGATCCGCAGCGCCTTATTGACAGGGTTAGCGGGGCAGCACAGCTAGCTTCGTTTACGATCAATTTCGTTTGTGGTATACTTCACGAAGTCCCTAACATCTAAAACATGTGTCATAATCTCGGTTCTGTCGCAACAATAGCCTCGTTGTCTTTAAACAATAATGATGGTTAATTCAGATCAAACTGAGGATAATCTAACCTTAGACTGGGATGCCTCTTACGAGATTATCAGGGCATTGCAGCATACTTATCCAGCTATTGATCTTGACAGCATCGGATTAAAACAGTTGAAGGAAATGATCGTCGCGCTCCCCAACTTCGTTGATGACCCCTCACTGGCACACGATGGGCTTTTACGCGAAATCCTGCGGGAGTGGTACGAGGAGAGTACATCATGACCGTCGGTTCTAGCTCCAATGCAGAACTCAATCTCAAAGAACTGCACAACCCCGACATTCCTGTGCCGGAGGAGATGCAGTCAAACGTTGCGATCACCAGCATCAGCAACCTCTACAACTGGAGCCGATCACACTCGATCTGGCCCATGCTGTTCGGGTTAGCCTGCTGCGCTATCGAAATGATCGCTACCGCCGCCAGCCGTTATGACCTCGCCCGCTTCGGCATGGAAGTCATGCGCGCCAGCCCGCGTCAGGCAGACCTGATGATCGTCTCCGGCACGGTGACGAAGAAAATGGTTGTGCCCATTGTGCGCCTGTATAACCAGATGCCAGAGCCGAAGTACGTGCTGGCGATGGGTGCATGCGCGTCCGGTGGTGGTCCGTTCAAAGAAGGCTACAACGTCGTTAGTGGCATTGATAAGTATCTACCCGTCGATGTTTATGTCCCCGGTTGCCCGCCAACACCACAGGCGCTACTCTACGGCTTGATCTCGCTGCAAAAGAAGATCGAGAAGCAGAACCTGAGTGTCAGCGCCAGCGTGCCGTGGTACGGATCAGGTCCGAACGAGGCTGTACCCATCCCCGTCTTGGGTCCTGACATCATCGATCCCCGCCACGCCGAGTTGTTCCGTCGGGAAGCATTGAAGAATCGTCCGACGCCAATCGTGGCAGAAGCAATCGCAGAAACTACCGGAGAAGCAGCCGCCGAAAGCAAGGGTGAGGAGTAAGAGGGAAGCATGACCGATCAAGTTGTACCCAAGATTCTCAGCCCTGAAGAATTGAGCGCAGAACTGCAGCAGCGATTCGCGGGCGCGGTGACTCCTGATACGCGCAAAGGCTACACCGGATTGATCGTGAATACTGATCAACTGGTGGAAGTGTCCAAGGCGCTGAACGAAGATTACGGACTGAACTACCTTTCCAGCGTCACTGCCGTCGATTATCTGGGGCAGGGCGATCATATGGAAGTGGTCTATCACGCCTTTTCGGTGCCGCAGGGCGGACCGGGATTGGTGTTCAAGGCGCAGACTAACCGCGATAACCCTGTGATCCCGAGCGTCACCAGTGTGTGGCGCGGCGCAGATTTTCAGGAGCGCGAGGCATACGACCTCTACGGCATCCAGTTCAGTGGTCATCCTAACTTGAAGCGCATCTTGCTGTGGGAAGGCTTCGATGGCTATCCCATGCGTAAGGATTGGAAAGAGGCGTACTACGAAGAGGAAACTAAACCCTTCGATAGCCGCTGGCCCGGTGGTCGCGTGTTCCGCACCGAAGAATGGAATCCTTTCGGGCATAACGTAAAGTATCCGGCAGGCTTCACGCTAGATAACTTCACGCCTGTTGATACGTCTGACCCCAACTTGAATCTATCCGTTGGCGTCGATATTCAGAACGTCAACCAGCGCGGCATCAACTCAGAGGCGCTCGAAGTCAACCTCGGTCCGCATCACCCTAGCACGCATGGCGTGTTCCGCATGATGGTGCAGATGGTAGGCGAGACGATTGAAGATCTTGAGCCGGTAATGGGCTATCTGCACCGTAACCACGAGCAGATCGGTGAGCGCAATACATGGTTCGGCAACATGCCCTTCACGGATCGTCTCGACTACATCAGCAGCATGAGCAACAACATGGGCTATGCGCTGGCAGTTGAACATCTGTTGGGCAGTCAGGTCTCTGTTCCTTATCGCGCCGAAGTGATCCGCGTGCTGATGGTGGAACTGACCCGCATCGTCAACCACCTGTGGGCGATTGGCTTCTTGCTCAACGACTTGGGAGCGTTCTTCACGCCCGCGCTGTATGCCATCCAGAGCCGCGAGTTGATCCTCGACTTTTTCGAGGCAACAGCGGGCAGCCGCATGATGTGCAATTACATGCGCATGGGCGGCGTCAATAAGGACATCCCTGATCGCATCTTCAGCGTCGCCAATCTGGTCAATGACCGCATCCGCGACATGGACACGATGACCTACCTCAAGGAACTGATCCTCGAACGGTTGCCGCGCTCGGTAGACGAATTGGATCAATATCTGACCAGCAGCGAGATCATCATCAGCCGTTGTCAGGGCGTGGGTTATCTGCCCACCGATATGGCGATCAACTATAGCTGTGCAGGTCCGCTGCTCCGTGCGTCCGGTGTTCCCTACGATATTCGCCGCGCACAGCCCTACAGCATCTATCCCGATCTGGAGTTCGATGTCAGCGTGCGCTACAACGGCGACATTCTGGATCGCTATCTAATCCGCATGGACGAAATGCGCGAGAGCCTCCGCATTTTGCGTCAACTGCTGCCTAAGCTGGAAGAAACCACCAAGCAATCAATCTTTGGCGGCAAAAGCGGCTACTCCATCAAAGTGCCAGCAGGCGAGAGCTATGGTCATGTGGAGAATCCGAAGGGCGAGCTAGGTTACTATATCGTCTCGACAGGCGGCGGGAATCCCTTCCGCTATCATGTTCGCGCTCCAAGTTTCATCAATTTGAACGTGCTGGGCGAGATGTGCAAGGGTCATAAGGTCGCTGACGTAGTGGCAATCCTCGGCAGCATCGATATCGTGTTGGGCGAGACGGATCGGTAAGGAGTACGCATGTACGGAGTAGGTATTCTTAAAGGTCTCGGAGTGACGCTCAAGCACTTCGTCAACACCTTTGTCAATGATATTCAGTATCTTGGGCGCAAGAACAATCTGGATGTGTTCCAGGAGAAGCAGAGCCTTGCCAACAAGGGTCTGGTGACAGTGGAATATCCCGATGAAAAACTTGCCGTGCCAGAGCGTTTCCGCTTTGTGCCGTTTCTGGTCACCTACAACCACGACGACCCCGAATACGCGGGTAAGGATTGGTGTACCTCGTGCGGTATCTGCGCGAAGGTATGCCCGCCGCAGTGCATCTGGATCGTGCGTGGTACGAATCCCGAAACGGGACGTCCGAAGCCGGAGCCGGAAGCATTCTACATCGACATCGACATCTGCATGAACTGCGGCTACTGCGCGGAATACTGCCCCTTCGACGCGATCAAGATGGATCACGACTACGAATTGGCATCGTACGACCGCACTTCAGCGCACGTTTACGACAAGCCGAAGCTGTCGAAGGAAATCCGTTACTGGCAAACCATCGCGCCGACTACGGCAATGGAAGAACTGGTAGCGCGCGGCGGTTACGATCACACTGACGTGCAGAAATCGCGCAAGAAGGCTGGCTTGGCGGCGACTCGTCCCGGTCCGGTGAGCGACAGACCACAAGAAGCGGTGGCTCCGGCAGCAGTAGCTGCACCTGCCGCGGCTGCTGCGCCCGCACCTGTTGCCGCTGCTCCGGCTGCTGCAGGCGATCAGCCCGCGACGACGGCAGATGGTCGCGTGATCGTGCGTCGTGGTGCGCGTAAGGCTGCGGCTGCTCCGGCTGGCGATACCGCTGCGGCGGCACAAGCATTGCAACAAGCAACTGCTGCTGCGTCAGCGCCTGCTGCTCCTGCTCCGGCTGCACCAGCACCCACTCCCGCGCCCGCAGCGGCAGCGCCGACTCCGCCTCCTGCGGCAGCCGCGCCAACAGCTACCACCGCCGAAGGTGACGAAATCCTGCCCGATGGTCGCATCCGTCGTGGCAAGCGCATCATTGATCCGAACGCCAAGCCAACGGTGGTACGTCGCAAGGCATCTAGTGCCCCATCTTCGAAGGATTAAGCGTTACCACAGCAATTAAGTAGCAATTCTGTACGCCCTCCGACCGGAGGGCGTACCTTTTGTCTGGAGATGAATGACTCATGACTGAACGAACAGGCGATCCATTCCGCGATCTGGCGGATTCTTCCCTTAACTTCTTGCAACGATTCGGTGTCGATCCTGCCGATCGCAGCGCGATTGAGGATCGGATCATGATCTTTGAGGAAGAAGTCAGAGAATTAACCGAAGCCGTGCGCGAAGGGACTGACTTGAATCACATTGGTGAGGAAGCTGCGGATGTGATTGTGACAATCATTACCATGTGCCACTCAGCGGGTGTTGATACGGAAGCATTGATCGAGCAGGCGTATAGGGTAGTAGCTAAAAATGATGCCAAGACGCATGAAACGCACATCTTTAAGGACGGTAAAATCCGTCGGCGCAAAGCATAAGCTTCGTAATCGCCTCTAGCTATTATTGCGACAGCAATGATACTTCGGTATAGTTCGCACTGTTCCTATGCCATCCTCTACTTAAATCTTTTTTAATTGAAGCGATTGCACCTCTTACGGTAAGCGATCTTTTCGATTTTCCACACGAGTACGAATAACGGCGAGCAAGTACCAATCTACGAGGGCGATAGCCCATACTACTGATTCTGACTGCTGCTGCCCCAATAGGTGATATTCATGTCTAGCGAATCCCCGAATCCTCCGGCACGTCCTGATCCTTATGCCGCGCTGCGCTATCGAGATTTCCGACTACTGATAGCTGGTCGCTTCACAGCGCAGATCGGCGAGATGATGGTCAGTGTTGGCGTGGGCTGGGAACTCTACGAGCGTACCAATGACGCCTTCGCTTTAGGGTTGGTGGGCTTAGTGCAGATCATCCCCGTGCTGTTGTTCTCGGTGCTCGGCGGCTACATTGCGGATCGCTACAACCGCCGTTGGGTGACTCTGATATCGCAAGTGGTGTTGATCTTATGTTCATTGGCGCTCACTGCACTCTCGTTGATGCGCGGTCCACTGCCATTGATCTACACGGTACTGGCGCTGATCGGCACCGCACGTGCTTTCAACAATCCCGCTGAATCGGCGCTCACCCCGCAAACCGTACCACCGGAACAGTTCTTCAATGCGGTGACATGGAACTCCAGTGTGTGGCAGCTTTCCGCAATCCTCGGTCCAGCGCTCGGCGGCATCTTGATCGCGGTGGCGAACAGCGCGTGGCTGGTTTATTTGTCCAATGCCTTTGCCGGACTGGTGCTGGTAATCGCTCTACTGTTGCTACGCAGCCAACAGCGCGATTACGCCACGCCCGATGAGTCGCCGTTGGAATCGGTGCGGGCGGGACTGTCATTTCTACGGCGATCACAAATCGTCTTGGCGTCGATCACGCTGGATATGTTCGCGGTGCTGCTAGGCGGTGCTACATTCTTACTACCAGTGTTCGCAAAGGATATTTTGCAGGTTGAAGCCGCCGGATTAGGTGTGCTGCGAGCAGTAACTTCGCTTGGTGCGCTACTGATGGCAATGACCATCGCCCGCCGTCCACCGTTCCAACGCGCCGGACGCACGTTGCTGTTAGCAGTCGCCGGATTCGGGGTAGCTACCATCATTTTCGGCTTGTCTACCTCGTTCTGGCTATCGGCGGCAATGCTGTTCGTACTGGGTGCTCTGGATAACATCAGCGTGGTCGTGCGGCATACACTAATCATGACACACACACCGGATGCCATGCGCGGACGCGTTGGCGCGGTTAACAGCATGTTCATCGGCGCGTCAAACGAACTTGGTGGCTTCGAGTCGGGAGTGATGGCAGCGTTGTTGGGACCAGTCGGGGCAGTAGTTGTCGGCGGTATCGGTACGTTAGTAGTGGTCGGCGTGATCGCCAGAGTCGCGCCACAGCTTCGGCGGTTTGGAGTCTTAGGACATTAGGCGCAGTAGTCAGTTGCGTCCAATCTGGCTGTTACTTCGCATCGCCTCGATGTACTGCGGGGTTAGCTCGCTGCGCCAATATAAATCCATCAACGCGGGGAAGTGACGTTCCACGAATAAACCGAATTTCATAATATTCCCGCCGAATACGATCTCAGATTCGCCCATCAACATACCTTCGATGGTACGCTCTGCTACCGCCGTAGGATCATCTACGAAATTGACTTGCTTATTGATCTCCGGCGTGACCATAGCCGTGCGCGTCCATGTCGGCAATACAGTGATTACATCGATCCCTGTGCCGACCAGTTCACGCCGCAGCGCATCGGAGAACCCCATTAATCCGATCTTAGAGCTTGAGTACACTGTTGATGCTGCCTGCGCGATACGTCCCGCAATCGAGGCGATGTTGACGATCTTGCCAGATCGCTGCGCCAGCATGGTAGGCAGCACCAGATGAGTCAGCGACATCGGCGCTTCCAGATTAGTCCGCACAAGCGTCCTGATTTCGTCCAGCGAGATGCTGTAAAGCTGTCCGCCAGCGTCCGCACCTGCGTTGTTGACCAGAATATCGATTCGTCCGTAATGTTGCATCGTCTGATCCACCAGACGGCGCAGATCGTCTTCACTGTTCACATCGGTAGGAATGGCGAGCACATCAGAAGCGTAAGTTTCGATGTGTAGGCGCAAGTCTTCCAGTAGATCAGCGCGTCGTGCCGCCAGCACCACTCTTGCCCCTCGTTTGGCAAAGGCTTCCGCGTAGGCACGCCCGATCCCCGCTGAGGCACCAGTGATGATCACCACAGCTTCATTCAATGTTAGCGTCGATTGCAGCGGTCGGAGATAGCGTGACAACCACGAACCAGCCGCTACTACTGCTCCACCAACTGCCAACCAGCGTGCCATACTACGGAACATAGCGTCACTTCACATCCGCAACTTTGCGGCAAATGCAGATCTGGTTGACCCCTAGCGATAACGGCGTAAAGGTCGTTTGCGTCAGCACTTGCAGCAGCGCCGGAAAGCCGAAGAAGGCAAATTGCAATTTGGTCGGGATTCCCTTGAGGTAAGGCACATCCCATAAGCCATCACCGAAATGCTGCAACACGCGGAAGCCATTCTCCTCCGCCCATTTGCGCCACTGTTCCGGCGGATGCACATTGATGTGCGTAGGGTCTTTGCCGATGGCATCTGTCGCCGGATCTTCTTTGAAGCGACGAAGCGCATAGACCGGATTCGGTGTAGCGAACAAAAACAAGCCACCGCGATCCAGAATCCGGTTGACCTGCTGGAAAGTGCTCACTGGATTGGGCAAGTGCTCAACCAGATGCAGCGCTACCACCACAGAAAACTCGCCAGTGCGGAAGCGCGAGAGATCATCGGCGCTCATCTGATAGGCTTCGGCTTTGGGTGCGTTCTTTTTAGTCTGCTCGATGCTGTAATCGATCAGGTCGATGCCTACGCACTTGAAATCATCTTGCAGCAAGCCGATCAGATGCCCTAAACCGCAGCCGAGTTCCAGCAAACCGGGATTAGGTCCTGCTAGTTTCGGCGCGTAACGGCGCACCAGTGCCGCGTAATAACGCCGCGCGAACCAGTACATACTGTACTTGCCCAGTGTCCGGTCAGCATAGTTGTAACGCTCGAAGTATTCGGCGCTGTATTCATCCATCGGGACGGAAGGTACTGAGGTAGAGTCTGTCATGATCCCGTTCTAGTCTTTAATAAGCAGAGGGACGACGATCTTGCAGTACAGGGAAACCTGCCCGCACCTGATCAACAATGTCGGTATTGATTTTGACCGTCATAATGTTCTCGGTATCGCCCAACTCCGCCACGATATTCCCTGTCGGATCGACGATCATGGAGTGACCGGAGAACGTGCTGCCATTATATTCACCAACGCGGTTGCAGCCGATCACGAAATATTGATTCTCGATAGCGCGGGCTTGCAGCAGTGTACGCCAGTGATTGATCCGTGTGGCGGGCCACTGTGCTGGAATAACCACCATCTTGGAGTTATCGACGGCATAGCGGCGCAGTAATTCGGGGAAGCGTAGATCGTAGCAAATAGCGATGGAGGTGGGACCCCACGCAAGGTCGGTGGTCAACGGCGCTTCGCCGGGGCTGAGATATTGCCCTTCGTTCATGCCTTCAAATAAATGAATTTTGCGGTAAGCACCCGTGACGCCGGAAACTGGCGTGAACACTGCACAGCAGTTGTAGACGCCGACGCCTCGCTTCTCTAGCATCGAACCGAGTATGACGATCTTCGCTGACCGCGCCAGTGTCGCTACCTGAGCAAACAAACCGCCGGAGAGCGTACTGGCAAATTCCTTCGATTTTTCTAAAGCAAAGCCGTTATCCCACAATTCCGGCAGCACGATCATATCTGATCCGCGCCGTGCCGCCTCCGCTACCAACTCCTGAACTGTCGCCCAGTTCTTGCGCGGATCGCCATCACGGACGTTCATCTGTGCAATACTTACGGTCACCTCAGGCATACTGCGTTCCCATCCTTATTTGAATTGTGGTGGTTCACACCATTAGTAACAAAGGATAGCCTAAACCGCGATGGTTTCCCATTCATACCAGAAATGGATCGCTTGTTCAACGACTTGTTCTGTCGTGAGATACGTCGCGTCTAGTTTCGGCAAATCTTTCAGTTGCAGAACTTGCTGCTCGCGGCGGATCTGGTTGAGTGCCGCGGATCGTGCCTTAGGATCGTGAAAGCGCGCACCCTGACTGGCGTATAAACGGCGTAAGATTTCGTTCAGGGAGCAGGTTAGTATCAAGACAGGACCGCTTGCTTGTAAACGTTCGCGGTTAATATCATCCAGCAAAGTCGAACCGCCGACGGAGATCACCGCGCCACGCTGCAAGGCAACCTCACGGCACAGCGTATTCTCGATACTGCGCAACCGTGCCTCACCGTAGAGTTGGCGGATTTCATCGGCGTTCATGCCTTCGCGCACCTGAATTTCAGTGTCCAGATTAACGAACGAAACGTTCACTTGCTTGGCGATCATGCGCACGACATTGAGCCGACCAGTGCCGATGTAGCCAGTGACGATGAGATTGTGATACGGTGTCGAGGATGAACTGATCATCGTGATTACCGCCAGCCGGGATACCACTCGTCCAGAATTGCCGGAAGTTCGTGGAAGGTGTCGATGCGGGCATCTGGTGTGAATAAGCGCGAGGTAATTATGCCCGGTTTTTGCACCACACGCAGTACCGCTTTCATACCAACGCTCTGTGCGCCGGACACATCAGCTTCGGGGTTATCGCCCACGAATACCACTTCGGAGGGCTGTAATTGCAACTTATCTAGCGCGTGTTGGAAAATCGCAGGATGAGGTTTGAGGTAACCGACATCAACGGCGGAGAGACGGCAGTCGGAGAAATAGTGCAGCAGCCCCACCTCTTCCAGTTCGGTATCACGCAGCCACATCGGTGTCGAGGCATTGGTGATCAAGCCCAGTTGCAGATTATGAGAGACGAGAACAGGCAGCACGTCCAGTACATCAGGAAAAGCAACCACACCCGCGATCATTTTCCACTTTAGCGCCCGCAGCACACTATCCTCATCGAAATCCGTAATGGGGATGCCGATCTGTTCCATCGCTTTGAGAATCGCTTCGGCGTAGCGTGGTGCGCGTAAACTTGCCGCTGAATCAACCCATGAGTCGCTGGCGAACTGCCGTACCGAAGTGAAGAAATGATCTGCGTTGGGGACGGTATGTCCTGCGCCAGTCAAATGGTCAATCAGAAAATTAAGGTGTTCCCGTTCGTATTCTAACCAATCTTGGACGCGCCCACTCCAATCAATGAGCGTGTCATCCATGTCGAAGAGAATTGCCTTGAGCATTATGTGCCTATCGCTGAAGTACCATCCTTAAATTTAGGAATGGACAGTAGTTGGATAATTGTAGTGTATTGTTACACCATCGGAGATCGCGTGCAACCGTCAAATGGTGGATTTATCGTGAAATCCGTAGCGAGGCGTGGCTTTCGGTTGGCACTCTAGTTAGCGCCGTTTTTTCAACATTTGCTGTACTACCTCGCTGATGGCAGCAGCGTAACGGGCAGCGCTGAAATGCTCTACCACATGTTCCCGTGCTTGTGTTCCAACTCGCTGCCGCAACTGCGGATCGCACAGCAGAGTAACGACTTTCTCAGCAAGCGCGCGGCTGTTACGCGGCGGCACGAGGTAGCCTGTCACGCCATCGATGATCGTCTCCGAAGGACCACCGACGCGTGTACTGACGATGGGACGTGCCATAGCCATACTCTCCAGAGCCACCATACTCAGCGATTCAAACCATGAGCTGCACACCATCACATCGGCGGCGGCAATCACTTCGCGGGAGTCTTGCCAGAAACCGAGATAAGTGACGCGCTCGCGCAGTAGTGCATCGCTGTTCGCCATAGCCAGAATGTCTTGCTTATACTGCTCATCTTTAGAGACACCGAAGACATTTTCGCCAGCGACAGCGAATCGCGCCTCCGGTACTTGTGCCAGCACATGTTTCGCCATTTCTAGAAAGTATTCATGACCCTTCACATTCTGGAAACGCGCGATCATGCAGACTAGCGGCGTATCCTGAGTGATGCCAAGTTTGTCGCGCACCGCAGTACTCTCGAAGTGCGGTTGATGCACATCGGTATCAACACCGGGTATCAACACTTCCATCGAGTTTGGAGGTAGTTTCGGCGGGGTGCCTAGAAGGCGCTCTTTCACCGCCGCCGTGATGGCGATAATCTTGCTGATCTGCTTCTCAAAGAAGTGGCGCTGCCATGGGTAGATCGGAAACCACCAACCCATCGCATTCCAGATCACCGGGATTTTCAGTGCCTGTGCCGCCGGAACGATGAATGGCAGAGAATGGTAATCCGTTAACACGGCGTGGATCGATTGAACTTTTAAGAACTGCCGCAGTTTTCCGACGATTGGAGTACGTTCCCAGAGTTGCGGAACAAACAATGTCGTCGTACCGCGATAAGGCAGCGTATGAGTGCTGACGCCGAGCGCCGCCGCCGCTTGTGGAAATGCGCCATCGTGTGGAGTGAGCAAATACGGTTGAAAGCGGGATCGATCCAGCGCGCGCATTAGATTGAGTTGCAAACTTTCGCCGCCGCCGATTCCCGTGTACGTGGTAATCGAGAGAAGATTGGTGGTCAACTTAAATCGCCAAAACGCTATGAATAGTCGGTCACATGTAACATTTCGTATTGTGCCGCAGGTGTATCCCCTAGCGGCGCATCGTTGTCTAATCGTAGGCACGGCGCAAACTCAGGGTTGCGTGCTAGAATTTGCAGTATGAATGCGCTGGCACCGATTCTTACTACCAAGTTGACGATTCCAAAAGTGCGACCGACAGTCGTTCGTCGCACTCGCCTATTGGATGCGTTGGCAACTGCTTTTGAGGCGAGATTAACAATTGTTACCGCGCCCGCTGGCTTCGGCAAGACCACTCTGCTGAGCGAATGGGCGACGGCGAAGGCTGATCACGTCGCGTGGTACACGCTCGATCCCAGCGACGATCAATTGACGCGCTTTCTGTGCTGCGTCGTAGTTGCGCTGCAAACAATTGAGCCGCAACTCGGTGTAGAATCCTTGAAATTGGTGGAAAGTAACGCGCTCAGTTCTTCGCCTGAAGCCTTCTCACAAAGCTTTCTCACGCCGCTGATTAACGATCTGGTGCAATGGGGCGACGAGGTTGCGCTGGTGCTCGATGATTATCATGAAATCGCGCTGCCAGCGATCCATGAAGCAGTGGCTTATCTGCTGCGTCACGCACCGCCAACGCTGCATTTGCTGGTCGCCAGTCGTCACGATCCGCCACTGCCATTAGCACGACTGCGCGCCCGTGGCGAGTTATTTGAATTAACCGCTGACGACATCCGCTTCACCCCCTCGGAGATCACGGCGTTCTTTGCGCAAATTGGATTCGGGGAACTGTCGGGAGCGACCGTTGAGGCACTGGCACAGCGCACCGAAGGCTGGATAGCGGGTTTGCAGTTGGTGGCGCTCTCCACGCGAGATCGGGATGCGCTACCGCGCGTAGTCACGGCATTAGCGGGCACCAATCGCTATATCGCGGAATATCTGCTGGACGAGGTTTTCAAACTGCAGACCGCCGACATCCGCCGTTTCTTGCTGCACACCGCGATTCTTAGTCAACTGAACGCTGGCTTATGCAACGCAGTAACCGGTGAGTCGGGCAGTCAGGTGGTACTAGAACAACTCGAAGCGATGAACCTGTTTACCACGCCGCTGGATCATCAACGCCGCTGGTATCGCTATCATCAGCTATTTGCCGATTTCCTGATGGATCGGCTGCGCAAAACTGAGCCGCAGCGTATCCCTGAACTGCACAAGCGCGCCGCTGATTGGTATCAGCAACAGGGCTTACTCGCGGAAGCGATAGATCAATTCTTGAAAGCGGATGCTTACGAGGAAGCCGCGGACATCATTGAGCAGTATGTTGGTGTGACGCAAATTAGTGGTATTGATGTGAGTGCCTTGCGCTGGCTGGATGCGCTGCCACAAACGCTGGTTGAATCGCGCCCCACCTTGTGCCTGCTCTACGCTGGACTGCTGATTATGGCGGGGCGCACTGACAACGTGGATCGGCTGAACGTGCTGTTGGCAGCGGCGCATCGCGGCATGATTGATGAGCATCTCGAATTAGGGGCGGCGCTGCCTGCGATCATGGCACTACTGCGCGGTAATTCGTCGGAAGAACTCGATTACGCCCAGCAGCAACTCAGTGCCTTAGTCGAACAGGTCCCCTTGCTGCGTGGCGCATTAACGCTGAGTCTAGGCGAGGTCTACCGCCTCACGGGCGATCTGGGTATGGCGGAGTCACTGCTTGAAGAAGCGGGTACGTTATATCAGACTGGCGGTGAGGCACGCACAGCGTTGATTGCCACCTGCCAGCGCGGTTATGTGCAGCTATTTGCGGGTGATCTGCAAAAGGCGAACGCCACCTTTCGCAGTGGTTTGCGCCAGAGCGAATCGCTGCCACCTGCGGAGCGACCACTGGCGACGGTAACGCTGTTGCATACTGGCTTAGGGCAGATTTTCTTGAGCTGGAACGACATCACCGCCGCAGATTTCCACGCCAGAGAAGCGCGGCGTATCGCTGAACGAATCGGTGAGAAGCGTGTGGCAATCATGGCGCACATCTTGCACACGCAAGTATTGACAGCACAAGCGCAATATCAATCGGCGATAGAAGTGTTAGAAGACGCGGAAAAGATCGCTATTACGCATCAACTGGATGAAGAATCGCAGGCATACGTCAGCGCATGGCGCGCACATGTTTGGTTGGCAAGTGGAGAGAATGCCAGAGCAGCGGCTTGGCTGCAGCAGTTAACGCTGGATGACGAAACGATTTTGCATCCCGGTTATCGCGAAACATTGATCACTGTAGTGAGGGTGATGACTACGCGGCGGCAGTTCCAAGCTGCGATCGATCTGCTGAATCGCGGCTTGGAGACATGGGACAAGGGACGCATGAGTCGTGGCGGGATCATCGAGGCATTAATCTTGGGAGCGGGCTTGCGGATAGCGCTTAACGAGATGGACAAAGCGTTGATCAATCTGGAAAAGGCGTTGAGTCTGGCAGAGCCGGGTGGATATATCCGCGAGTTTGTCAACGCAGGCACATTGATTTTGCCATTGCTGCGCCATTACGTAGGGCATGTTCCGAACGCGCCATTTGCTCGTCAGGTCTTGGGCAGCTTCGAGGAAAAGCTAAGCGAACGCGAGATCGAATTGCTCGGTCTGATTGCGGAAGGTCTGCCCAACCACGAGATCGCGGCGAAGTTGGTGGTTACACCTGAGACGGTCAAGTGGCACATCAAGAACATCTACCGCAAGCTCGGTGTCGCCAGCCGCACTGAAGCGATCCGCGAGGCGAAGGTGAGACGGCTACTCTAGTGTACTCCTACACCACCACTCTACTTCCGATAAGACTACTCTGATAACCCCCCACTACCCCCCAATTGGTTGCACGCATCTACTACTCCTGATTCATTACCCTAATAAGCGCATTACGCAAAGCGTTCTGAGATTGATATGCCAGCTCATCAATCTCAGAACCGCTTTTTTAGTTAAATCAGGAGATGCCTTATATGTTTAAATCTAGCTTCAAACGCCTGGTGGGTCTGGCAACGGCGATAATGATCCTAGCGTTGCTGGCAACCACTGCGCGTCCACTAGTAGTGCGGGCGCAAGACCCTGAAGGCGGAGTGTTGATCGAGCCAACTTTTGGTTCTGGTCCTGATACCCTCAGCCCACTATTCTGTAACGACAACACCTGTTCCAAACTAACCGGCTTGATGTTCCCACTGTTGATCGGTGTTGATGCCGAAACGCAGTACTTCGCCAAGGGTGCACGCAACGGGCTGGCGACGGATTGGTCACTCTCCGACGATGGTCTCTCGCTAACCTTCACGCTGCGTAGTGACATGAAGTGGTCGGATGGCACGCCCATCACTTCTGCGGACGCGCTGTTCGGTTATCAGGTAATCACCAACGAAGACGCACAATCACCTTTAATCTCTGGTGTCACCAACATCGCCAGCGTAGAAGCACCCGATCCCACGACACTGGTTGTGACCTTCAAGAGTGCTGACTGCACCGCGCTGGGTACCGCTAACGTGATCCCCATTGCGCCCAAGCACATTCTGGAGAACGTCGCCCCCGCCGATATGCAGGCTGATTCCTTCAGCACCGCGCCGATGGTTTCCGCAGGTCCCTTCAAATTTGACTCTTATCGTGCTTCCGATACCACCACGCTGGTAGCGAATCCCGATTACGTCGATCTGGAAGACGGCAAGATAAACGCTGGCGGCTTTATCCAGCCTGTGGTGCCTGACCAGACGGTGTTGGTGCAGCAATTCTTGGCGCATGAAGTCAACATGATCGATGCGCCTGCGGTCTCGCGTCGCGCTGAACTGCGTGCCGATGCTGACGCTGGCAATTCGCAGATCTTCGACTTCCCCGGCAATGCATGGGACTATATCGCGCTGAACATGGCGAATCCCGCCAATCCGCAGCCCGGTCTGGATGCCAACGGCAACGTGATCGAGCAAGAACCGCATCCGATCTTCGGAGATGTCGCCGTGCGTAAGGCATTGGCACTGGGTATTGATGTCGAGTCCATCATCAAGGGGGCTGTATTTGGTGAAGGCACGCGCATGTCCTCCTTCATCATTTCTGGCTCATGGGCGGAAGACAAGAGCCTCAAGCCAATCGCCTTTGATCCTGCGGCTGCCGCCAAGATGCTCGATGAAGCTGGCTGGCCCATGGGACCCGATGGTATCCGCGTAGCTAAGGGCGCGAAGTATGCCCCCGATGGCACGCCCTTTAAGTTCACACTGCTAACCAATCAGGGTAACTCTCGCCGCGAAGCTATCGGCACGATTGTAAAAGATCAATTGGCGCAGCTTGGTATCGAAGTAGACTTCCAGCCGATTGATTTCAACGTGCTCAACGATCTCGTGCGTTCGCAGAATTTCGATGCCCGCATCGGCGGCTGGATCAACAGCTTCCCTGATGATCCTGATGCGACGGCGCTGTTCCTGCCCGAAGCCGACATCCCCGGCAGCGGCAACAACTTCGTCTCTTACTCCAATCCTGAAGTGACCAAGCTGATGAAAGAAGCGCTGACGGTTCCCGGTTGCGCGCTGGATGACCGCACACCTATCTATCACCAGATTCAGGAGATCATGGCTGATGACCTGCCTTACATCTGGTTGTTCACGGTGAACGGTTGGTATGGTGCAACCAGTGAGGTACAAGACTTCACGCCTGCTGCCAATCTGTTCTACAACCGCGTTGAACACTGGCGCGTCGAAGGTCAATAACTCTCTACCTTTATAAGTAGACTACCTGCCATCCCCGTACTGCGTTAGCGCAGTACGGGGCAGTCTAGTCTCAACCAGAAATGATTGTTGGTTGTTCGCCGTCATTATCCAAGCTAGTTTTCGAGAGCCACCCATGTTCAGATACATCCTCCGCCGCATCTTTCAGGCAATCCCCACCATCTTCGGGATCACCTTGCTGAGTTACCTGCTGATCACCGCTGCACCGGGGGGACCGGTAGGTGCGTTGGGCGTCGATCCCAAACTGACGCCGGAGAAACGTCGCATCCTTGAAGCGCAACTTGGCGTCAACGACCCTTGGCCCGTGCAGTATCTGAAGTGGCTGGTGGGTGATGATTGGCTGTTAGTGGATAAAAACGGCGACGGCGAAAAAGATGGTTACGGGAATCGTCGTGGTGTGCTCAGAGGCGATTTTGGTAACTCTTTTTCTGGCAGACGCCCCGTGATTGATATGATCGCTGAACGAACGTCCGCCACCCTAGAATTAGGCATTACCTCACTTGTTGTTGGCAGCATCCTCGGCGTGATTGTGGGGATTCTTGCCGCCGTCAATAGAGGCGGTTGGTTCGATAATCTGAGTCGTGTTTTCGCCGTGATCACCAAATCGATCCCCATCTTCTGGCTCGGTTTGATGCTGATCTTAATCTTCGGCGCGACGCTGCACGTACTGCCAATGGGAGGGCGCTGCCCGCGCACCACAGGTGACTGTCCGTCGCTGCTCAACCGTACCAACTACATCCTGCTGCCTGCGTTAGTGCTGTCGGCGGGTGCTGTTTCCGTGCTCTCCCGCTATATGCGCGCCTCAATGCTCGATGTAATCCATCAAGAGTATGTGCGTACCGCGCGGGCGAAAGGCTTGCGGCAACGCCGCGTCTGGTTCACGCATGCTGCCCGCAATGCCCTAATTCCGATTGCAACGCTGATGGGACCGTCGATCACAGGCATCTTGGGCGGAGCGGTGATCACCGAGACCATCTTTTCGTGGCCCGGCTTAGGGCGCTTGACCTTCCAAGCGGTATTGCAACAGGATTACCCGCTGGTGATGGCGGGCGTACTGATCGCTGCATTAGGCACATTGGGTGGCTTCATACTTTCCGACATCCTGTATGCGCTGGTCGATCCGCGCATTCGCTTCAACTAGGAGCATTTTCATGACCGCATCGACCTCGACTTCTGTAGTAGAACTGGCACAACGCACTCAAGACGAAAGCGCGGGACTATCGCTGTGGAAGATGGCGCTGCGGCGATTGCGCCGTGATCGGCTGTCGCTGATTGCGATAGGGATCATAGCGCTATTGGTTGTGCTCTCGATCCTCGCACCATTTATCGCCACACAATTGTTGAAGGTCGATTACTCGCGCACCTCGCTCGGTGAGACCTTTCTACCTATTGGTTCCACTAATCACCTCTTAGGCACCGATGATCTGGGGCGTGATCATCTGGCGCGTTTGCTCTATGCTGGACAAGTATCCCTAGGTATTGCCTTCGTCGCGGCATTCTTATCCCTGAGCATTGGTGTTACTGTCGGTATTCTAGCGGGTTACTACGGCGGTTGGTTGGATGATGCAATCAACTGGCTGATCGCTACACTCGGTTCGATCCCTACACTGTTCTTGCTGTTGATCATCGCTGCGGTGTTCTCGCCCGGACCGATGGTTTTGATCCTTGTGCTGGGCGGGTTGGGTTGGTTGAGTACTGCACGCCTCGTACGTGGCGAGACGTTGGCACTGCGCGAACGCGAGTACGTGATCAGTGCGCGTTCCATCGGTGCATCCAACATTCGCATCATGTTACAGCACATCCTGCCCAACTTGCTCTCCATTGTATTGATCACGTTAGCGACCGATATTGGCGATCTGATCCTTACTGAGTCTGCATTGAGTTTCTTGGGCTTGGGCATCCAACCGCCAACGCCAAGTTGGGGCAACATGCTCTCTAACGCGCAGACCTTTTTCACCTTAGGTCCGCATCTGGTGGTACTGCCGGGGATTTTGATCTCGACGACGGTACTCTGTCTCTACGTGATCGGTGATGGTTTGCGTGACGCCTTTGATCCAACTGCACGGGATTAGCATTCACCCTTGATCGATACCTACGAATGGATCGATACTTTGACAGATGAACGCCATCTTAGCGACGAAAGTATCGATTCCTGTTTTACACGCCGATCTAGCGCGTCCGCGTTTACTGCGCCTGCTTGATTCGCTGATACATTGCCGTCTGATCGCGGTTTCGGCGTTTGCGGGTTATGGCAAGACTACCCTGATCGCTCAATGGTTGTTTGGCAGGCGTGCGGCATGGCTCAATCTGGATCGAGAGGATAACGATCCGGCGCAGTTGCAGCGCTATTTCAACGCCATCAGCCGCGATCTTCCATTGACCGAAGAAGCGTGGTTAGTGCTGGATAATCTGGATGCACTAGATAATGCTGTTAGCTACCACGAATTAGCGCGATTGCTGGAAACTTTGCCTCCCCACTGGCACACAATCCTAATCAGCCGGATGCAGATCCCCGCCATTTTGCTCGCTGCCCGAGATGGTGCTGTTGGCGATCTTGGAAACAACGACTTGCGTTTTATGGCAACAGAAGCCGCGGAGTTTCTACGGCAGTATATGGCGCTGCATTTGCCCGATGAAGTGCTCACTGCGCTTTACGAAAAACTGCATCAACAAACGAACGGCTGGATCACCGGTTTGAAACTGGCAGCGGATAGTTTGCGGCGCTTACATGGGAAGATCAACGACCAGCATCTGGCTAATCCGCTGCGTCTATGTGAGCGCTACCTCGATGCCTACTTTGAACAAGAAGTGCTTTCCGATCAACCACAGACGCTGCGCCGCTTCTTGGTACAAACCGCGATTCTGGACGCACTGGATGATCCTTCGCTTTGTGATGCAGTTACGGGGCGTGCCGATAGTCATGTGTTGTTAGCGATCCTCCATCAGCACCATCTGGACGAACCGCTCTTGCGCTGGCGTTTGCGCCGTCAGCTAGAGGATGGAGATAGTCAGGACGCGCAGCACCTTGGCACTACGCAGCTAGACCATCTGTGGTTTTACGCCGCCGCCGATCTGGATCACCTACAGCAGGCAGAGCTTTATATGCAGCGGGCACAGTTCCAACAAGCGGCAGATGCCTTTGCATTGGTGGGCAGTGCAGGCAGCGATCTCACGCATTTAGGGATGGCGGAATTGTGCTGGGCGTGGGACGATCTGGCTGCCGCGAGTCATCATTTGGGGCGTAGTCTGATGGCGGAAGACGCTCAGATTCGCTTCCGATCCTACACTATGCTGTCACAGGTGCTGGAAGCGCGTGGAGATGTGAATAGCGCGGCTGTTGCCCTCAATCTGGCTGAACAGATGAAATCGGCAGATACGTGGTTATTGGCACGGAGGGCACGCCATTGGATGGTCAGCAGTCACGTTAACGCTGCGTTACAATGGCTTTACGGTTGCGGACTCAACGTGCGTGATCAATTCACGATTCAAGATCGTTATGCTTATGTTGCCTTCGCCCGCGTCCTCTTGCTGCTCGAACGTTATGATGAGGCGGAGGTGATCTCAGCGCAACTAGCAGAAAGTTTCTTGGGTGATGGCTTCCTCTATCCTGCTATTGATGTGTTAACGATGTTAGCGTTAGCACGCAACGGTAAGGGCAATACCGCGCAGGCGTTGGATGCGCTGGTACGGGCGCTGGAATTGGCAGCGCCATCACGGATCGTGCGGTTGTTCGTTGATGGTTTTGCACTGAACCGCGAACCTGTCTTATATCGTCTGGCGCGGATGCTCACCTTGCAGCAGCGGCGTTCGGATAAATGGAATGATGAGACGACGGTTCTGCTCAATACCGTACTCAGTGCGCTTGAGCGTACCTATCCGATCCGGCGAGAAACGTCGCTACGTTCAGCAGCGCTGCTCGAACCCTTGAGTGAACGTGAAGTCGACGTGTTGCGTTTGATCGCACACGGATTTTCTAATCAGGAGATCGCGGCACGCTTGCTGATCGCTGAAAGCACCGTAAAGAGGCACGTTTACAGTATTTTCGGTAAACTGAACGTTCGTAGCAGAACTCAGGCAATGGGCAAAGCTGATGCACTTGGGCTATTGTCTGAAAAGTAAATCCATGTTAAACATAGTTTATTGATCAATCAATTGGTGAAGAGGGGAATTATGCGATACGTAGTGGCGCTTGTAACCCTTCTGGTGGTCGTTGTTATCTTCAGCACACCTACTCCTGTCGCGGCACAGGGATCGCAAAATCTTAGTTGTGGGCGTGAATGTGCCTTCTTCCGTATGTTGATCAGCATCCCCACGACGGGCGATCCGGCGGCTGATCTAGCTGGACTGCTTGCACTTGCCTCTACGCTGCTGACGATGGCACGTTTGAGTCAGGCGTCCCGCCCGCTGCCGTTGGAGAAAGTACAAACCGATGCCGGAATGGCTGATTCCGTTGATTTGATCTCCAGCGAGATTGAACAGGATGAATTGATCGGCGTCGACGTGGATTAGGCGCGAAGTGTTGCTGCGATTTGATGCAGCAGCCAGCCACGCGCCATTTGGTATCCCCATCTCACTAGAGGCGCGAATCCTAAAATCAATAACCACAGCCAGAGCATTACTCCTAGCGGATTGCGCCCGTAGCCGCTGCCTGCATCCTCCAGTAGCCGCCACGTAATCGAGATCAGCACGTACAAGAGCACAAACTGAATCAAGCGCAGCAAAATGACGATCAGGCTGCTGATCAGGGTGGCGCTGGTTGCATCGTGAATGCGCGAACCAATCCACATACTCAGCGTAACTACAACGCGCATTCTCACTAACGGCTCCCGAACGTAAAGCACTATCATACGTAAACACAGTAATAGAAACGTGAGCGCCAGCATCAGGAAGTAGATGGTATTGGGCGACAGTAAATATAGTAAGGCGGTCAAAATCGCAGGCAGAAGCAGGAGGCTGATAATCGTTGCCGTCGCGGGGATAATCAGGCGGATTATCGTCTCTATGCGCATTGCCCGCCACGAGCGCATCTCCGCTGCGCCCTGATAGGCTAGTAACAATTGTTCGTCGTCTTGCTGAGTCATGCGCAGCAGATCAAGCGTTTCAGTATTGCTGCGTGTGCGCCAAAAGAAAATTGTTCCTACCACGTTAAACAGATCGACACCGAGCGTAGCCAAAAGCTGCGCCAACAGCAGCAGGCTCAGTGCTGCGCCTACCACGGATCCGGTACGTGATGTAGCTACAGTTCCGATAATACAGCTTATCAGGAGCAACCCGCTGAGGGTAAAAGCGATCTGGATTGCACCGTGAAAAGACCCCTTGTGCTTTGGATGAAGCCGGTGTAGCAATCGGCGTTCATACTCAAAAATCGGATTGGGAGTGGAGAACAGATCGTAGGGTGAGTAGCGTTCCAGCATTTGGAGTATATCACTCGCCGCGTCGGATAAATTGGGTAGTCTGTGCGATTAACCAGCGAGATAAATGCCCATGAAACAGACGCATCACTGGATTGAGCAGCACAGCTAATAGCGCGAAATACACCCCTAATACAACGCCAACAGCGAAATTCCCCACTGGCGCAGCCGAGAGCCACAACGCTCCGAGATAGATTGCATATACCGCCGAAAACTGCACCAATCGCAGAAATAAAACGCCTGCGCCCGCCAGCAATGCCGCTGAGATACCGTTCATGCGTGCGGCTGACCAGAGTGCCCATGCAGTCACTATGCGCAAGCGCCAGACTGGTTCGCGCACATAGGTAAGACCGAAAGAAAACATAAAGCCGCATAACGCAGCAAACAGAATAGCGTTACCAAAGCTGCCAAAATCGGAGATAGCAACTAAACCGACGATCAGACCGATAGGCAAACTGCACACGCTGCCCAGCGTTAGCAGCAAGCCGGGCAGCACGAGGCGCAGAGACGACTCGAAACGGGTAGCCGTCCACAGTTTGACCTGTGCTAGCGCATAAAATGCCTGCACCACATCGTCTTCAGCCAGTGCCGTCAGCCGCACCGCGTCCCAACGCTCCTGCCGATAGAAGTTCTGCCACAGCGAAATCGCTGTCAAGCAGCCATGAATATCTAGTATCAGGCTGAGAAGGAGTTGCAGAGCTAGTGGTGCAGCCAGTGCCACAGCAATTTGCGGAATCTGCGGATCAACCACGCGATAGAGCAGCGGAATAAACAGCATAAGGGCGATTTGCAGAATGCCTGCCAAGGCAGTCAGTTCGCCGGAGATCACGCTGCGCTGGAAGTTAGTAGTGATACGCGGCAGTTCTCGATCAAAAATCGCATTGGAACGGGTGATCAGTGATAGTGGAGAGTAATTTTCGAGCACTCAGCAGCCTCAGCAACTCGACAGGATAACAGCAGAACTAATAGCATTAAGGATAGCGCGTAATCCGATACGCGGAGGCGCTCTGCAAGGTGGCTGCGGTACATGCCTCTGCTCTATGATCCGTTGTATGATTGGTTTTCGATAGATGAACTAAGCATATAAAAAAGAAATCAGTGTTTCTCCTCTTGAGTCGGAGTGATTATTCCGTTCTTATAAATCGCTTACACAACTACACTAGACTTATTTGTGAATATTAGTACAATATTGTGAATAAATGCTCAATTATCGTCGTGGGGGTTACGATGACAGATAAGCATCAAGTGGTGATCATTGGTGGCGGATTCGGCGGTCTGACTGCCGCTAAAGCCTTTCGCAACGCTGACGATGTAGAGATTACCCTCGTAGATCGGCGCAATTTCCATCTATTCCAACCGCTTCTCTATCAGGTAGCCACAGGCGGACTCTCGCCTGCCAATATTGCTGCTCCGCTGCGTAGTATCTTCAGACATCGGCGCAATGTGCGCACTGTCTTGGGTGAAGTCACTGATATTGACGTGGCGAACAAGCAAGTGATTCTGGCGGATACTGGTAGTACCCTGCCCTACGATACGTTGATCATAGCGACAGGTGCACAGCACCACTATTTCGGGCACAATGAGTGGGAAAATCTAGCGCCCGGACTCAAGACCATTGAGGATGCTACCGAAATCCGGCGGCGAATTCTCTATGCCTTTGAAGCGGCAGAACGCGAAACCGATCCGCAAAAGGTGCGCGAATGGCTGACTTTTGTGGTGGTCGGCGGTGGTCCGACTGGCGTAGAGATGGCTGGCACTGTAGGCGAAATTGCGCACTACACGCTGCGTAACGAATTTCGCAGTATCGATCCTGCCAGCGCCCGCGTCATCTTAATCGAAGGTACGGATCGGGTGCTACCAACCTTCGCACCCGATCTTTCCCGGAACGCAGCGTGGCAATTGCAGAAGTTAGGTGTCGAAGTGCTTACGCAAGCACTAGTTACCGATGTGCAGCCCTTCCTCGTGACCTATAAGCAGAATGACCGGACTCAACAGATCGCCACTCGCAGTATTATCTGGTCGGCTGGCGTGCAAGCATCGCCACTCGGCAAACTCGTTGCCGAGAGTACCGGAGCAAGCATAGATCGTTCGGGACGAGTGATTGTGCAGCCAGATATGAGCCTAGCCGGGCATCCCGAATTGTTTGTGATCGGCGATTTGGCTAACTACAGTCATCAGGATGGTAAGCCATTACCCGGAGTGGCGCAGGTAGCGATGCAGCAGGGTCGCTTCGTTGCTCGCAATCTGCTGCGTAAGCTGCGTGGTGAGTCGACTGAAGCGCAGTTTGTCTACCGCGATCTGGGCACAATGGCAACCATTGGGCGTGCGGCTGCTGTCGCGCAAATCGGCAAGATTCATCTGACCGGATTTATCGGTTGGTTAGGCTGGCTGTTCATCCACTTGATGTACATCGTGGAGTTTCAGAATCGTGTGCTGATCCTGTTGCAGTGGGCGTGGAACTACGTCACACGCAATCGTGCCGCCCGTCTCATCACCGGACGTTCACTGCCTACGCTGGCGACAATCACCCGCGCAGAAGCCGAGAAAGTACCTGTGGCGGAGTCGCTGCACTAGTGTTTACAGCTCACGCATTCGCTGTATCAATGGGTGCACCGGCGGCTATTAGAACCGGAGCGATGAGGATAATCGTGATCATCGCTTCGGGAGCATACCTATGACCTTATTAAGTCAGATTCAATCAGGTGCCTAAAGTAAGCTGATTTTGAATATCAGCACACTTAGACTAACCTTTGCTACCCAATCAGGTGTGCAAAGGCATGTTTGAGATCGTTGATTTCCTGTTCGCCAATGACGACAAGTTTGCCTATTGATGCCGTTTCAATTAATGAACGAGCAGTGAATTCCGCTACCTCTAGTCTATCAAAAGCCTGCATCACACTGCTGCCAGTCGTGAGTACACAATCATTCTGCAGCAAGATCACGGGCGTTTGAGAGGACAGCGTATTAGCGACAACCTCTGGTGCTGAATACTCCATTCCAAAGGGGAGTTTGGGCACTTCTACCAGCATAATGTAGCTCTCTGGTATTGTCTTTGTGTCTATCGGCTTTGCAGCAATGGCGTAAGCCGTGATATAGGGGGCTTGCGATGTCAAAATGCAGTGGATATGCGGATGTTTCTGGTAAATGGACTCATGTAAGCAAACCGCGCGACTTGGCAGTTTCCCCATCTCACGCTGACCATTGCGTACTAGCACAAGCCCATCGTTGGTAAGACTAGGGCGATCAAAGTCAGTAGGAGTGATCAAGAAGCTCGTCTGATCGACTCTAGCTGATGCAACACCTTGAGTGCTGATCATCAACTGCCGACCACAAGCGCGATGTACGAGTTCAACTAGCTGCTCGCGCAGTTCACGCTCACGGCTTGGATAGGCAGTGTGCTGAAATTCCGGCAGCAGGTTATTGTGATGGTCAAATAGGCGGAGTTGATCCTCTGTCAACGTGCTGATACTGCCTAAGCCCTGTGCGTACATCTGTGTGCGTGCACAAAAGTCAAGTGTTTCCAGTCGTTGAAACGCTTGCAGCAGAGTTGTCCCACCAGTTGCGGCGCCATGATTTTCCAACAGAACAACATCGAAACCCTGCGCAAATGTATCGGCAATGTTTCTGCCTAAGGCTTCGCTGCCGGGCAGCGCGTACGGCGCGTAGCCGACACGCCCACACAAGCGTTGAGCTTGTGGAATGATGCTCGTATCGGGGATCTTACGAACAATGCTGAAGGAAACAAGCGCGGGCGCATGAGCGTGGACAATTGCCTTGATATCTGGACGACGTGCGTAGATTGCCCGATGGAACGGTAACTCAGACGACGCAGCGTGAAGCCCGGTCACTGTTCCATCGGGAGCAACGTACATGATGTCGTTCGCCGTCAATTTGCCTTTGTCGACAGCACGTGGCGTAATCCAGATG
>JAHBVK010000070.1 GCA_019637555.1 Anaerolineae bacterium
GGCGTGCAAGATAAAGATAGATATCACTCAGAACTGCAATGAGTTCTTCGTCGGTCAAAGGAATAGCAGTAGCTTTTACATCAGGGCGGTTATAGCCTTCAGGAGGCAAAGGAACTAACAAAAGCACGTTCTGATAGCGCATTACGGCGAGTGTAGAAGCACCTCGAAACAGATACGTTTCATCGGCAAGCCCAACGGGTTTAACTTCAGTAGCGTAAGTTTTCAACCGATCAATTGCCTCATCAAATCCTTGATTTGAAGGCTCAAAGGAAAACATTATTTGATATTGAACGCTGTCAGTATTCACAAATACCATAACAGGGGTATGTGGCTCATTCTGCTCGGGGAAGTTAAGAAGTTTCAAGCCTCCCACTGTTTCTGGGGCGTCTTCAATAAATCGTTTGACTTCTTCTGGTGTCTGACCGAGCAAATGAGGAGTTGTTGAGGGCTGCATCACACTCTCTGGCGAATTCGCAGCTTGCGGCTGCAATGATACTAGGACAATGCCAATCAACGCCACGACTAGAATCGTAATAGTCGCTAAAGTAACTAGCCGATGTGAGCGCATAACATCACCGATAGCAATACTCATTTTCGATTGTATGATATTTACTAAGTTTCAAGCAGTATAACTCAAGTCAAATTACAGCAATGGCTACTCTAAACGAAAGCTCATATCCCAAACTCGACAATAACGCCGATAAGCTGGAAGAATTACACTGGAACTTCGAGGGCATGGGGATGGAAGATTACGCCGATGTCGTGGATTTGTGGGCAAGGGCGATTCGGAAAGCGCAAGAATAGCAGATAGCTAAAACTACCCGATCAACGCCGCTACTTCCTTAGTTTAGTCGCGTATAAGACAAATAGGTAAACAGTCTGACACCACGCCAATTCAGCGGCGTTCAGGCTGGTTGATCGTTTCTTCCGGTGGTTAGCATTTTGCTTTACGCTCTAGCTCCGGCATGAACCAGCGCTGTCCTCAGTGGGGTGGACATTGCACCAGTTCACGATAATTCACATCAATCTGCTGTGACGCGCTGCACTTGTTGACGCGGTGTAGTTTGTTTGGAAAGGAACTACCGCGTGTCTCTCAAACTGAAAGCAATAATCCTCGCTTGTACCTTGTTTGTGGCACTGCTCTCTGTCGATCTGGCAGATGTTCGTGCCGCTCCAAATACCTCGAAGATAAAGCTAGAACCATGTGTACTTGCTGGCAGTGTCAGCGCTGAGTGCGGCACTTTGCGCGTCTATGAGGATCGCTTGACCCACCGCGGACGTCAGATCGACCTTCGCGTTGCGGTACTGCGCGCGAGGAGCAAGGATGTGCTGCCCGATCCGATCTTCTTTTTCGCGGGTGGTCCCGGGGTACCTGCTACCGCTGATGCGCTTTCCGTCGCTAATATCTTCTTGAATGCACGTCAACACCGTGACGTGGTGCTTGTTGACCAGCGGGGTACTGGCGGATCGCATGAGCTGCTCTGTCCCACACCCGATCCGGTGAAATATGCCGAGTTAGGCGAGGGGTATCTCCCCGTTTACGTCAAGGACTGCCTTGCCAATCTTGATGGCGATCCGCGTTTCTATACGACAGCAATGGCAATGGATGATGTGGATGAAGTACGTGCTGCGCTCGGTTACGATCAGATCAACATATACGGCGGTTCCTATGGCGCGACGGCGGTACAGGTATATTTGCGCTTGCACGAAGACCGCGTTCGCTCTGCGGTGATCGCCTTCGGGACATTATTGGACATCCCCATTTTCGAACGTATGGCATACACCAGCCAATTAGCATTGGATGGTGTATTCGAGCGCTGTGAGCAAGATATCCTCTGCCATGCCACTTATCCAGACTTGCAGAAGGAATTTGCCACGGTAATGCAGCGTTTGAAGGAAAAGCCGATCGCTACCAAAACCTTGAAAACAGGGGATGGACAGCCGATTATGGTCAATGACATTACCTTCGCGGGTGCGGTTCACAGTATGCTGCTCTATGTACGCGATGCCGCCAGACTACCCCGCCTGATCCACCGCATTTACACGCTTGGCGATGTCGATTCGTTGATGCTGAGTACGCCATCCGGTTCCATCGCTCCGACTCTGGTAATGGCGGTGGTGATTCGCTGCTTTGAGACATGGGCGTCCTACAAACCGGACAACATTAAAAAGCTAGGCGATAGCTACCTCAATGACTTGCAGACCCAAAATGCTGTTGAACTACAGAAAACATGCGCTCTGCTGCCCGATCCCGGTGCAGCGGCGGCCTATCCGGCACGCGCCAAGTCCGATGTTCCAGTACTGATTCTGACGGGTGGTGCTGATCCGCAGAATCCGCCGGAAAACATGGAAGGCTACCAACAAATCTGGTCGAATAGTCTGTGGGTGATCTTCCCCGATCAGGGGCACAATATTGATGCTCCTGCTGGTTCTTGCTATCCCAACCTATTATCAAGGTTCATCGAGCAAGGATCGGGGCAAGAGGTTGATGCCTCCTGCGCCCGCTACCTCTCTGTCTCAACATTTGACATCACTTCCTAGGTAATGGCATACACTTGACTACTCAGGGTGAGAGATCATGGTATCTCTCACCCTGAGCGCGCTGACAGAAGGAAATCATGACCAACGCAACGTCCACTAAGACTGAGGCTTATCGCCAAAAGCTGAATTCATTAGGCGATTGGGACTCATTTCTACTGGCAGAGTCCGGCATTCCGGGACCGCGGGGCAATCTCGAATTGGCTGCTGCCGCCGCCGATGTCGGGGATGAATCACGTTTTCGGCAATGGTTGCAGTGCACGGCTGATCGCGCACCTACCAATAACTCGGGAGAATTTTTGGCAGTCTGTGGCGTGATTGGCTTTGGGCGCTTACTGGCAGAAGGACGAGTCGATCTGCTATCGGCGATACGAAAGTGTGCTGTAGATATTCGCTGGCGAGTGCGCGAAGCGGTGGCGATGGCGCTGCAACGTTGGGGCGACGCTGATATGAATGCCCTGCTCGCTGAAATGGAGGCATGGAGTGACGGCAGCTTACTGGAGCAGCGTGCTGCGGCAGCGGCGCTGTGTGAACCGCGATTACTACGCCAGCCAGAGCAAGTTCAGCGCGTTCTCGCTATTCTGGATCACATCACAGCAGCTTTGGCACAGCACCGCAACGCCGACTCACCAGACACCGAAGCATTAAGAGCGCTTAAGAAGGGTCTTGGCTATTGTTGGAGCGTGGCTGTCGTCGCCTCTCCCGACAGCGGCAAGCGTTATATGGAAAAGTGGTTGGCAAGCAAGAACAAGGATATTCGCTGGATCATGCAAGAGAATCTGAAGAAGAATCGGCTGCTGAAAATGGATGCGAGCTGGGCGGAAAATGCCCTCAAGCGCCTTCACGACAACGATAAGTAGCCAAACAGCGAGTTTGGCTATCTCGCCTGTAAAGCCGTAATTGAACTAATACCGAAATTGTGATAACATCACCCCGTTCTATCGAACGAATGTTCCCACACGCCAACTCGTTTCCTCAAGCAAACGGAGACCTCTATCGTGAAACCGCCAATTCCTGAGCAGAAGGCAGAGTTCACCGTACAGAATGCCTACCGCTACGATCTGCGGAACACGGGACGCTGGTTGCTGTCTCATGTCTGGCGTCACAAGCAGTTCCTTTCCGTTTGGCTGGTCTGCAACGTGATGGCGTATATGTTCTACTCGTCCAGCCCGATCCTATTTGGGAAAGCGTTGGAAGAGATCAGCGATCCCTCGCGTCCCGGCACGTTAGTTCAGATCGCGCTGCTGGTTCTGCTTGTGTTGGTGCTGGATGGCGTCAGTAACTTAATCGGCTGGTTATCCATCGAAACGACGGCGCAGCGTTTGGAACGGGATGTCCGCGAGGAGTTGTATGCCTCGCTGCTGGGTAAGAGCCAAACCTTCCATGATCGTCAGCGTGTTGGTGACATCATGGCACGGGCGACAGATGATGTCCGCCAGTTGAACGCCATGATGAACCCGGGTGTCACCTTCATTTACGAAACTTTCAACGGCTTCACCATCCCGATTCTGTTCATTGCCAGCGTCAATTTGCAGTTACTGCTTGTCCCGCTGCTGTTCGCCGCTTGCTATATCCTGCTGGTGCGCTCCTACATCGGCAAGCTGGAACCCGTCGTGCGTCGTCAGCGCGATCAATTCGGCAAGATGAACGCCGGACTCGAAGAATCGATCTCTGGCATCGAAGTGGTCAAGGCAAGCGCGCAGGAAATCTTCGAGCGCAAGAAGTTCCGCCAGAACGCCCGCTTGTTCCGCGATTTCTTCGTTCGGCAGGGACGCATCGAAGCAGGTTATCTACCACTGCTGTTCTACGGTTTCGCGGTTGGCGGTACTTTCCTGCACGCGATGTCGCTCTATCAGCAAAGCGTGATCGCGCTGCCGCAGGTGGTGACGGTCATGGGCTTGATGGCGGTACTGCGCTGGCCCACCTTCGCCTCGATCTTCTCCTTCTCGCTGTTGCAGCAGGGACTCGCTTCCGCCACGCGCATCCTCACCGTGATCAAGGGTGAAACCGATCTGGATCAGAATAAGGGTGGTTATGCCGCGCCGATTCGTGGCGAGATCAGCTTCGATAATGTCAGCTTCTATTTTGAGAACGCGATGGTGCTGGAGAGTGTCAGCTTCAAGATCGAACCGGGCAAGACTGTAGCCATTGTCGGGCAAACCGGATCGGGCAAATCGACGCTGACGCAGCTCGTTAACCGCACTTATGATGCCACCTACGGGCGCGTACTGATCGATGGCGTGGACGTGACCGAATGGGACCTCGATTCACTGCGTTCGCAGATCAGCAAGATCGAGCAGGATGTGTTCTTGTTCAGCCGTACCATTGCCGAGAACATCGCCTTTGGAATGCCCAACGCCACGCAAGAACAGATCGAGCAGGCGGCGAAGGAAGCACAAGCGCACGATTTCATCAGCTCATTCGCTGATGGCTACAAGACTGTGATCGGTGAACGTGGTGTGACGCTCTCCGGCGGACAGCGGCAGCGCTTGGCATTGGCGCGAGCCTTCCTCAGCAATCCAGCGATCTTGATCCTTGATGACTCCACCAGCGCCATTGACAGCGCCACGGAGGACGAAATCCAGAAAGCGATCCGCCGCGCTCAAGAGGGTCGCACTACACTTTTGATCACCCACCGCTTGTCACAAATACGTTGGGCGGATCACATCATCGTGTTGGAAAAAGGGCATGTTGTTGCCAGCGGAAAACACGAAGAATTGCTGCGTAAATCGAAACACTATCGCCGCATCTTCGCTCGTTACGATGTGGAACTTCCGCCGTTGGAAGGGCAATCCGAAGCTGCCTCGCCCGCTCTATCGGCGTCAGCCTCAGCATCGGTGTAAATGTACAGTGTAAATGTGCATTGAGCCTAAATAAAAGCACAAAAACGCTTGCTCATCTGACGGACGTGGTATAGTATTCACTTAGTTATCCTATAACACACTCGCATGGTGAGCACCATCGTATTAGCTGGTATGGGCAAATCTACCTCACCTCAACTGCTTTCAAATCGCCCAACCCGAACGCCAAGCGAGATCACGCGCTTGGCGTTGCAGCGTTTGCCAGATAGTGCCCTCGTCCTATTTGACCTCGATCTCGGCTTCCTTTCAGCGCAAGGCTCACTGCTAGATCGCCTCAAAGTATTTTCCCGCGCGGTGGTTGGCAAGCCTGCCCTCGAAGCCTTCACTCCGCTTAGTCAAGGGCTGCTGGAACTACGCTGTCGCTCTGCTCTGCGTGATTCGGAAAGTTCGCTGGAGATGCAGATCGGGGAATACAGCTATCAGGTTCACATCATGGCGGTCAAAGATGAGGGTAGTCGCATCGTCGCCGGCATGATGTTGTGGCAAGACATTAGCGCCTTCAAGACCGAAAGGCAGCGCAGTCACTCCGCCCTTGATCCCGATCAGGAAAAAATCACAGCATTACGGAGTTTTATCCGCGATATTTCACATGACTTTCGCACTTCGCTTGCTATCGTCAACAGCAGCGCCTATCTGATGGAACAGCTTGCCGATCAAGGGCGGCGCTCGGATCATCGGCAGAAGATTGTTGTGCAGGTGGATCGTTTAGTGAAGATCTTGGAGAAGATGCTCACGCTGACCCGCTTGGAGAGCGGCGATCATCTCTCCTATGTGCCGATCTCCGTGAATCAGTTCATCAAAGACACCATCAGCAAGTTAGAAAAAAGCGCCGAACGCAAAAATCTGCAGATTGCCCTGCACCTTGAAGCGGAGTTCCCGATTGTCTTCGCTGACGAGAACATCCTCAATATGGCACTGTACAACATCATGGAAAATGCGGTGCAGTATACGCCAGAAGGCGGCATGATCAGTGTACGCGTGCGGCGACTGGATCATGGCGTCCTGATCGAGATCGCGGATAGTGGTCCCGGTATTGCGCAGGATGACCTTGATCGCATCTTTGAGATGCTTTATCGAGGGGATAAATCGCGTTCGACTACGACAGGTGGATCGGGTCTCGGCTTGACCATTGCCAAACGTGCCATCGAAGCGCATCGCGGCAAGATCGAAGTCGAGAGTACTCCCAACAAAGGCACGACCTTCCGCGTGCTCCTGCCTCTAAACAAACTGGTTAATTTGTGATCAGTTTGCTTCTCAACCTTTGATGCCTGTTCGGGCGATACCATCCAAGAAGTAGCGCTGTCCGAGGAAGAAGATGATGATCATTGGGATCGTCACAATGACGCTCGCCGCCAGCACAATCTCCCATTGCAGTTCACCGCCCTGCCCAAACTGATCGAGTAGTGATTTCAGACCAAGTGGTAGTGTGTATAGCTCGGTTTTGTGTAAGTAGATCAGGGGTTTCACCAGATCAGTCCAACTGGCACGAAACTCGAATACGAAGACCACGATCAATGCAGTTCGACTCAGCGGCAATGCAATATGACGCCATAAACCGAAATAACTAGAGCCATCCACGCGCGCGGCTTCATATAACTCGCGGGGTAGTGAGAGATAGAATTGCCGGATCATGAAGATGTAGAATGCGGACCCAAACAGATTACCTGCCCATAACGGAATTTGTGTATTGGCGAGTCCCAAGCTATTCCAGATTAGAAACACTGGAATCATCGTGACCACACCGGGCAGCATCATGGTTGCTAGCACAAAGCCAAACAGGGTATCTCGTCCGCGAAAGCGAAAGTAAGAGAAGCCAAAGGCGATCATCGAACAACTTGCCGTTACCGTCGTAGCTGCTAAGAAACCCACCACAAGACTGTTCTTGAGCCAATCCAGCATCGGGGCGGCTTTCCACACATTAACGTAGTTCTGCCATGCCACTGGATCGGGAATCAATTCATTGTTGAATACATCCGAGCGCACTTTGAGTGATGCACTGATCAGCCACAGGAAAGGAGCAAAAAAGATGATCGTGCAGGTAATAAGCAGGATCAGGTAGATGATTTTACCGATCAGACTCGAACCACTGCTGCGTTCTCGTTGAGGTTTGGCGTTGAGCAGCGGTTCCTGCTCCCCGTTCATCGCAAGTACGCTCATAATGGTTATGTGCCTTCGTAGTAGACCCAGCGTTTGCTCAGGCGTAGTTGAATCAGAGTCAGAATCAGGATGATCACGAATAGCAACCATGACATTGCTGAGGCATATCCCATATGCAAAAATTCAAACGCTTGTCTGAAGATATAAATGTTGTAGAAGAGACCTGCCGACGAAGCTGCGCCCGACTGCATACTGCCGAAGTACATCGTATAAACTTCGGTGAAGATTTGCAATGCTCCAATCGTATTCACGATTAGCGTAAAGAACAATGTGCCACTAATCATGGGAACAGTTATGTGGCGGAACTGTCGCCACGAATTCGCGCCGTCGATTTGCGCCGCCTCATAGAGGTCGACGGGCACGTTGCGTAACGCTGCCAGATAGAGGATCACGGTACTGCCGACGCTCCATAGGCTCATCAACACAATACCGGGCTTGATCCAGTTGGGATCGGTGGTCCAGCCCGGACCAGCAATGCCCAACAGCGCCAACCCACGATTGACCAGACCGACACGCGGATTGAGAATCCACAGCCACAAAGTGCCGATTGCAACCGCAGGGGTGATCGAGGGTAAATAAAAGGCGGTTCTAAAGAAGCCTGCTGCTTTGCCTACTCGATTCAAGAGCAGCGCCAGAGCAAGTGCCACCATCATGGATAATGGGACGTGGAAAAAAGCATAGAAAAAGGAGTTCCACAAACTTGTTCGCACTCTGGCATCACTTAGTAGTTGCTGATAGTTTGCCAAGCCGATGAACTTCGGCGGATTCAGCACGTTGTAGTCGGTGAAAGATAATCCAAAACTCATGATCATTGGACCCGCCGTGAAAACGACGAATCCAATGATCCATGGCGAAATGAAAGCCAGTGCCGCCCACAACTCCTGTCGTTGAAGGCTAACCCGCCTCTCCGTCGGGGGCACGGAAGAAAGACGGGTCGCCGTAGTTTCATTCGTCATAAGAGCTTATTGAGTCTGCTGACTCCACGCTGCATCGAGCGCGGCTTGAGCTTCAGATTGCGCTTGATCCAATGCATCCTGTGCTGTTTGTTCTCCGTTCAAGACGCGATTGACAGCATCCTGCCACGCTTGTCGGAACTCTGCGCCCGCTGGATTTGCCGGGATGGAGAAGGCAGCATCTTGAACCGAACGGATTACTTCCACGGCGTTGTCGAATTTTTCGCTGCCACTTGGCTTTACGATGTCGCCAAAGATTGCCTCATCAGCCACCGTATTGGCAGTATAAACGCCCGTGTTTGTTTTGCCGTCCTGTGTCCGCAGATCAGCGCGTGCTTGTGCTGCCGCTTCCCACGTTTCGGGAGCGGTCATCGTTTTCATCATCGCACAGGCGGCATCTGGATTAGCTGATCCTTTAGGGATCGCCCATGCGTTGCCCGTGGAATAGCTTATGGTCTGCCCATTACGGTCCGTAAATGGCTTGAACGCTACCGGAGCATCCGGAGTCGTATCAGCAAGTACGTTGACGTACCACTGCTCCATCGGGAACGCGCCCAGCTGATCAGCAACAAACTGATTGTTTGCGCCGAAGAAATCCCACGTGTCACGGAAGGCGATGAAAGACTGACGCCCACCAGCCGCATCGTGTAGCTTGACCGCGAAGTCCAATGCTTCCACCACTTTAGGATCGTTAAGTTGGGCGGTCTTACCATCGTCAGAGAGCAGTGAAGCGCCATTTGCCATTGCCCACAGCGGCAGAAATTCTGGCAGCTTGGGATCAAAACCAATTCTGGTGACCGTCCCGTTCTCATTCTTGGTCAGCGCGTTATTCAGATCCGCGATCTTATTCCAGTCGCTTGTATCAACATCGTCGAGAGTTAGCCCCGCATCCTGCAACGCCTTCTCGTTGACGATCAACAGAATGATGTTGAAAAACTCCGGAATGCCATAGACAACACCGTTAACCGTGACTTGCTGAACTGCTGCCTCACGATATTGGCTCATGTCGATGCCCTGATTCTGGATGCATTCTGTCAGGGGCATGATCGCGCCGCGCACCGCATAAGTGCTCAGTAAATCGCGATCCATGTACACGAGATCGGGTGGCGTGCCGCTGGCAACGGACGTCAAAAATTGCTGCTCATCCAAACTGCCTTCGGTAATGTTCAATTGAACATTGGGATAGGCAGCTTTGAAGGCGTCAACACGTGTTGTCGCAATTTCATCTGGTAGGCTAAATCCGAGTACATTAAGGGAACCAGAAACATCGGTTTGCGCACGAGCCACGCGATCAGAGGTAACAAACCCGAACAGTCCAGCAAGCAGCGTCACAATAAGCAGCACTCTGCTAACTTGCCTCGACTTCAAAGACAACATAGGTCAACTCCTAATTCATCGTCCCGTTTTTGTTTACTTCCTGCAGTAGTTGGTCGTAGCACCTCCTCGACCCTTAATCTTTTCGACTTCGAGCGCCCATCGAAGGCAAATCGACTCGACCGCCGCTATGATAAAAAGTATGTGCCGCCTGCTTGACCTCGCATATCCGTAGATCTACGTAATGGCTGAGGAAAAACCACTTACTTAGCTAGGATTTACTTTGACTGTTCAACAGCGCGACTAATCTGTACAGCGTAAAGTTCGCTTCCCAGCCCTGTACAATCGCCCTCAAATGTGGATAATTAAGTGCCTTCGAACGAACGTTCGATGCGCACATCCAGCAGCCAGCAAGCAAAGAGGTGATCAGTGGGTTTCTTGATGGACGGTCTCGACACCGATGCCGAGGCTTATGATCGCAAGTACAATGATCGTGATCTCGTCAAGCGCATCCTCGGCTACTTCCGTCCGCAGGCGCAGCGGATGCTCCTTGTCGCCCTCATGATTCTGGCGACCTCGCTGGCAAATACCGCACTGCCCGTTTTCATCTCGCGTAGCGTCGATCAACTGGCGAGCGATCCGCAAAACATTAATCTCGGCATGATCGCGCTGACGATCACCATTCTCGCCTCGCTCGGATGGGTCTTCAACGCGATCCGTCAATGGCAGAGTTCGCAAGCAGTCGGCAACGTCGTGCTTAAGATGCGTGAAGATGCTTTCGATGCTGTCCTGAAGCGTGATCTCTCCTTCTACGATCAATTCTCCTCCGGTAAGATCGTCAGCCGTGTGACCTCTGACACACAGGCATTTTCCACCGTCGTCACGCTGGTGATGGACTTAATGAGTCAGGTACTGCTGATCATCATCCTGATTGGCTACCTTTTCAGCGTGAACGTCGAACTCACGCTGATTACTCTGGCGCTGGCACCCTTCATTGTGGCGACGGCGCTGGCATTTCGCAGCATCGCTCGCAATACGATCACCAGTTCGCGGCGCATACTCTCCGAAGTCAGCAGCCATGTGCAGGAAACGGTCAGCGGCATCGGCGTCGCCAAGACGTTCCGCCAAGAGCAGGCGATCTACAACGAATTTCTCGATGTGAACCAGAAGTCCTATCGCATCAATTTGCGCACAGGCTACGTTTTCTCCGGTATCTTCCCCGTGCTCAACATCATTGCGGGCTTTGGCACAGCAGCGATTGTCTACTTCGGTGGTGTTCGCTCGCTGGAAGGCAACTTCACCCCCGGTCAGTGGTATTTGTTCATTCAGGGCATTGCGCTGTTCTGGTTCCCGCTGACCAGCATCGCCTCGTTCTGGAGTCAGTTCCAGCTTGGCTTGGCGGCGGGCGAGCGTGTCTTTGCGCTGCTCGATGCCGAACCGAAGGTCGTGCAGACCGGCGATACTAAACTGCCCAATATTCGCGGCGAGATCGAATTCCAGAATGTCGATTTTCGCTACAAAGACGATGAGCCGGTACTGACCGACTTCTCGCTGCACATCAAGGCGGGCGAAACGATTGCGCTAGTGGGACATACCGGCTCAGGCAAATCGAGCATCGGCAAGCTCATCTCACGCTTCTACGAGTTTCAGGGCGGTCGTATCCTGATCGATGGCGTAGATATTCGTTCTCTCGATCTAGCGGACTATCGTTCGCGCTTGGGCGTGGTCACGCAGACACCTTTTCTGTTCGACGGCACGGTCAAGGAGAATATTCGCTACGGCAAGGCTGACGCTACGGACGCTGAACTGGTCTCGGCAGCGCAGCGTGTCGGCGGCGGCGACTGGATCGATAATCTGCAAAATGGCTTGGATACTGAAGTTGGTGAGCGCGGCAACAATCTGTCGATGGGTCAGCGGCAGTTAGTTTCGCTGGCGCGTGTCGTGCTGCAAGACCCCGCGATTGCCATCCTTGACGAAGCGACGGCAAGCATCGATCCGCTGACCGAGACCCTGATTCAGGAAGGCTTGGATACTGTGTTAGAAGGTCGTACCTCCATCGTGATCGCGCACCGCCTGTCTACCATCCGCAACGCGGATCGCATCATCGTGCTGAGGCAGGGCAAAATCATCGAACAGGGTACGCACGATTCACTGATGCAGGGTGGCGGTCATTACGCGGAACTGTACAACACCTATTTCCGCCACCAGAGCCTGAGCTATATCGAGAACGCCAAGAACCTCTAACGATGGTTCATGCGATGACGGATGCGCCCCGATCATGGACGGTGCTGCTGATCGGTGGCGCATCCGGCTCCGGCAAGACCCGCGTCAGTTACCGCGTGGCGCAACATTTCGGCATCGGCATCACCGAAGTCGATGATTTTCAGGTGATCCTGGAAAAAATGACCACGCCGGAGCTGCAACCTACACTGCATTACTGGCAAACACATCTCCAGCATCAAACGGTGTCCGCCGAGCAGATTTTCGAGCACACGCTAGCGGTGGCGCGAGTGCTCCATCCGGCGCTAGAAGCTGTCATCGCTAATCACCTTGAGGGGAACGTGCCAATCGTCTTGGAGGGCGATTTCATCCTGCCAGCGCTGGCAGTGCAACCAATCTACGACGATCAACTCAATAACGGTAGAGTTCGAAGCGTGTTCATTGATGAACCCGACGAGTCGCAGCTATTGGCGAACTACGCGCAGCGCGAACCCGATCAAGGCGCACAACAAATGCGCGCTCGCGTCAGTTGGTTGCATAACCAGTGGCTGCGAAGTGAAGCTGCACGACTTGGCGTTCCCGTTCTCCCCTCGCGTCCGTGGGATACCCTGTTCCATCGCCTCATTGAGTCGCTGACCTCTTAATTCAGCTTCCCGATCCAATTGACAATTCACAACAGTCTGTGATAAGCTCAACGCGAGATGTCAACGCGCGTTGACAAAGATGTTTAAATTTTGAACTTGTTACAAGAGAACTTTTGATGTACCTTGGCGGCGATTTATCTTACGTCAACGAAGTCGAAGATAACGGTGGTGTTTTTTACCATCGCGGCAACGTTGGTGATCCTTTCCGCATCCTCAGAGATTACGGCGCAAATATTGCGCGTGTGCGGCTGTGGCACACTCCCTTATGGACTAAGTACAGCGATCTGAAGGACGTGCAGCGCACCATCCAGCGTGCTAAGGCGCTGGGCATGGCGGTGATGCTGGATATTCACTACTCCGATACTTGGGCTGATCCCGCCAAGCAGATCATCCCCGCCGCATGGTCAGAGATCAACGATCTGCGTACCCTCGAAATTGCTGTTCACGATTACACCGTAGACGTGCTGCAAACACTGGATCGTCAGGGCTTGCTGCCTGAGTTCGTGCAGATCGGCAACGAGATCAACACCGAAATGTTGATGCCCGGACCATATATTGAGGGTGCGACGATTAACTGGGATCGCAACGCGCGTCTGATCAATGCCGGACTGCGTGGCGCACGCCAAGCTGCCCCGAAGTCTCGTCTACTGATCCACATCGCCCAGCCGGAAAACCTGATCCCGTGGTTCGATGCAGCGTCATCCGCTGGTGTCCACGATTACGATGTTATCGGATTGTCCTACTATCCCAAATGGAGCATCCGTTCGCTAGAAGAAGCCGGACAAACCATCGCTCAGGTGCGTCAGCGTTACCACAAAGAAGTGATGGTGGTTGAGACTGCTTATCCTTGGACACAAGAGATCGGTAGCACGGAGTCGCATCTGTTGGCTGAGGATGCCGTCTTGCCCGCCTATCCTGCCACACCGAGCGGACAGCGTGAGTTTCTGATTGCGCTGACCGAGACCACGCAGCGCAACGGCGGGAACGGCGTCATCTATTGGGAACCCGCATGGGTTTCCACGCCGTCGCAGCCTTCCATCTGGGAGAATGCTGCGCTTTTCGATTATCGCCATGAGGTACAAGAAGGGATTGAGTTTCTGCGCCTAAGCGATACGGCACGCGCGCAGGAATAAGTCATTTTCCATTCAATTAGCTTTTTAGTTAGAGAGGATTTGCCAATGAAACGCCTAGTATTATTGATGATCGCACTCCTTTTCGTCTCCATCCTGCCGCTGCATACACCCGCGTTAGCGCAGACGCCTACGCTCAAAATTTGGGTGGATGACCAGCGCCTACCCGTAATCACCGAACTGTCCAAGCAGTTCACGGCTGATTTCGGCGTTGATGTGGTTGTTGAGCCGATGGGCATTCAGGATACCAAAGATGCGCTGAAGCGTGGAGCCAGCACGGGAGAAGGTCCTGATCTTTACATCATGCCACACGATAACATGGGCGATCTGGTGGAAAGTGGCGTCGCTGCTGCTATCGATCTAGGCGATAAAGCAGATTCGTTCCTGCCCAACTCGGTTTCCGCTTTCAACTACAACGGCAAGTTGTACGGTGTACCATTCGCCGTTGAGAACATCGCCATGTTCCGCAATACCGATCTCGTTCCCGATGCCCCTGCAACATGGGCTGACGTCGCCAAGATTGGTTCGGAATTGGTAGATGCTGGTAAAGCTGAAGTTGCTATTGCCCTACCTGACTTGGGTTACAACTACTTCCCCGTCTACACCGCTTTCGGTGGCTACATCTTCGGGCGCGATGCCGAAGGTAGTTACAATGCCGCCGATTTAGGCATGGACAGTGAAGGTATGATCGCAGGTGCAGACTGGGCGAACCAGTTAATTCGCGGCGGTTACGCCTCCGATAATCTCGACTGGGAAGCCGCTCACGTTCTCTTTGAGACGGGCAAAGCACCGTTCATCATGTCCGGTCCGTGGGCAGTTGATCGTTTCAAGACCAACAAAGTACCCTACGCCATCAGTGCTTTCCCCGCTGCCACGGAAGGCGGCGAACCCGGTGCACCATTTATCGGCGTACAGGGCTTCATGATCAACGCCAACAGCAAGAACCTGCTGCTAGCACAGACCTACCTGACTGAGTTCATCGCTACTGAAGCCGCGCAGCAGTTCATCTTCGATAAAGACCCGCGTCCATCGGCGTGGAAGTCGATCTTTGATGCCACTGAAGACGCTGACATGAAGGGCTTTGCGGCAGCGGGTGCGAACGGTCAGCCCATGCCTGCAATCCCCGCTATGGGCTATGTTTGGGATGCATGGGGCAATGCTGGTCTGTTGATCGCGCAGGGCGAACTGACACCGAGCGAAGCCTTGAAAGAAGCTGCCACGCAGATTCGCACACAGATCAAAGAAGCTAAATAACCGCTCTCCTTAAGCAAGGAAGGTGGTGGGCATGTGTACGCCACCTTCCGCTTGAATTATTCGCCCTATCAACATCAAAATATGCCTGCAATTCACGTTTGAGAACAACTACAAACGTGCCTATCAATGACAGGTTTTTGCACATGGTTATTGCCAAGCCTAAAGATAATAATAGCAGCTTATTACCCGTCTCTTTATCTTCGCTCTTGCGCTGGCTGCTGCTCGCCATTTTTGATGCCGCACTCGGTTGGGTGATCCTTCAACTGATCGCGGATGGCAGCTACCCGCTGGCAGCGATCCTCACCGTGATCTTGCTGATCCTCACCTTCAGCTTCTCGCTAGATCGATTCCGCGCCTACCGCTGGCTGGCAATCGGGTTATCACTGGCGGCACTGTTCACGCTCTACCCGATCCTCTATACCTTTTACCTCGCCACTACCAACACTGGCAGCGGGCATGTACTCACCAAACAGCAGGCAGTCGAGTTCTTACAACGCGAACAATACATCCCCGCCAACGGTCAGAAGTTCAAATGGACTGCATTTCAATCATCCGCAGGTGATTATATGCTGTGGCTGCAAGGTGCTGATAGCAAGCATTATCTGGCGCGCATCGGTGAGCCGATCACGGAAGCAAGTGCGGGCGCGAATGGCATTGCTGATCTGGACGAGAACGGTATTCCGGTAAGCATCGACGGCTATAAACGTCTTGAACGCCGCGATGTGATCATGCTGCTGGATCAACTTAGCAAACTGGAATTTGGCGCTGATGCGGAAATCGTGCGTATTAACAGCATCAGCAGTGCCGCCACTACGCAGCAGCGTTATCGCTACGATCCGCAAGCCGACACACTTACCGATCAAGAAACAGGTACTGTCTACCACGCCAAAGCGGGTGCGTTCGTCTCGGATACCGAAGACCAATTGATTCCCGGTTATTTCGTAGGCGTCGGTGGCGATAATTTCAATCGCTTCTTTTCCAGCGCAGCGTTACGCGGACCATTGGCGACCATCATTACGTGGAATTTCGCCTACGCCATTCTCAGTGTCGTCTTTAGCTTTTCGCTCGGTTTGGCGATTGCGCTGCTATTCGACAATCTCCCCGGTAAGCGCATCATCCGCACGTTGCTGATCATCCCCTATCCGATTCCCGCGCTGGTCACTATTTTGATCTGGCGTAATTTACTCAACCCCGATTTCGGTGCTCTAGTCAAACTGCAAGAGGCGCTATTTGGCACGTCTACTAACTGGCTTGCCGATCCTGCCGCCACACGCACGGCTATCATCGTGATCAATATGTGGCTGTCTTATCCTTATTTCTATATCGTCTGCAGCGGTGCATTGCAGGCAATACCCACGGATATGCTAGATGCGGCAGCAGTCGATGGCGCGAATCTGTGGCAGAAATTCCGACACATCACGCTGCCGCTGCTGCTGCAAATCGTCAGCCCGCTGCTAGTAGCGTCATTCGCCTTCAATTTCAACAACTTCAACCTGATTTTCATCTTTAATCAAGGCAATCCGCCGATTGCTGGTTCGCCCATTCCAGCGGGCAGCACTGACATCTTGATCTCGTTCGTCTACCGCTTGGCGTTCAACTCGGCGCAGTCCGACTATGGGTTAGCGGCTGCCATATCTATCGTCTTGTTCGCCTTTGTAGCCACGATCACGTGGTTCCAGTTTCGCTATACCCGTTTGTTGGAGGATCGTAACTGATGGCACCGACAGCAGTAACTCCAGCGCGTCGATCCACGTCGCTCAGTTTTCACCGCCGACGGCTGATCAGTTATGCAATACGCTACGTGATCGCCGCGATTCTGGTCGTATTTGCCTTTGTCCCCATCGTCTGGGTACTTTCTGCCTCCTTCAACCAATCCGGGTCGTTAGTCTCGATTGAGATCATCCCCAAGAATGCTGGATTTCAGAACTATCAGAGCCTGTTCCAGCACGCTTACTATCCTTTCACCAGATGGCTGCTCAATTCCTTTAAGATCGCCAGCATCTCTACGATCTTAAGTGTGGCGAGTACCGCGATTGCGGCTTACGCTCTCTCTCGTTTCCGTTTCTACGGACGCAAACAGTTGATGCGTGCCATTCTGTTGGTCAGCATCTTTCCGGGCACGCTTTCGATTGTGGCGCTGTACAGCATCACGCAGCAGTTGGGCACACACGTGGGCATCCTCGGCTTGGATTCGCACGCCTCACTGATCCTGATCTACACCTCGGGTGCCCTGAGTATTAATGTCTTCCTGATGAAAGGCTACCTCGACTCGATTCCGATGGAGATCGATGAATCGGCGTTGGTCGATGGCGGTACACACTGGGAGATTTTCCGCCTGATCACCCTCCCGCTGGCAACGCCGATTTTGGTCACCATTGGCGTGCTCACGTTTATGGCGATCTATGGCGATTTCATCCTGCCTCGAGTGCTGATGCAGAGCGCCGACAACCTGACGATCATGGTCGGGCTGTATCTGTTCCAATCCGCCGACTACGCGCAGAACTGGGGCATTTTCACCGCAGGTGCGGTGATCGCCGCACTCCCCGTACTGGTGCTCTACATGCTGCTGCAAAAGTACATCATCGGCGGGCTAACATCGGGGGCTGTCAAACTCTAAATGGAACTTCAAATGGCGTATCCGCGCACCCAAAAACTGTTCAGCAAATTGCTGCACGGCGCAGACTACAACTACGAACAGTGGCTAGACTCACCGGACATTCTGGCAGACGACTTCCGCTTGATGCGGCTGGCGCACTGCAACGTGATGAGCGTCGGCATTTTCTCGTGGGCATTGCTTGAACCGCAGAACGGTCACTTCGACTTCGGCTGGCTCGATCAATTGATGGATCAACTAGCGGAAAATAATATCTCTGCAGCACTGGCGACTCCGAGCGCAGCGCCTCCAGCATGGCTCTCCCACGCTTATCCCGAAACGCGACGAGTTAACGTGCAGAAAATCCGCCAACCGCACCAGCGTCGCCAGAATTTCTGTTACACCTCACCGATCTATCGCGACAAAGTAGCGACCATCAACCGCGCATTAGCAGAACGTTACCACAATCATCCTGCGCTGTTGTTGTGGCACGTCTCCAACGAATACGGATCATCCGCTTGCCACTGTGATCTCTGCTACGCAGCGTTCCATCGCTGGTTGGAGGCGCGTTACGGCGATCTCGATTCGCTCAACCGCGCATGGTGGTCAACATTCTGGAGTCATCGTTACACCAGTTGGGAGCAGATCGAACCCATCGATCCCTCCATGCAGGCGTTAATGCTCGATTGGCAGCGCTTCATCAGCGATCAGGCGTTAGATTTCTTCCTTGCCGAAGCCAACGCGCTGCGGCAGATTGCGCCTGAGATACCGCTGACTACCAACTTCATGCAGCCCGACGTCGGTTTAGATTACTGGCGCTTCGCTGAATATGTAGATGTGATCGCATGGGATAGCTACCCGCGCTGGCATCAGGATGATGACGCCATTACCGGAATGCGTACCGCCTTCTATCACGATCTGCATCGCTCTTACAAGCACGGGCAGCCGTTCCTGCTGATTGAATCGACGCCTAGCGTCACCAACTGGCAGGGGGTCAGCCGCTTGAAGAAGCCGGGGATGCACAAACTCGCCTCTTTGCAAGCAGTAGCGCATGGATCGAACGGTGTGCAGTATTTTCAATGGCGACAGAGTCGCGGCGGCGAGGAGAAATTTCATGGCGCAGTTGTGACTCATCTCAACTCGGAGAACACCCGCGTCTTTCGTGATGTTAGCGAAGTCGGCAGCATTTTAGAAAAACTGTCCGACATCACACCAACTAGCATTAGCGCACCCATCGCCATCATGTATGACTTCGAGAATGAGTGGGCGATTCAGTACGCGCAGCTATCGGGCAGTGTCCACAAGAATTATCAGGAAACCTGTCGGCGGCACTATGGCGCTTTCTGGCGACATGGGCTTGGAATCGACGTGATCAACGCCCGCACTGATCTAACGCCATACCGCGTTGTGGTCGCACCGATGTTGTACTCGCTATCGCTCGAAAGTGCCGCACGGATCGAGGAATTTGTGCGCGGCGGCGGCATCTTCGTGACCACCTATCTCAGCGGACTGGTGAACGAGTCCGACTTGTGCTACCTGAACGGCTATCCGCCAACATTGCGCCGCACATTGGGCATCTACTCGGAAGAACTCGACTCGCTGACCGATCAGCAGCAAGGATCGATAATCGCCTGCGCAGGCAACTCGCTCGGCTTGCAAGGCAGTTACCAATTCCACCACTACGCTGAACTGATCCACACTGAATCGGCGCAAGTTCTAGCTTCCTACAATTCCGATTTCTACGCTGGTTATCCAGCTCTGACCGTCAACGCACACGGCAGCGGACAGGCATATTTCATCTCCCCCCGCACCGAAGATCGCTTCCTTCAGGACGTGTACAGCAGCATCCTCAACCGCGCCGGACTCCACAATCCGCTAATCAAAGCGCTGCCCGTTGGCGTCTCTGCGCAAATTCGCAGTGATCAAGACCGCCGCTACCTGTTCTTGCTGAACTTCAGCGATCAGCCACAGCAAGTCGAACTCACTGCCGATCTGCACGACGCTCTAACTGCCGCCCCAACTGGTCGCATGATCACGCTGCTGCCGTATGGTAGCAGCATTTTGACTACCAACGCGGACTCGACGTAATTGGTGATCTGACTGCGGGATTCCGTGCGCTGATCACGTGCGAACGTTCTTCTCTTAACCTACTTCAGTGGGTTTACCAAGTTTTGTAGCCGGAGGTTTCAACCTCCGGTGTAGCTGATGAGGCTGCATCCCATGAAACCAAAACTGCGTCTGCTCCTTTCCTCCTTACTCATATTCACTTTCCTCCTCTCCTCTCAGCCTACCAAAGCAGCAGATCCCAGTACAACCACCTTCTATCGCGGCGTCGATCTCTCCTACGTCAACGAGATGGAGGATTGCGGTGCAACCTATCGCGTCAACGGCGAACCACGCGATCCCTATCAGCTTTTCGCGGACTATGGCGCGAATCTGGTGCGCGTGCGGCTGTGGCATTCCCCGACATGGACGAAGTACAGCACCCTAGATGATGTAATCAGATCGCTCAAACGCGCTAAAGCACTCGGACTCGATACCTTACTCGATTTTCACAACTCCGATACGTGGGCTGATCCCTCCAAGCAGATCATTCCGGCGGCATGGGCTAACATCACTGATGTCGATGAACTAGCACAAACGCTTCACGACTACATCTACGACACCCTGATGCAGCTCGATTCGCTCGATCTGCTGCCCACCATCGTGCAAGTGGGCAACGAGATTAACAGCGAAATCTTGCGCCCCGAAAATTCCTCCGGCTATCCGATCAACTGGCAGCGCAATGCCACCCTAATTAATGCAGGGATTCGCGGAGTCCGTGACGCCGCTGCGAAAGCAGGATCACCGATCCGCGTGATGCTGCACATCGCGCAGCCGGAGGAGGTCGAAGGCTGGCTCCTCGCGGCAACGGAAGCGGGCGTCAGCGATTTCGACATCGTTGGTGTCTCGTACTATAAAGCATGGTCGAGCAACACGATTAAGACAGTGGGTAACGTGATCAACAAGCTCACCAACCGCTTCGGCAAAGACGTGCTGATCGCGGAGACAGGCTATCCTTGGACGCTTGAAAGCGTATCCGAAAGCGCCTCCAATATCCCCAATCAAGATTTCCTACTAGATGGCTATCCCGCTACACCCGAAGGTCAGAAGCAGTACCTGATCGATCTGACCCAAACGGTATTTGCCAGCGGCGGGATCGGTGTGATCTACTGGGAACCAGCATGGGTATCAACCAGGTGTCACACGCTCTGGGGACAGGGATCGCATTGGGAAAACGCCACCTTCTTCGACTTCAAACACAATAATGAAGTGCTCCCCGCCATCGAATTCCTTAACTTCGACTACACCTATCCAGTCGATGCCACCTTACGTCTTAACGCCGACAATCTGCCCGATCAAATCTACTTTCGCGGCGATTTCACCGGACTCGGCAAGCGCCCCTTACCGATCACGCCTCGCAACGGCGAATACATCGTTCGCGTTCGTCTATTGCCCGGAACAACGATCCACTACCAATTCTATTCCGCGCTGCCAGCCTCCACCGACACTGCGATCATCAAAGGTACCTGCGTGGACGATCAAGGTCAGGCTAGCATCACATTGCGAGCCAGCAGCATCTTCGATCATGGGGACGGCAACTGCCCATGAATATTGGTTAGCTGACACTCCACGCTATTGCATGCAACAAATCGATAGCAAAGATGCCATTTTCTTTGTCGAACCAGCCGACATTTGGTACTCTGAAAACCATCTCACCGAACTCGAATTGAGTAATTTATCTTCCTTCAGGATTATCTATGCAACGCTGGACAACAGAAGAAGCGAATAGCTGGTACGCGCAGCAGCCTTGGCTGGTTGGCTGCAATTTCATTCCTAGTACTGCCATCAACCAGCTTGAGATGTGGCAGAGCAGCACCTTCGATCCCGTTACCATCGAACGCGAACTGGGCTGGGCGGCTGATCTCGGTATGAACACCGTGCGGGTCTACCTGCACGATTTACTGTGGACAACGGAGAAGGATGCTTTCATCGCTCACATCAACCGGTTCCTCGAAATCTCAGCGACGAAAGGCATCAAACCGCTGTTCACAATTTTCGATGATTGTTGGAACCGCGATCCCAAGCCGGGACTGCAACCTGTGCCGATTCGCGGCACGCACAACTCCGGTTGGGTGCAAAGTCCCGGCAATGATCTGGTTATCTCCGGCGCGGAAAACGGACGCTTGGAAGTCTATGTCAAAGAGCTGCTCACCGCCTTTAGCGACGATTCACGCATCTTGATGTGGGATTTGTACAACGAACCCGGCAACCGCGATCTTGGTGCTCAAACCTTCCCGCTATTACGCAGCGTCTTTGCTTGGGCGTGGCAGGTTCGCCCCTCGCAGCCGCTTACGACAGGATTGTGGTGGTCGGAATCCCCCATGAACGATTTCATGGCGGATTCCTCCGACATAATCACTTTCCATAACTATTCGGAAGCCGCGCATCTGCAAGCGCAAATCAACGAGTTACGTAAATACAACCGTCCGCTGATCTGCACCGAATACATGGCGCGTACCCGCGACAGCCTGTTCGAGACCTGTCTGCCAGTCTTTAAGCGCGAGAATGTTGGGTGCTATAACTGGGGGTTAGTTGCAGGTAAGACCAATACGATCTTCGCATGGGGTACACCGCTGGACGCCGATGAGCCACCTCTCTGGTTTCACGACATTTTCCGCGCTGATGGCTCACCTTACGATACCCGCGAAGTTGCTACCATCCGCCAACTGACCACGAATTAACTTGCAACCCGCACGCGAGTCAGACAAAACATAGAGGCGAGTATCCTAACAATATGGGCAGTGGTGCCGGTGCATCACTGCCCAGCCTATTTCTGCGCTGCTTCTCCCTCACTTTCACTTGGCGCGAGCCAATACTTTCCTCCTCCACGTTCACGCCGCAAATACCCGAAATCCACCAGATCGCGACGTAGACTTACGAAATCGTGCTCGTACACCGCTTTGATGATCGCGTTTACCTGCAACTCGGTGTACAGCGTATCCGGCTGAAACTTTGTCGCTAGCCAGCGCAGCAGCACCAGCGTCTGCTTCTGCCTGCTAGGCAACGAGGTAATCCGTCCATTTTGTGTGTATTTCTTCAGCACTTCCTGATCGTCGGCGCTCCATCCCAGTGCCTCGATCCAGCGATCATCTGACTCTACGGATTCTGGGGCTGCTGGCATCTGCTCAAGCGTAGACATCAATTGTTTGAATCGCGCTAACCCGCCAGCGTGAAGCTGATAGAAACGTTGGTTGCCTGCCATCCGCAGCGTTACCAGACCCACTTCACGCAGTCGCGCCAGATGGTGCGAGACCGTCGGCTCCCCCAACTCTACGCGTGCTGCTAGTTCCCCGACTGAGTATTCGCGCTCATTTAATAAGCGCAGCATCGTCAATCGGCTGTCATCTGCCAACGCCTTCAACAACTCTAAAATACCTGCTTGCTGACGACTGCCCATGATATCCTCGTGCCCTCATTTCGATAAACATCAAATTTGATTATCATCGAACTTTAGTTTATCGTCAAGCGTTAGCTTTTTGGGCGGCGCCGTGCAAAAAAGAAGCCCGCTACTTGCGGGCTTCTATCTGGAGGTTCTGCACCAAGTAAACAGAGATAGCGACTTACGATACGGTTGCCTTACTGAAAAACACCTTGCTCTGACTGATATTCGTTTTCTCACCCAATATCTCGATTGGACTGCTGCAACGAATATCTGCTGACGAACTGCCGATCATAACATCGACTCGTCCCGGCTCAACCACATAAGCCAACTTCTGATCGTAGAAGCCCAACTGATTTACCTTCAACTTGAAGGTGACTGTGCGCGTCTGTCCCGGTTCGAGGGTCAGCCGTTTGAAGCCCTTCAGCTCCTTCACTGGACGGGTAACATGGCGCACGTTTTGATGGGTATAGATCTGCACTATCTCATCACCGGTACGCTCTCCAGTGTTGCTTACATCAACGCTGATCGTGACCTCTTCACCGACTTTGGGAGTTGCTGGCTCAATACGCAGATTCGAGTAATCGAAGCAGGTATAACTCAGACCAAAGCCAAACGGATATAGCGGTTTGACGCTCGTTTCAACGTAGTCTTCTTTCCAGTGCGAACGTCCACCCGATGGGCGATGTCCGTAGAAAATCGGCACCTGTCCCACCGAACGTGGGAACGTAATCGGCAGCTTGCCGCCCGGATTCGCATCGCCGAACAGCACGTCGGCAATCGCATTCGCACCTTCCTCCGAAGGGAACCATGCTTCCAGTATGGCAGCCGCGCGATCTGCGATGTCGCCCAAGCTGACGGGTCTGCCGTTGATCAGCACCACGATGACTGGTGTACCCGTATCCAGAATGGCAGTCACCAACTGCCCCTGTATACCCGGTAGATCAAGATCTGCGCGGTCACGGGCTTCACCGCTGGTGCAATCATCTGCCAAGCCACCCTTGTCACCAACCACTACGATAGCAAGCTGTGATTGGCGTGCCGCCTCAACTGCCTCCGCAAATCCAGCGGTGGATGTATCTAGCACATTGCAGCCTTTGGCATAATGTACGTGCGCGTTCGCACCAACCTTATCTTTGATCGCCGTCAGCAAGCTGATCGCCGTGACGAAATCATCCGCGCCGTCGATCCGTTCGGGCACAGGTTGATTAAATACATTTGCATGGCTAAGTTCCATCAATGTTTCGATATGCGCGGGGTAAGCATAATCACCAAAGAGATTTCGGATGCTGTCCGCATTCGGACCGATCACGGCAACCGACTCGATTGCTTTACTCAAGGGCAGAATGTTGCCCTCATTCTTGAGCAGGACAATCGATTTCTGTGCTATCTGTCGCGCTAACTGCCGTTGTTCTGCCGTGTCAAACTGGATTGTTCTGGTGTCTACGTATGGATCCTCAAACAACCCTAGTTCAAACTTCTGCTTCAGCACGCGCCGAAGTGCCACATCGACCAGTGATTCAGGCAGCTTACCTTGCTGAATGGCATCACGTAGCGGATCGCCGTAGTTGTCGGTGGAGGGCAGTTCCACGTCGATGCCAGCTTCCAGTGCCAGACCAGCCGATTCCGCCTTATCTGTGCTGATATGATGGTATTCATGAAGCATATTCACGGCGAAGTAGTCCGATACTACTGTGCCGTCAAAGCCCCACTCCGCGCGCAGAATATCTGTTAGCAGTTCTTTGGAACTGCCACAGGGCACGCCATCAAGTTCGTGGTAGGCATTCATCATGGAGGCGAGTTTCCCCTCCCGCACTGCCGCCTCGAAGGGGAATAAGTAGACCTCGCGCAGTTCGCGCCATGTGAGATGTGGAGGTGCCCAATTCAAGCCACCTTCGGACATCCCATAGCCTACGAAATGTTTACCTGTAGCAATGATTCCGCTCTTGAAATCAGCGCCTTGCAGCCCGCGAATATACGCCACGCCCAACGCGCCGATCAAATAGGGGTCTTCACCGAACGTCTCCTCGACGCGTCCCCAGCGTGCGTCACGCGCCACATCTAAGACGGGCGCAAGGGCATGATGACCACCTACTGAACGCATCTGCGTCTTGATCACCGCCGCCATTTGCTCCACCAGTTCAGGATCCCATGTGCTGGCGATACCGATTGCCTGTGGAAAGACCGTTGCGCCGCGCGCCATGTATCCACTACAACATTCTTCGTGGATGACTGCGGGTATGCCTAACCGCGTGTTCTCAACCAGATACTTTTGAATTGCGTTGGCTAAGATGGCACTTTCTACTGGACGCACATTGGTTGCACCACCAACACGCGTGATCTGCCCGATGCCATCTTTAATCAACTTGTTGGCTTTATCGGCTGAGAACTCGATGCCTTCCAGTAGTTGATATCCGTAATAACTACCTAACTGCGCGATCTTTTCATCGAGCGTCATCTGTGCCATCAAATCGTTCACACGCTCCTCAACGGACAGCGTGGCGTTTCGGTAGCGTGCGGTTGTCGGTGTCATGCTAATCTATCCCTTGAGTTCGCCACCAGTTAATCCAGTGACAATGAAGCGTTCGGTGAACAGGTAAAAGACTATCGCCGGGACGATCAGGATCATCACGTAAGCCATGATCAATGCCCAATCCGTAGAGAACTGACCTTGGAACTGCATCATGCCCAGCGGCAGGGGCCAGCGATTTGGATCATTCAACACGATCAACGGCAGCAAGAATTCATTCCAACTGTAGATCACCTGTAGCGTAGCGACGGCGGCGATAGCCGGACGTGCCAGCGGCAGCAAGATATACAGGAAGAAGGAGAAAGTCGAGCAGCCATCAATGTAAGCAGCATCTTCCAGTTCATTGGGGATCGCGCGGAAGAAGCCACGCAAGATCACCACCGCCCCCGGCATGCCAAAGGTGGTCAGTGGCAGAATCACACCCCACACGTTATCCAGCAGCCCGAACTGACGGATCTGGATGAATACGGGCAGGATGGCGACTACGAGCGGGAACAGCAAGCCTAATGTAAGAATATTGAACAAAAAGCTGCGTCCAGTGAAGCGAATGCGGGCAAATACCAATGCCAGCATACTTGCCAGCGTTACCACCAGTAAAGTCGTTGCAATGGTGATATAGGCGCTGTTACCAAGCGCGCGCCAGAAGGTTGGTGACTGCAGAATAGTTGTGTAGTTTTCCCAGTGGATTCCACTCACAGGAAGTCCAAAGGGCTGCGCCAGAAATTCGCCCGTCGTCCGAATGCTGCCTAGAAACGCGGTCAAGATTGGTCCCGCCATGAACAGCGATACCGCGACCAATACAATATAGCGGAGCGATGGTAGTAGGTACTTTCTTTCAAGCATTGTTTAGTGTCCTTACCCTTACCTTGTTTCCTTACTCCGCAAAATCTTGGCGCATAACGGCGCGCTGATAACCCAATGAGAATATCAGCGTCATGCACAGCAGCACTACCGCTACCGCGCTGCCATAGCCGAGCGCGAACCGTTGAAAACCAAATTTGTACATGTAGGTGGCAATTGTCTCGGTCGCATTGACCGGACCACCTTCCGTGAGCACCCACACTAGCAAGAACTGCTGCAGCGAGCCGAGGACGGAGAGATACACCGTCAGGCGAATGGTGCTGCCAATAAGTGGGATCGTCACGTGGCGCAGCACATTAATCTCGGTGGCGCCGTCAATCCGCGCCGCATCTTCCAATTCTTTGGGTACGCCCTGCAATGCCGCCATGTACAGGATCATATGCAGTCCGAAATATTTCCACGTCAGCACGATGAAAATGGCGAACAGCGCCATATCCGGCAAGCCTAACCATGTCTGAGAGTGAAACCCGGGCAGCAGAGAAGAAGCAACCGTATTGATTAAACCATCTTTGTGGTAGACATAACGCCAGATGATCGCGGTGATCGGGTCGGAGAACACAAACGGCACGAAAAAGATCATGCGGAACAGCTTTTTGCCGCGCAGGTTACCACGCCCGACTAGTAACGCCAATCCGAGCGCCACTGGCAACTGTACCAGCAGCGACAGAGTCACAATGATCAGTGTGTGCTGTAGTGCGCCGATGAAAATTTTGTGGTTAAGCAAGCGCACAAAATTATCGATACCTACAAAATCAGTTAGTGCGCCCAACCCATTCCATTTGTACAAGCTGTAAAACGCTGCTTGCACAACGGGAATGATCAGAAAGATGAGGAACAGAGCAAATCCCGGCAGTACGAGCAGTGTCACAGCAGTCATCTTAGAAATACTGCGGTTGAGTTTTTGTCGTTCCTGTGAATGCTGCCGGGGAAGAACACGGGTGTCTGAAACTGCCATAGGACTTATCTCTGTTTAAGCGTGCAAACCAAAATGATTGAATGACTGTTGAAATATCAATGGTTGATGGTCATGGATATGAGTATGAAGAGCCGAGAGCGAAGCCCTTCATACTCATGACCAGTGATCTACGTTATAGACTTACTTCTGCAGTTCAACAGCAGCTACATCTTCGATAGCTTGGGCAGCTTCCTCAGGCGAAGCCGTGCCGGCGAACAGCGTTTCTACTGCGTCGTTTACTGCCTCACCAACGGCGGGTGGCAGGAATTGGTCGTAGTAGAGCTGGAAGTATTTCGCGTTGTTACGAGCAGCCATCACCTGATCGAGTGGTGCCTTCACCGACTCTTCGGTACCGACGATGACTGGACCACCAACGGAACCAGTACCCACCATGGTGAGTTGATTCTCTTTGCTGGTCAGGAAGCGCAGGAAGTCAACGGCTTCATCTTCAGCGTTCTTGCCGACAGCAAAACCGTCGCCGCCACCCATCACATCAGACGGATCGCCCTTGCCACCTTCAACGGCGGGGAAGGGGAACCAACCGAGGTCTTCACCCAGACCCTCACCGCTGGCGCTGTTGCTGCGCTCAACGTCAGGTGCCCACTGACCCATCAGTTCCATCGCGGCTTCACCATTGCCCATCGCTGCGGACTGATCGTTGTAGGTCAAACCGAGGAAACCATCAGCGAATGGCTCAAGCGCGATCAGTTCCTGCAGTTTCTTGCCAGCTTCCACATACGGAGCGTCAGCGAAGCTGCCCGTACGACCATATGCCGCATCAAAGGCTTCCTGACCACCGATGCGCACCGCTAGATAAACCCACCAGAAGTGACCGGGCCACTTTTCAGATTCACCCAACGAAATTGGCTGAATGCCAGCATCCTTGAGCTTCTGCACATCAGTTAGGAACTCTGACCACGTTGCGGGCGGAGTATCGATGCCAGCCTTGGCGAATAGAGCCTTGTTGTAGAAGAAACCAACAGCGCCCCACGTCCAGGGTACACCATAGGTGCCATTGGCATCAGCATACAGCGCCAACGCCGATTGAGCCGCGAATGAATCCTTCCATTCGCCTTCTAGCTGTGCGCTGATGTCGCGTACCAGACCAGCTTCAGCAAACGCGCGCAGCACACCACCGCCCCAGCTCTGGAACAGATCGGGGGGATCACCGCCCTGCATCACGGTAGCCAGACGAGCTTTGAAATCCTCGTTTGCTAGCACGGTAATTTCGATGGAAACGTTGGGGTGATCCGCCATATATTTATCAGCCATCGTCTGCCAATCGGTCAGACCGGGATCACCAGTGTTGATGTGCCACCATGTAACGGTGACTTTGTCCTGAGCGCGGACGGAACTGACAGCCATCAGCACCAGTGCCACCGCCAGAACGGCAATTAGAAAGCGTCTTGAATGTTTCATTTGATCCTCTCAGAAAGTGATTAGATGTGGTGTTACCCAGTTAGTTGTTGCTTAACTCTTGGGTTCCTAATATTGCTGTAGCAACTGCCTCCTCTCTGCTACGAATTCACTTGCAAGCCCCATGCGTTGTTTACAAAAAACCGACGGTCGAATTTGCGCTGCCGTGTTATGGCGCGCGTCCCGTCGATGCACGAATAACTAGTTCAGTTGGTAACTCTTGGCGCAAGTTCAGAACGGTGCGCCCTTGAATCAGCGTCACGAGCATCTCTAACGCTGTTTCACCCATTGCTGCCATCGGCTGCCTCACGGTAGTCAACGGCGGATACATCTGCGATGCCATGTAAATATCGTCGAAACCGACGATAGAAATATCTTTGCCAATCGTGAGTCCTGCTGCTTTCGCCGCATCCATCGCACCAAACGCCAT
>JAHBVK010000071.1 GCA_019637555.1 Anaerolineae bacterium
GCGGTGGGCGTTCTGGTACTGCTGAAGAAGCGAGGATTCTTTTAGGCATCACGGCGCTAAGGTGATTGGATTGGCAAGCGGGTGGGGTAGAAACCCGCCCCTACTGCCGCATTGTCATCGAATTGCCGTCTTGTAGGGGTAGGTTTGGAAACCTACCCTCTGCTCAGTTTAGCCGCATTGAATGTCGCTTTCAGTTATGGACAAACGCGAAGCGTCGGGGTGAGCTAACCCTCACTTACTCGCCGCACTCGCCGCGATCATGTAATTGTCCAACCAGCGGCGCACCGTGCCAGCGTTCACATCCACAATTAACGTCGTGTAGTCCATGCGGTAATCTCCGCTGTTGCCTGAAGGCATGAAGGCGCGGCTGACCAGCACATAGCGGCTGTCTGGCGACCAACTGTGGATCGTGAGCTGCGCGTTCACCTGCTTCTCGGTCAGGCAGCGTTCCGCGCCATCAGCAGTGCTGACCAGACACAACTGGCTGTCTTTGGCGTAAGCGATCTGCTTGCCATCTGGCGACCACTGAGGCAGCCAGCCCACACCCACCAACTCCATCTCACCGCCGTTGAGATCGATCTTGCACAGCGCGTAGGTGATTTTGCTGCAGGACGCAGTGGCGACTACTTGCGTACCATCGGGCGACCACGAGATCGGACCGCCTACTGATGATCCAGTGGCGAGGTTGTGCAAGCCTTGGTCATCGATCACGTGCAGCGTATAGGTATTGCCTTTGCTCTCTGGCGAGACGAAGGCGACTGCATTCCGATCCGGCGACCACGCCACCGACCATACATCCGCCAATGCCGCCTTGATGCCCACCACGCTCTGCGCGTCCGATCCATCTGCTGCCATCTGAAACAGGTTGTAATGTGGATCGAGGTAGCGGATCGATTTGCCATCTGCCGTCCACGTGGGGAAGCGACCTAATTTGGAAAGCTGCTTGACCGTTAGTTCCTTCACAGTGACCACCGAAATTCCGCTGCTGATCGTGCTGCCATAGGCGATCTGCGTGCTATCAGGCGACCACGCGAACGAATCCACGTTGCTGTTGACAAGTTTGGTCGCTTTGTCGCCGTTCACGTTCATCACATACAGCGCCGATATTGTCGGCGTTTGGCTGCCCATCTGAATATCTGAATAGGTGAAAGCGATCTGCTTGCCATCTGGCGACCAGACTGCATTACTGATTCCGGTGTACATCTTGGCGCGAGTTGGCGTCACACCAATGGCGAGAACGCTCAAGCAGCACAACAATAGTGCAAGCATTAGTCTAAGTTTGACCATCCCAACCTCCCATTGAACTGTTGTGGTTTCGCAGAGTACACCGTCGCGTCGGCGTTGGTTCCCGTCTGGTTGCGATCACCTATTGGCATTAAGTTTAGGCGTTAGACCGCGGATTGATAATCGGAGGCAAAAAGGCTTGTCCGGAGTTTCTTTAGCTGACTCTGCGGTAGACCGGAGGTTGAAACCTCCGGCTACAACACTTAGTAAACCCACTGAAGTGGGTTAGCAGCAAAACGTGATCTTTGGGGAACCCTCTAAAGAGGGTTCCCAGAGTGTTGTAGCAACGGGTTTTGAACCCCTTGCATCTGCGGCAAGCAGCTAAATAAACTCCGGACAAGCCTTAAAACATCCGGCTATAGGCAAATACGCAAAAGCCGACTGAAGTCGGCTTCAATAAACAACCGTTGATTAGTTACTAGTGGTAGTCATCGCAATGGGAGGCGGCTTCAGCCGTCTTTTTATTGTCTGAATTTGTAGCCGGATTGCTTTAGCTTCCGGCGCTTGCAAGGCACGAACTTAGTTCAATCCCGTCGGGGTGAGGTCAATTTTCATATGACGATTTCTCTACGGCGCAGCAAATTCTCTGGAAACAAAGGGTAAGGATCACTACAATCTTGTCTACTTTATTGTGGGGAGAGTTACGAGTCTATGAAGCGGATTGTTAGATATTTGCTGATCGCCGCGCTGATCGCTCCGATCATCGCCGTTACCACCGACACCACACCCGCCGCCGCGTTGGACTTCAATCCAACCGTTTGTGCCAAAGATAACGCGGGCAAGCCACTCTCGAAGGCATGTGAAGCCATGATCGCCGCGTTCCCGACGCCGCCAAATGTCGAAGGCATCGATCTCGATCTGGCAACCATGAACCGCTACAGCTTCTGGAAGATCGGACCGAACGCCACCGATCTCTATGATTCACCGGGCGGCACGGTAGTCGGTCAGTATCCGGCAGGCTTCAACTTCGTCAACGCCATTGACGTGAGTGTGGATGGTTGGCTGCGGATCGAAGGCGGGCGCTGGATTTCCCGCGATGCCGCCAAGTACAGCGAGCCGTCGATCTTTCACGGCGTCAAAATCAACGATGGCTTAAAGTATCCCTTCGCCTTCGTGCTGGATAAGAGCACCATCTATACATCGGAAGTTCCCGGCGGAGCTGCTTCCAAAAACACCAAGCGTTGGCTCAAGCGTTATGAGGTGGTCAACCTGTTCGCGGAAGCCGTTGATGCTGATGGTTGGACGTGGTACATGATTGGTCCGAACCAGTGGGTCAAGCAGACCTTCCTCTCCGTCGTCCTGCCGACGCAAGCGCCCAAAGATGCGGATGGCAAGGTAGTCAACGGGCACTGGGTCGCTGTCGATCTGTATGAGCAGACTCTGGTCGCCTATGAGGATGACGTACCCGTGTTCGCTACACTGGTCGCCAGTGGTGTACCGAAACATGATACACAGGAAGGCGTATTCGCGGTCTGGGCAAAGCTGGAACGCGATGGTATGTCCGGCGCGGCGGGCGCACCCGAAGCCTATGCCCTGCAAAGCGTCCCTTGGGTGATGTACTTCGATGGCAGCTATAGTTTGCATGGCACTTACTGGCACGATCTGTTCGGCTACCGCCAGAGTCACGGCTGCGTCAACCTGACGATCAGCGATGCCAGTTACCTGTACAAGTGGTTCGCCACTGCCAAACCCGATAAAGAAGGCAAGATCGTCAATCACGTTTATGTCTACTCCAGCGGCGAGTATGGCAGCGGCGTGATCCGCGATAAGTAAAGACCTTTGCCGAGATATTAGGGTAGACCGGAGGTTTTTGAACCTCCGGCTACAACTCGCTAGTAACGCACTGACGCAGGTTAGAACCGAAATTTGAGTCCCGCAGGGACTTCGTTCGTTCAGCACGGCAATTCATTACTGTGTTATCTTTTCAGCCCGCTGTTCTTCCCGCCTTCACTTCCCGTTTGTGTGCTTCCCCGCTCTTTAGACATTAGATCGTTCGTAGGCAAGAAACGCCTTTCCGCCGATTGTACGACTGCCCCTCTCTTCACCCATGCAAAAATCGGCTAAAAGTGGATAATTGGTGCTCTTAGGAGCTACATCGCGTGCAATCTCACATAACCAGCGAACGACCTTTCCTCAGCATAGTAATTCCAGCACTGAACGAAGCCGGACGTTTACCCGTCAGCTTGGCGAAGATCGATTCTTTCCTTAAGACTCAGGCTTACAGCGCCGAAATCGTAGTGGTAGAAAACGGCAGCACCGATGATACGGTGAAGGTGGTGCAAGACTTCGCGCAGCAGCATCCCTATGTGCGGTTGTTTGCCGGAGAGCCGCGCGGTAAGGGTCGGGCGGTGCGCCGCGGGATGCTGGAAGCACGCGGCGAGTACCGCTTCATCTGCGATGCTGACCTCTCCATGCCCATTGAGGAGATCGTCAAATTTCTGCCACCGCAGATCGATGGCAGTGTCGATGTGGCAATCGCCAGCCGCGAGGCAAAGGGTGCACGGCGCATCGGTGAGCCGTGGGTGCGTCACGTCATGGGGCGGATCAACAACCTGTTGATCAAAGTAATCGCGCTGCGCGGCTTCGAGGATACGCAGTGCGGCTTCAAAATGTTCAAGCGCGAAGCCGCCGAAGATCTATTCACGGTGCAGCGCATGAACGGCATCGGCTTTGACATCGAATTGCTGTACATCGCCAGAAAACGCGGTTATCGCATCATTGAAGTGCCGATCAACTGGTATTACGATCCCGAAAGCAAGATGCGCCTGATTCAAGATTCGCTCGGCATTCTGGGTGAGATGTTTGAAGTCCGCAGCAATTGGCGGCAGGGCTTGTACAACAAGGTACAGCCTTACTCTACCTCTCGAACCGAACCCAATCGATCATAATCGCCAGCTTGCGTTCATCTACTCCTAAGCCTAAATCAAGTGGTGAGTCGGCACTGTCAGCGATCAAGCCGATGCTGACGTGATCGCCTGTGCCTAACGCGGCGGCTGGCAGGTCAAAGGTGAGCAACGCAAGATGATCTGCTGGCACAGGTTGTGAGCCAATGGTCATGCCATTGACCTTGACGGTGAGTATTCTCGTGCGTGCATACGCCTGTGCCTTCACCGTCAAATCGTAGCGAACTGGCGGCACATCGCCGTACAGCAGTGCCTCTCCCGCTCCCATCCAGCGCACCAGCGTACCGGGCACAGCTTCCTGATGATACCAACCTGAACCGATGAAGCGCTCATCGCCAGCGCCGCCGAGGTCGATTTCGTAGCCGCTATTTACTTGCGCGCTGGGAGTGCGTGGTTGCGCCGGACAGCCCGCCGGATGTGCGCTGGTACGATAGACCACGATTTTGCCTTCGATCCACAGTGGGCACACCAGATCGGGGCGCGCGTTGAAGAATGCCAGAATCTCCTCGTTTGCCGGATTCTCCTCGCCGATCAACTCTTGATGGATGACAAAATAGCCGATATGCCATTCGGGGATCAACTGGCGTAGTTCGCTATCGGCTTCTGCCGGATCGAGGACACGGCGCTGACCAAGCCAGCTCATCAATGGGTGATCGGTATTCAGCCACCAGATATTTTCCAGCGGGGCGCGTGCCACAAAACCATTGATCATGCGGCGCTGGTGAACGATGCCGTAGTATTGCAGCGCTACTGCACGCGGATCGCCGAGGATGACCTCGCCCGTACCTGCCGCAACTGGCACTTCCACCACCACGTAGTCCGGCGCACCATCCTCGCGTATCGTCGTGTAGAAGTCGTAGTTGGCGGGTGCATCCGAGAGCGGAGCATAGGAGAAGATTCCCGCGCTGACGGCAAGCACGACACCGCTGATCAACATGAAAAACATCCGCTGCCGCACCGATAATTCCGCAAACCAGTTGGTAAGCAGTTTGGCAGCAGCAATAATTGCGGCGATGGCGAAAATCGGCGCTAACCGCCACGGCATCCAGAACATTCCGCTAGTTAGCGTGAACAGCCAGCGAAACGGCAGCGGAATCGCTTGCCCGGCGATTGTGAGCGTGGGACCTAGGCTGAGGATCAGCGGCGGCAGCATGATCAGGGACCAGAACAGGGCGTCGTTACCCTTACTGTTGACCTGAGCTTGGTCGGCTCTCACGCTGTGTTTACGTCGCCAGACCGTGATCAGCAGGGCAAACAGCAGCATTAAGGTGATGAAGCCGCCGAGCGAGGGGTGATTCCACTCCCACCAGTGATCCAGCAAGCGTATCAAGCCATCGGGAAAAGGGATACCCGGACGGGACTCGACGTTGCCGGGCACAAGCACACCATGAAAGGCGAGGATGCTCGGCGGCGGACCTGCGTACCATAGCAGCGCCAGCGCATGAGCAACGCTGATCCCTCCTGCCGTCAGCAGCATTAAGGCAAGTTGCTGCCGTCGCTGCCTGATCCGCCAAATGGTCAGGAGCGCGTACGGGATCAGCACAAACGCCAAGAAGATGATCCATTGTAAGTCAGTTAACACCATCAGCCAGATCGCTATGCCCTGAACAAGCGTCCAGAAAACAGCCCGCGATGGCTTGCGCTCAACCGCCCGCAAGATCTGCTTCCAGATCAACAGTTGCAGCGGTATCCAGAACCACGCCATCAGGTTGAGGTGAGTGTTGTACAGGAAGTAGCGCACGGTAGGCAGCGATTGCAGCGCCGCACCACCGATCAACGCCAAGCCAACTGGGATTTTCTCGCTGCGTAAGAAAGCGAACAGCGCCATCCCATTGAGCCAGCAGCCAATCAAGATAATCACGTTCACGCTGGCAATCGTGCCTATCAACGGCTGTAGCAGCGCCCACAGCGGATACCATGATATGGCTAGGGTGTGATAGCTCAGGTTGGTGGTGAAAGGGAACAACACATAATTCGTCTGGTAAATATCCTGCCCTGCGCTCAAAGCGTGTTGGATCCACCAGAAATTCCAGTGAAAATGGAAGAAGTCGTAACCCGCTACTTTGCCGCCGAGATCGATCAACAGCGGAAACAGCAGAATTACGCTGAGCAATGTATAGGTTAGCGTCGCTAATGTGAAGGGGGATGTCTTAAACGCTGAGAGCTTAGCCTTAGTAATCCACATGAACAGTGCAGTATACGGCATCGCACTTGACATCGAATAGCGACAGGCGCGGCACGTAAGTGGAGTAGAAGCGGAAGTGCGCCTCGTTTTCTAGGATGTGCTGATTCTGTCCGGGCGTCCAGCCTCCACGTAATTCCAGCGTAGCGACGTAGAAGTTGTAGATTTGCTGCGGGCGCAATCGTGTGCGGTAATCGAAGGTGCCACCACCGAGGGGGCGCGGCTGCTGCGAAAATACGTCAGCGTCCGGGGGTGTGGTCATACCCGCAATCCTGCCGACTGTGCCCGTGACCGGAATATCAGGCGTCGGGCTGCTGTACCCGAAATCAATCGAAGCAGGGATCACGGAGAACAGGGTCGTACACATCCCCACCAGCACGATCATGACCGCTACCCCTACTAGCGCCACGATGATCCGCAGGCGGCGTTCGCGGTCAGGTTGTTCGGTTAATGGCTGCATAAGGATAATTCCAATTCCAATATTCTTTCGTCAAACTCTGTTTTGTAGATGTTATTTTACACGTTCTAAGTCCGGCGTATAGTTGGTGGGGTTAAGCGAGGAAAGTAAGTGCATTTGTCGTAACGCGGGTTTGCTGCTAATCTGTTGCCTGAAATTGCGGTTTTTAAGGCGAGGCGAGGACGAAGACGTGGCATCCACATCCACACAATTCGGGCAAGGGCAGCGCAATAGACGACAAAAGAGCGTTGGTCGCTTCTTAGTATTGATCATCGCGGGGTTGTCGCTGACGGCAGCGGGCTGTGGTCTCAACGGGCAAAAGGTGGCGACGCAGTTTGTCATCCTGACCTCAGAGCCAACCATTACCATTGCGCCGATTGTCAGCATGACGCCACGGTTCACGGCGACGCTGATTCCCACCGCCACGCCGATCCCGTCGGAGACGCTGCCCGCCTCGCTGACGCCCACGCCGTTCATCCCTACCACGGCACCGACGGCAACGGCGATTCCAGCGGTACGTGGCACGGTGCGCTCGACGGCTAATTTCCGTACCGGACCGGGCAGAGATTTCGAGGCGCAAGATCAATTGGCACAGGGTACGGAATTGACGATCCTGAGCTATAACGATACGCAAGAATGGTTCCTTGTGCGCTTGGATGATGGACGCAGCGGTTGGGTGCAGGCAAACCTGATCGATACAGATAGTGAAGCGGTGCAAGTGCTGCCGCCGCCGCAGTTGACCGCCGTCGCGCTGGCGACTTTGCCACCTGCGCCGCCTACCCCCGTCCCGACGCTGACGTGGCGAGCCACCCGCACGGGCGACATTCTGGCATACTGCGATCTGCCCGCCTTCGCTGCAACTGCCGGAAATAAGACGGTGAATAGCAGCAGCGAGGTGACTGTCTACTGGACGTGGGAAGCTACCACACCGGAGCAAATTCAAGATCAGATCGATTACGCCATCTACGAGATCAAGCTTAACGGCAAAGCGCTGGAAGAGTGGCGCAATTACCGCACGGCGGTACATCGCTACAGCGCCACCCGCTATGAGGTCAAATGGCTGGTTCCGGTGGGTCAGTTGGAAGCGGGCGAGTACACCATCGACTACAAGTTATCGTGGACTCAGCGCGTAGAAGATGGTACCTCCTCCTTTGGTCCCGGCGGCGAGGAGGAAACCAACACCGGAAGCTGTAAGTTTACGGTGCGCTAGGTATTCACAAACACTATTGAGGCACGCGAAGGAAGAAGTGCATGGCACAGGGCGACGTAGATAACTTATTCCTACTAACCGATCTCATCGAACGGTTGGAAAGCGGTGTTCCACCCGCGCAGATTCAAGCGGCGCGGGAATTGGCGGAATTGGGAGATACCGGAGCGATTGCCTCTCTGGTCAAGGTGTATCAGAGCACCAACGACAAACGGGTGCGGAAAGCCACCGCTGACGCCTTACGCGCCTTCCGTCGCCTTGAGCAGCAGAAGCCAAGTTACGCGGCGGCGATGGCAGCGATGGAAGGACGCGGCACGCCCTTAGCTGGCGCTAGTGGCGGTGGCGGACTGCTGCGCACCTTGCGACGCGTTCTCACGGCGCTGCTAGTGCTCACCGTGATCGCCAATATCGCACTGATCGCTTACCGCTTGATCAGCGGACAACTGGTGCTGCCCTTCGGCGGGCAAGCCGCTTCGATCCCCTCGCTGCCGCGCGAAGAACACTGGACGAATTTCGCTCGACGCCTCGACATTATCACGCTCAACGGTCAGAAGATCCGCAGCCTCGGCGCGGGTATCCCCGGCAATTACGGCTTGGGTGTGCAGCCCACCTGCGATCCGCTGGATGACGACAGTACACTAGCCCCCGTCCAGCTTGCCGAGATCGACAAGATCACTTATCCCGACCTTGAGCCAGTCAATGTCCTGATCAATGACGCAACTGCCAAGTATTACGAAGCCAAAACCGCTTACACCGATATTTGCAGCAGCCGCGACGCGGGCGACTTCAAGAACAAAGTTGATGCCAAAGGCGGACCCAACTTCTTGCTGATGCAAGCCGACGAACTGATCAATCTGTATGCCAATCCTGCGCGTGGTGAATTGGATCGTATTATCCGCAACCCCGCGCCCACTGTGGGACCGACCTTCACGGCATCGCCGCTGCCCAGCGACACGCCTACGCTCACCCTGACGCCCTCGCTAACCTTCACACCCGCACCGACGAACACGCCGGGTGGTCCCACCGAGACGCCGACGGAAGCGCCCACCGTGCCAACGGATACCGCGCAGCCGACTAGTACCGACATCCCGCCGACGCCGACGTTGACGCCTACCTTCACGCTGACGCCCGAACCGACGGTGGACATCAACTCGCAAAACGTGGTGCAGCTCAACGCGCGCAAGTTCCTCTTCAAAATCTCCTTTGAAGGGGTTAGCAGTACCAATCAAAAGTTCCGTGCCACCTTCGACATTCGCGGCACGATCCAGCGCAGCCCACTGAAAGCGCAGTACATCATCTCGCTCTCCGACTCCAATAACGGCTTCCAGCTTGGTTTGGGAACAGGGCAGACCGGAACATTAGTCTCCGATCTGTTGGCGCAGACTGGTGTTTCCGGCGGTGTCACTATCGTGGTGTTGGATGGTGTCGCCTATCGAGTGCCTGATCGAGACGCTTGTACTTCCCAATCAGTGAGCGATCCGGCAGTCGAGCAGCAGCTTGTCGATCTGCTGAGCGCCTTCGACTTGATCGGACCCAACATTTTCAATCTACGGCAGTTCGAGGCAGGCGCTGGCGGTGCGATCATCCCGCTTGATGTCAAGCGCATCGGCTATCAGGGCGCGGATGTGCTGTTCAAGGGTGAAGACAACGCTGATGACCCGACCACTGGCGGCAAGATCGCACGTCTGGTCGAGTACACCTATGACTCTGCGCTGCGGGTGATCAAGAATGGTAAGTGGACGGTCACCTATGATGTGCCTGCGAGTTACGCCAAAACGACGCTAACCTCACTGGGTGTTGAGTATACGCTGCTGGCGGTTGGCGATGGCGTCAAGACCGATGATGTGGTCAAGCCGCTGAATTGTCGATGAGCTAACTGCACACCGCACTCCCTCTCACTTACGACTAACCTGATTGGTTGGCTGGAGAGGGAGGCGGACGTAGGATGCTAGCTGCCGCGTCTCAACAACTGGGCTGAACGTTCGATCCTCATTCACTGCTGTTCCGTTACTAATAGCAAATCTTAGGGAGATCAAATGAACGCGCGAATCCTTGGTCGGTGGATCACTCGGATAGGCTTTCTTCTGCTTGCCGTGATACTTGCGCTCACGGCTCATATGCCAGCAACCGTAGAAGCGCGGCAAACAGGCTGCAATGACACGTTCCGAGCGGCGATGAACAGCGCTCTCACCCAGTGTGCCAACATCGGCGTTAACACTCTCTGTCTGGGTAATCCCTCCGCCACCATCAACGGCGGAACATCGCTTACGGTAGGTCAATCAGTAGACCTCAATTCGGTGGCGTCGCTAGCGCTCAGTGGCTACGATGGCAGCAGTTGGGGCGTTGCCATGCTGCGCTTGATGGCGAACCTGCCCGGCAATAACCCCGGCGCGCCCGTTACCATGATTGCCTTCGGCAACGTTAGCGTTGCGGGTGCACCGGGTACGGTAGGAATGCAATCCTTCTATCTGCAAACGACGGGCAATCAATCCTGTCAGGGACTCCCCGGCGACGGCGTGATGATCCAGAGTCCGCAGGGACAGAAGAAGCTGCAACTGGTGGCGAATGGCGTCCAGCTTTCCATCGGCTCCACGGTGTTCCTCGATATTGAGGACGAAGATGGCACGCCGCGCATGAAGATTCGCACGCTGGAGGGTGAAGTTACCGCACAGTTTGGTGATCAGGAAATCTTGATCGAAGCTGGCGAGGAGAGCGGCATCGAGATTCAACCCGGCGACGAGGAAGGCGAGATCGAAGCCGTTGGTGAACTCGAGGACGATCACCCCATTGAGGACGATTACTTCACCGAATTTCCGGTGGACGAACTGCCCGAAGCATTGACCTTCGAGCAGATGTACGCAGAGTGGGCTGATGCGGACGATCAGGAAGGCTACCACGCTGCTGACAGCGACGGCAATTTCATTGAGGAAGGCGAAGAAACGCCAACCGATGAAGGTGACGGCGGTGATACGGGCAGTGACTCCGGCGATACAGGTGGTGACACTGGCGGGGACAGCGGTGGTGATACAGGCGGCGACGCGGGAGACGGCGAATAATGTTTGCACAAACAGATTGGGTTCCCGCGGGCACTAGCGGACGCCGCAAAACCGTTGGTTACGGCGCAAATATGACCATCGTCCAGTTCGAGTTCGAGGCTGGGGGTGGGGTTCCACCTCACAGCCATCCGCACGAACAAATCGGCTACATCATCTCCGGCAAGATGGAATACACCGTCGATGGCAAAACCTTCGTGCTAACGGCAGGTCAGTCTACTGTTGTGCTCGGTGGCATTGTCCATTCGGGAAGGGCGCTGGAAAACAGCGTGATCATCGAAGCCTTCAGCCCCGTGCGCGAGGAATATCGTAAGTAGCGTGTGGAATCGCCGTGCATCTGTGGTTCTGCTTGTCTGTCTCGGCGTGGTAATGACATCATGCACCACAAATACCGTTCTTGATGTCCTCGTAAATCCCGCCGAGTACTACTATGTCCCTTTACGCGGCAATTCTGATACCTTGTCACTATGTGTTGCGCTTGAAAAACAAGGTTATATCCTTGAGCAGTTTGATGTTGCGGAAATTGGGTTTGAAGTCACTTATCCAGATGGCTCTAAAAGACGTTATAAACAGGCAGATGAAGTTAGCGTCATCATCATCATTGATACCAATAGAGACTACGCTAATCCTAATGTTTTCTCGTCTGCTGAATACGCCCGATTAGAGGGATTGGCGCGAACATTTTTCCGCGATTTCCAGCGCATAGTTAATGAGCAACAACTAGAGCTGAAACTACCGGGAGTTTTTTACTGGGATTACTTTAACGGTGTGCGGGGAGGCTTCAGGTTTTCCCCTGACGGTGAGATTACAGACTCTTACGGATGGAGCACGGGAAGTTATGCTAACTACTACGAAGCTTATGATGTACCCTCATGTCCATCTGGTCGAGTAATTCACTAGGTTTTACTGAGATGTCTGATCTGTTTTCCTGCGAAAACATGGAAATAATTCGATAGTATTGATTCATCTTTCCCCAAAATCTGAAAGGATCAACAATGTTTGCACAGACTGAATGGGTAGCCTTAGGCAACGGCGGACGCCGCAAAACGATTGGTGATGGCGCGAATATGACCATCCTCCAGATCGAGTTCGAGGCGGGCGGCAGTGTCAATCCGCATAGCCATCCGCACGAACAGATCAGCTATGTGGTTTCCGGCAAAATGGAGTACACGGTCAACGATCAACCGTTCGTACTCACGGCGGGACAATCCACCGTGGTTTCGGGCGGGGTCATCCACTCGGCGAAGGCGCTGGAAAACAGCGTGATCATCGAAGCCTTCAGCCCCGTGCGCGAAGAATTCCGCAAATAAGAAGGTCAGGTTTTTCCACCTGCCCCTACATCACCATAATCTGATTTATTAAATGATCATCCTGTCGGGGTGGGTTTCTAACCCACCCCATAGGTGTGAACTTAAGCGCATCACCGCCCAATCAATCGGGATCAGGCAGCGTTTTGCATTTGCAAGGCTGGCGTCCCGCAGGGACTTTGTTCGTTCAGCCCGGCAATTGATTGCCGGGAAACAGTTACCTACTCTACCCAAATCCTTAAATTGACACCTGTAGGGGTGGGTTTGTAACCCACCCTTTTTTCTTCCCCACCTCACTCCTCGTATTCGATCCGTCCCGTGGCGCGGCGCACCGCAGGCATGATCCGCGACTGGAACAGCGCATATACGCCGATCACGGCAAACACACCGAGCGAGCAAAAGGCGCCTGTGCAGAAGGCACTGCGTACTGCATCGAAGGCGACCACTAACGGCTGCTGTGGCTCCTCCTGTGCAGGCGGATTGATCACCACCGCCGCAGCGGGATCGGGTGTATCGGTGGGGCTGAAGGGTGCGGGCGTATTGGTCGGCGGCTGCTGGATCAGCGAGGTCGGCGTTGGTCCTTCTGTCGGGATTGCCGTCGGTGGTAGCGGGGTAGCGGCTTGCAGCGCCGTGGGCAGGGCAGTCGGCACCTGATTGCTGACCACCAAACCCGCTACTGTGGCTTGCAGCACCGTGCCATCGCGCAAGATCACTCGCAAGCGCAGTTGGTAATGCCCGTCGGGAATTTGCGAGGTATCCCACTGCGCCAGTGGACCATTATTGACCTGCTGCGTCACCTCACCGATTAAGAACCACTCCGGAGTCACCGTTTCCTCAGAGGAGAATTCCACTTTGTATCGCTGGAACTGCGGATGACTCGCCGTGCCTGTGATCGACACCAATCCGAACAACTGCTGATTCGGCGCAGGGAAAATGATCTCGGTGGACTGTGGCGACTGCGCACGGATCGGAACAACAAGCGTAATTAACGTAATGAGCATGAGGATCATCGCGCTGAGAATTAATGTGTTTCCCCTGACGATACGTCCAATCATCTTTCTAGAACCATTATTTCCTGATGAAACGGCATAGAGGTTGCTGGCAACCGCGTCAGGCTGTACCAATTTATTCTTCCTAACCCACTTCAGTGGGTTTACCAAGTGTTGTAGCCGGAGGTTTTTAACCTCCGGTCTACCAGCTCCAGCGCCGCGATTCAGTGCTGATTTATTTCGCCTCATCGAGCCTCACTGTCATGATTGCGGCGGTGTAATGCCGCCTCACATCCCATGCGCTGTACCACGCCTCCACCGTGTCCATCGCCAGCAGGATCAGGATCGGCGTGATGGGGAAAATGTAACGAGGATGCGCGTATAACACCAGATGTACCGCCAACGTGTAAGCCACATAACCGATCAACGGCAGCAGCAGCCAGAAGCGCCGCTGGATCAGCACCCGCAGTATCCCGATAAAGCCGAGGCTCAGGGCAAAGAAGTGGAAGCAGTACAACACCAGTTTCGACCAGAAGGCATCGCCCTGAGTCACGCTTATGAATCCGCCGAAGCTGCGATCCGTCGCCCACCACTTCGCCACCAACTCTTTGAGGCTTTCGCCCGGATAAAAGATAGTGTTGTGCGGCTGCGTTACTGCCCACGCTAGATTACCCACCCGCGTGCGCAGATAATCGGGCAAGTTCCGAAGCCGCTCCAGCACGCCCGCGATGAATGCTGGATCGCGCTCATTACGCACGGCGGCATCGCCTAAATCAGCATCAATCTCGTACTGGCTAGTGGTGCCCGTTGCGCCCATGTAAGCGAACGCGGTCAGCCCTTCGCCGCCGATGATAAAGCGATTCCAGCGGGCGAGATTGTAAAACGTCCACGTAGAGACGGTCAGCGCGTAGACGATTAGCATCAGTGCCGCCAGCCTCCATGCCCGCTTCATAATGATCATGTGCAGTGCCAGCAGCAGCGGAAACGCCAGCAGCACGATCCGCGTTAGCGACGCCACCCCGAACAACACCCCGATCACCAGTGCATGTCGCCAATTCAGCGACTCCACCGTCGCGGCGTAATACCACAACGCGCCGAACAGCAACCCCAGATACATACTCTCGGTCAGGATCGCGCCCGCCTCGATGATGAAGATCGGGTTGACGGCAATGAACAGGGCAGCAAGTAAGCCAGCTCGCTCGGAAAAATAGCGCCGCCCCAGCGCGTAGATCGCCACCATCAGCAGCAGATGCCACGCAATGTTCGCCACCTGTAAGATGATCTTGATGTCAGCGCGTCCGAAGATTACCTGCATCAGCCCGACGTAGATCAGATACACCGGACCGGGCTGCACCGGATTTTCCAGCGTGCCGACGACTAATTGGTAGCCATATTCCAGATACCACGCCGTGTCGCCGCCGGGGACTGCCGCGCCGCGCGTCACGATCAGGATGAAGAACAGGCGCAGCGCTACCGCTAGCAGCAGGATTGCTACCAGCCAGCCCAGATGTTTGGGTGGGATGATAAGAGTCTTAGTGCTTTGGTACGAAGTCGATACAGTCATGTTTCCAGTTTTCGGGAAAAATTAATGCTATGATACCAGATCGTACTGGCGCAGTTTGCTTGCGTCGGGATTGCGCTTCGTGATAGACTTCCAACAGACTCCATGCAGGGGGATATAGCGATCTATGGCGGAAAAAATTCTCGTTGTTGACGACGAAATTGATAGCCTCAAACTTATCGGTTTGATGTTACAACGGCAAGGCTATGAGATTACGGCAGCCAATTCCGGCGCGCAAGCACTTGCCAAGGCGGGTGGTGAACGTCCTGATTTGATCATTCTGGACGTGATGATGCCGGATATGGACGGCTACGAGGTGTGCAAGCGTCTGCGCACTAACCCCACCACGCAGGGCATCCCGATCATTATGTTCACGGCGAAATCTTTGGTCGACGACAAAGTGGCGGGCTTTGAGGCAGGCGCGGATGATTACCTGACCAAGCCCACGCATCCGGCTGAACTGGCATCGCGCGTCCGTGCGGTATTGGCACGTAGCGCGGCGCAGCGTCGGCAGACGGGCAGCCTCCCCGGTGGCAGCGACGCTGGCTTGATGATCGGCATTCTGGGCGCCAAAGGTGGTGTTGGCACGTCAACCCTCGCCAGCAACATCGCGGCGGCGCTGAACAGCAAAGAACCCACTATCCTCGCCGATATTCGGATGGGGCAGGGCAGTCTGGGCATGGCGCTCAATCAGGGGCGCTCCACTGGCATGGCGAATCTGCTCAGTCGTCCGCTGGCGGAGATCAATGCCCGCGCGGTGGAAAATGAATTGGTCACGCACAGCAGCGGCTTGAAACTACTGCTCTCCTCGATCAGCCCGCGCGAACGGCAGCTAAGCGTCAACGCCGACGCCGCCTCGCTGATTCTCAAGCACTTGCGTTCACTGGCGAAGAATGTGGTCGTCGATCTGGGCATCGGCTTGACCAAACAGAACGCACGCTTGGCGAAGGAAGTCGATCAACTGGTGATCGTGGTCGAGCCGTACCGCGTACCGCTGGCGATGGCGCGTGAACTACTGCGCGCCTTGGAGCAGATCGGCATCAGCCGCACCCGCACCAACGTGGTGCTAGTCAACCGCAGCCAATCACAGGCAGCGGTCTCGTGGCAGGAATCCGAGCAATTGCTCAACCATGAGATGTTGAGCGTGATCGGACCAGCGCCAGATTTGGCGATTCAGGCGTCAGATGCAGGCGTACCGATGATCGCCTACCAACCCAATGCCATGTTCGCCACGCAGGTCGCCAAGCTGACCGAAGAACTGGTCAAGCACGGGCGCAGCGCCGGACCAGCGCAGATCGCCTAACTACCGCGATCAATCGAGCCGAAATCAAAAGAGCCGTGAACAAATCACGGCTCTTTCTGTTTTAGCTTTCCGGCGTTAAAGCTCCGGGCTGAAACCGTAGATCACCTGTAGATAGTTTCACGAACTATGGTTGACAACCGAGTCCCCTCTCTGCGACGGAGAAGGGTGGCGCGAAGCGCCGGGGTAAGGTAAACCCCTCCCGTCGGGTGTGGCATCCTTGCGGACACCACACCCTTAACGAGGAGAGCCACATGGGGCTTGCATGAGGCCTCGGTGTGATGCGGGGTATAACTTACAACTGTGCTTCTACTACCGTGAACGACAGCGGCGGGACAGAGATCGTCGCTGCCTTATCACTGATTGTGGGTGCGGGTACTTCTACTGCCACAACTTGATTCGGATTCTCGAAGGTGTTCGCCGCTTTGGGATCGCTGCCGGAAAGCTGATGCAGGCAGTTGATCATGGATGGCGCCCGATCCTGCCAGTTCAGTTCGACGGACATGCTTTCCGTTTGGCTGCGGTTGACGATGAATACCGCCATCGCGCCTTTAGCTTCATCGTAGGAAGCGGAGACATCCAGCACGGGCATATCGCCGTACTTGGTGGTCTGGTACATCGGCGCTTTCACAGCTACATCCAATGCCGTACCGCTTGCCAATCTACTGAACAGCATGAATGGATAGTAGATCGACTGCTTGAGCATCGCGTTAGTGGTCGTTAGGATCGGTGCGATCACGTTGACGATCTGTGCCAGACAGGCGATCTTGAGCACGTCAGACTTACGCAGGAACACGTTCATCCACTGCGCCACCACCAGTGCGTCCTCAAGGTTGTAGACTTCCTCGATCAGATGCGGGGCGGTCTTCCATTCGCCTTGGGTATCCTTGGTTAGTGTGGCTTTGTACCAGACATTCCACTCGTCCCATGAGAGGTAAACGTCGTGCTTGGATCGGTTCTTCGCTTTGACATAGCGCAGAATGCCGGACAGCGTATCGACGAAATGCTCGAATTCGGCTGTATATGCCAGATAGCTGGCAGTGTCGTTGCGATGGTTGTTGGCGTAGAAGTGCAGCGAGTGGTAATCCACCTGATCCCAGCAGTGTTCCAGCACCACGCGATCCCATTCGGGGAAGGTTGCCATTTCGGATGACGATGATCCGCAAAGTACTAGTTGAGCAGCAGGATCGTGCCAGCGCATCATCTTAGCAGCTTCACGCGCTTTTCTGCCGTATTCTTCCGCTTCCAGATGCCCGATCTGCCATGAGCCATCCATTTCGTTGCCAAGACACCAGTACTTGACGTTGTGTGGATCACGGTAGCCATGCGACGCACGCAGATCGGCGTACTGCGTGCCCACTGGCGCATTGCAGTATTCCACCAGATTCGCCGCGTCCTGAATGCTGCCCGTGCCCATATTCACGCCGAGCATCGGTTCGGTGTTGATCTCTTTGCAAAATTCGATGAACTCGTTCGTGCCGAACTGATTCGACTCGATAGACTGCCATGCCAGATCGCGGCGCTGGGGGCGTTGGTCGCGCGGTCCGACGCCATCTTGCCAGCGGTAGCCACTCAGAAAGTTGCCACCCGGATAACGCATCGCCCGAAAATTCAGTTCTTTCAGCGCCGCCAGCACATCACGGCGGAAGCCGCGTGCATCCGCGTGTGGCGATGCTGGTTCGTAGATGCCCTCGTAAATGGCGCGTCCCATGTGTTCTGCAAAACCACTGAAAAGCAGTGGAGAGATCGGACTGATCACTCGATTGCTATCAAGGTAGACCTTCGCCGTAGTGGAAGAAGATACGGGCATTCGACATATACCTCATTGTAATAATGCCTAGGGTTGGAAATCGCTTGATAAGTTTACGAAACCAGCATTAATATCGCCTAACGCAAACCTTGAGTCGACTTCTCAATTTCTGGGGCAGCCTTTACTTGTACTTAAAAATGGTTGCCACTTCTACTGACTGCTCTGCATGGTCGATAAAGAATAACAGCCATGCATTTGAATACATGAGTTATGCATACGAATACATCACTATTGTACATAGTTTTTCTAGTTAAGGGGTGTTTTAAGACGCCAATCTTGGAAGATTCCTTCCCTAGAGCAGTGAGGTGAAGTTGCCTCCATGCTTTGCTGCGACGGGGAATCTTCGATGGGTTATACTTAAGGCTATTCTGCTAAAGTTATTCCCACCGAGGAACGCTTGCTGCACGGTATTGATCGCTAGGTCTACCCTCAGCGGTGTAGCGATGCAGCAGTGCGCGGTTGAAATTGGAATATCAGGAATCTTTGATCGATGAGCGACTTTCGTTCCAAGCAGTTCAAGCGCCCTACTATGTACGATGTCGCACGGCTGGCGGGTGTCTCGCAGCCGACGGTCTCGCGGGTGTTGAGTGCTGGCAACGCCGGTGACGCTTCAGCGCTGATCAGTGATGAGACCACGCAGCGCGTGCTCGATGCCGTCAATAAATTGGGCTATCGACCCAATGTGGTCGCCCGCAGTTTACGCACAAGGCGCACTTTCACCGTCGCTATGCTGATTGCTGATCTCTCCAATGGCTTCTACCATCCGATGGCGCGTGCCGTTCAGGATGTTGCCAGACAGCACAACTACGAAGTGCTGATCTCCAACAGCGATCACATCTACGAGAATGAACGTCACTTCTGCGACATCGTGTTAGGCAGTGGTGTCGATGGCGTGTTGATGGTGCCCATCCATCTGTCCAGCGATGAACTGAGCCAGTACGTGGATCGCGCCCATATTCCCTTCGTCGCACTGGCGGAACACATCAAACATCCTCATATCGACTTGGTGTGGGTAAATGATCACCGCGCCACTTACGAAGGTACGCGCTGGTTGATCAATAAAGGGAGTCACCAGAAAGTTGGCTTCATCGGCGTGTCGGACGATCTCCCGCCCGGTCCGCGTCGTTTTGATGGCTTCACCCGCGCGATGAATGATGCTGGTTTACAGGTTGATCCGCGCTTTATCAAAATCGGGGATTTCACGCTGGAAAGTGGCAAAAAAGCCGCCCGATCCTTGATCGAAGGCGGCGAACTACCTACTGCTATCTTCGCCATCAACGATCTGATGGCAATCGGGCTGATCCTTACGCTGCAAGACGCAGGCTACCGCGTTCCCGAAGATGTCGCGGTGATCGGCTTTGATGACATTCCGGAGGCGTCTATCGTCCGTCCGGCGCTGACCACTCTGGCGCAGAATCCACGTGATATTGGTGAAAAGATGGCGGAAATGCTGTTCGAGCGCATCGAAAACCCCAACAGCACCGAACGGCGCGTCTACGAAAGCCACTGTCACCTGATTGTGCGCGACTCGGCGTAATGACAGTGTATTACTACACCCGCGTCTCGAAATAATTGATCGTGCGGCGTAAGCCTTCTTCCAGCGGCACACGGGGTTCCCAACCGAGCAGCGCCCGCGCCCGCGAAATATCGGGTCGCCGCGTCTGCGGATCGCCCTTAATGCGCTCGTCAGCTTTGTAGATGATGCCAGATGGATTATCCGTCAGCGCGTTGATGAACTGCGCGAATTCGAGGATGGTCATCTCGCGTGGGTTGCCGATGTTCACCGGATTCTTGGAATCATCGGAGCGTGGCAGCATCGCCAGCCGCACGATGCCATCCACCAGATCGCTAACGTAGCAGAAACTGCGCGTCTGCGCGCCATCCCCGTAAACGGTCAGAGGTTCTTGCCGCAGTGCCTGCGCGATGAAATTAGGGACGACGCGCCCATCTTCCAGCCGCATCCGTTCCCCGTAAGTATTGAAAATGCGCACGATTCGTGTATCAAGATGCTGATAGCGGTTATATGCCATCGTCACCGCTTCGGAATAGCGCTTCGCCTCGTCATAGACGCTGCGCGGACCAATGGTATCCACGTTGCCGTAATACGATTCCCGTTGCGGGTGTTCCAGCGGATCGCCGTAGATTTCGGAAGTCGAGGCGGTCAGGAAGCGTGCGCCTTTCCGGTGTGCCAAATCCAGAGCGTTGGTTGTGCCCAGCGATCCGACTTTGAGCGTTTCCAGTGGCAGTTTCAAATAATCAATCGGGCTGGCGGGCGAGGCGAAATTCAGCACCAGATCGACCTGTCCATCAAGGTCGAATGGCACGGTGATGTCCTGCTGCCGATACTCAAAATCACTGCGCTCCCGCAGATGCGCGATATTGTCTAGGTTGCCAGTAATCAAGTTATCTACGGCGACGATGGAGTGACCATCTGCCAGCAGCCGATCCGCCAAATGCGAGCCGAGAAAGCCCGCTCCGCCAGTAATTACAATTCGCACGCCGTTGATTTGCCTCGTAGAAAATCTACTATAGGATAGAATAGGAATTGAACACTTGGTTAGTGTACCATGAGTTCAGCGCGATTGCTGTTGCCCCATCGACCCACTGCGTCACAGTATAGATCGCTTGCTGGCAAACGCGCGACGCAAAGCGAACTTCAACTTGGAAGCGGTAACATGGCAGAGAAAGCAGCAGCCAAGCCGAATAAGCTCGAGGAAATCGCTGCTGGCTGCACCTTGAGCTGGTACGACAATGGGATCATTGGCATCCACATCACCAGCAATGACCGTACAGTAGTCGATGCGTGGGCGAAACGCTCGATGGAGATCCGTCAGGCGTGGGCACCAGAAACCCCGATCTATCTGCTGCTCGATGTCCACGACACCACGCACACCTTGAATCCCTACGCCCGCACAAAAACGCTAGAGATCATGCGCACCCGCCCCGATGTCACCAGTTTCGTCGGTGCAGTCTTGCCGCAGTCACCGATTGCGTTGCTGCTAGTCACCTTCAGCAAGACACTCAACGCCCTCAATCCGCGCGGGCAAATGATGTTCTGTTACAGCTTCGAGGAAGCATGGCAGTGGCTGGTCGGCTGCATCGAACGTGATAAGCGCGAATTGACCTCTCGCTAACGCCGTTTCGGCAGCAGTCCCGTTGTCCGCAGTAGATCGCGCTGCTCCTGTTCCGTCAGATCGCGCCACTCGCCTACCTGCAAGCCCACCAGCGTGATCGATCCCACCGCCCAGCGCACCAGTCGCAGCGTCGGATGCCCTACCGCTGCCGTCATCCGCCGCACCTGCCGATTGCGTCCCTCGGTCAGCGTCAATTGCAGCCACGCCGTCGGCACGTTCTTGCGAAAGCGGATCGGCACCGGACGTTCTGGCAGATCGGGATCGGCGGGTAGTAGTTCCGCTTGCGCTGGTCGCGTCATGCCATCGTTGAGCAGTACACCATTCCGCAATTTTTGTAACGCCGCCTCATCGGGTATGCGCTCTACTTGCGCCCAATACGTGCGCGGATGCGCGAATCGTGGTTCGGTTAGATGCGTTTTCAGCCTCGCGTCGTCGGTCAGGATCAGCAAGCCCTCGCTATCGCGATCTAGGCGTCCCGCCGCATAAACGTTGGGCACGCCGATGTAATCCGCCAGCGTCGCCCGCCCTTCCGTATCGGTGAACTGCGTCAGTACGTCGTAGGGTTTCCAGAACTTGAGGATACGCATAGAGTAGTTACGCGCTGAGGATCAAATTCAGATGCCGCCAGCCGTCGCGCAGCGGCTTGAGGTGAGATCGCCCGTTGCGACCATCCGGTGCGTAGCAGATCGGCACTTCCGCGATCTCTAGCCCGCGCTGCGCCGCCCTGCCGATCATCTCCGTCGCCCATTCCATGCCCGACGCGCTCAGGTTCAGATCGAGGATCGCTTGCCGCTGGAAGCCCCGCAGTCCGCAGTGATAATCGCTCAGGTGAGTGCCGAAACGCAGATTCGCTGCCGCCGTCAGCAGTGGATTGCCGAGCCAGCGATGCAGCGGTGGCATCGCTCCGGGCAAAATCTGACCGCGCAGCCGCGATCCGATGACTACATCCACGCCGCCGCGTAAGCGGGAGAGAAACGGCTCTAGCGCGGTAAAGTCGTAGCTGCTGTCGGCATCGCCCATGATCACGTAGCGACCACGTGCCGCCGCGATCCCGTGCTGCACCGCGATCCCGTAGCCTTGTGGTTCGGCATCAACGACACGCGCGCCAGCGGCATGTGCCAGCGATCCCGATCCGTCGCTGCTGCCGTTATCGATCACGAGGATTTCGCCCGCCACATCGCAGCTCCGCAAAAAGGATCGCGCCGCCGCCACGCAGTGTGCTACCGTTGCTGCTTCGTCCAAGCAAGGCATTAAGATCGTCAATTCCATGCGCCTAATTGTAAGGGCAGGTTGGTAAACCTGCCCCTACGATAGCGATATGGTCGCCGCCTGACCTAGTGAGGTAATCATGGCTGTTATTGATCGGTAGCGATTCTCGGCGCTAAAGCGACCGGGCTGAAACAGTATCCAACCAACTGCCGTAATCACTACTTTTTTAGCCCGGAGCTTCAGCTCTGGGTTTGTGTTACGCCATCGCTAAACTGCGTAACAACGGAGATTGGGGTGAGGTCAACCCTACAGTTCCCGATCCACAGCCTCGGCAACGCGGCGCATCTGCTTCATCAGTTCCGCGAACTTCTCTGGACGCAGCGATTGGGCGCCGTCGGAGAGTGCTTTCTCCGGCTCCATGTGAACTTCTAGGATCAAGCCGTCCGCGCCTGCGGCGATGGCAGCCTTTGCCGCCGCACCGACATATTCCCACTTGCCCGTTGCATGGCTAGGATCAGCGATGATCGGCAGGTGCGTGCGCGACTTCAACACGGGGATCGCGTTCAGATCGAAGGTGTTGCGGGTATACGTCTCGAAGGTGCGGATACCACGCTCGCACAGCATCAGGTTGCTGTTGCCACGCGCCAGAATATATTCCGCCGCCATCAGCAGTTCTTCCATCGTGTTTGCTGGACCGCGCTTGAGCAGTACCGCGCGCTGCGATTCGCCTGCCGCGTTGAGCAGCGGGAAGTTCTGCATGTTGCGCGCACCGATCTGCAGTACGTCGGCATAGCGCGAGACCAGCTCGACCATCCCCGGTTCCATCACTTCCGTGACGATGGGCAGTCCGGTGACCTGACGCGCTTCCGCCAGATACTCCAAGCCCTTCTCACCGAGACCTTGGAAGGAATATGGCGAACTGCGGGGCTTATAAGCACCACCGCGCAGTGCCGTTGCACCAGCTTCCTTGACCGCGCACGCTGTCTCGATGATCTGTTCTTTGCTCTCCACCGAGCAAGGACCGGCGATCACCACTACCTTTTTGCTGCCGACTACCGAACCATTCAGCGGCACACCTGTATCTTTGGGGTGGAATTCGCGGCTTGCCAGCTTATAAGGATGAGATACGCGCATGGTACGTTCCACTCCTTCGAGCAAGCCTAAAGTATCACGTTCTGCCGCTTTGCGATCATCACCGACGACCCCGATGATGGTGCGCTCCTGCCCCTCGCTTAGATGTGCTTTCAAGCCCATTTCTTCGATCCTCTGGATGACCGCCGAAATTTGTTTCGCCGTCGCCCCTACCTGCATGATTACGATCATTTCCCTACCCTCCTGTATTTCCCTCTGAATTTAGTGCTAGAGTGCTTATAGTGCTGAAGTGCTCTATCCCACTCTGGACTGACGATACTGCGGTACTAAAGCACTTGTAGCACTCCAGCACTTCAGCACTTCAGCATTATTTCTTCCCATTCAGTTTATCAACATGATCCGGGCGTAATACCGTCGCCCTTCCTAAATAAACGTGTATTAATTCGTCATTCCTCAAAGTTGTATTCCAGTGGATCAGGACTCTCAGGCACATCGGTAAACTTCCCGGCACCGCCATCTCTTGCCCGCACATCAGCGGTACATCGTGCCAGCCTAGCTGCGATCTCGCTGCCACCGCCGGATATTCGGCGTTCAAGTCGGGCGTGGCGGTGAAAAAAGCGCTGACAATGTCCTCGGTGTGAAGATCATTTGCCTCGACAATTGCCTTGAGCAGTTGCGCCGTCCGCGCGATGATCTGCTCTTTGCTGTTCTCTTCCACGCCAATCGCGCCCCGCAGCGCCCGACACACCAGCGGACGATCCGCTGAATGGCTGCGCCAGCGATCCGATCCCTGATCCTGCTGACCCTCCTCTGTCTGAGTGGTATTGGTCTCCTGACCCCACTGACTGCTCAAAACCTGCCTCCTCTATGAACCTGATGGAGCAACAAAAAAGGGCGGTGGATGCCCACCGCCCTTTATGTTGCTTACGTTGCTCTCGCTTCGTGGCTAGGCAGCACCCATCGTTCTACTATCGCTCGTAAAGTAGAAATAAAAGTACGCATAGCCCCAGAACGCAGCGTTGTTCGCTGTTTCTAGTTGGGGTTTGCAATTACTTAATGGGTCTGCGCTCATCACGATAGCTCCTACTGTGCATCAGCGTAACACGGTACTAGTCTGGCTGTCAACAAAAAAGTCAGATCAAAGTTGTGTACTTTGCACAACCTCTCACTGCCACTTCCTCCAGCGAATTTCAGCACATAGGGCAGGTTACGCACCATAGGCATTAAGCTAAGGGGAATAGCTGTCAACGCCGGGAGATAAAGCAGCCCGGCTACACCATCTGACAAGTAAAAGACGGCTAAAGCCGCCTCCCATAATGACCATCTTGGTCAAGCGGTGTTAATAACAAACTACCGCCAGTTAGCGCAAGCCGACTTCAGTCGGGTTTAGGGGTCTTCCCCTGTAGCCGGAGCGCTTTAGCCTCCGGTGTCCGTGTCGACCGACCGCCTAATGTCTTAGCTTGATGTCTATGGGTTATGCACTGGGTCAACTGTTTCCATAGATCATAAAGATCGTTCTTTCCATATCATCGAAGAAGTGGCTTGGCTAATCGCGTAGCTAATTCTTTTTGGAACGCCCATTATCCTTGTCGCTGGTTGAATACCAGCACCAGCCTAATGCCGTGTTACTTCTAAGACAGACCATGTTGCCTCGCGTTCAATCCAACTGACTCAGAGTATCTCCCCAAGTTCATTTAACTGACCTAGAACAGATGTCTTGACTCTCAAGCCACTTGAGGGTTTATGATGATGTCCGAAGTCAAGTTCAAGCACAGTTAGGCAGTGATGTTCAAGATCGGCGAGTTTTCCAAACTGGCGCAAGTCCCTGTTGCTACCCTGCGCTACTACGATCAGGTGGGCTTGCTCAAGCCGGGCGAGGTCGATGCCTTCACGGGCTATCGCTACTACTCCGCCAACCAATTATCGCGCCTGCATCGGATTCTAGCGCTGCGCGGACTGGGCTTCTCGCTGGAGCAGATCAGTGAGGCGCTGGACGAAGGATTGACGCCGGAGCAGATGCGCGGAATGCTGCGCTTGCGCCACGCACAGATCAGTCAGGAATTGACCGAGAAACAGAATCAACTACTGGAAGTGGAAGTGCGCTTGCAGCAGATCGAGGATGAGGACAAGGTCACCGCTTACGATGTGGTGCTCAAGCCAGTGGAAGCGCAGCTTGTCGCCTCGGTGCGCACGATCCTACCAACGCACAGCGCTGTCGGCGCATTGTTCGGGGAAGTCTACGCGGGCATCGGATCGCACGTACCGGAGGCGCTTGGTCCGCGTCCGGGCATGGATGGTCAGACGCTGGTGATCTGGTATGACATGGAGCATAAAGAAACCAATGTCGATGGTGCGGCTGCTTTCTTCCTGCGCTGTGCAGTTCCCGATAATGGTAGGATGCGCTGCCACGAACTGCCCGCCGCGTTGATGGCATCGACCATTCATCACGGTACTTACGCCAGCATCGGGCAGGCACACGAGGCGGTATTGCGCTGGATCGAGAACAACAGCTACCGGATCGCCGGACCGGATCGGGAGATCAACATCTACAATGTGGCGCCGATCCGTCAAGATGATCCTTCATACGTCACCGAAATCCAGTATCCGGTGGAAAAAGCCGCCGATCACTAATCAACACGAGGAAACAAATGGTTCAGCAAACAGATGAAATCGTGGCTATTCCGCCGCAGCGCGTTCGCTACTTCGGTAAGCAAGGCAAGATGCTGCTGCCCAGTCCGGCAACGCTTGCCACGCTGATCGCACAGGTGCCAACTCACAAGCTGATCACCACCGATCTGCTGCGCAAGAAGCTAACTGTGCAGTTCGAAGTAGAGGGTACCTGCCCGATCACCACCAAAAACTCGCTGCGCTTCCTCGCCAACAGTACCGATCCGGAGATCGCTTACTGGCGTGTGATCCAGCAGAATGGCGGCTTGATCAGCTTTTATCCCGGTGGCGTCAACGCTCACGCAGCGCGTCTGCAAAGCGAAGGCTTCACCATCAACACCGGTGGAAAGCTACTCCGGGTAGATCGCTACACAGACAGTCTGTTCCGTTTCGCCTAGTTTCAAATCAAGTTTCAGTTCAACAACAAGGAGACATCATGATCGGTACACCCAAGATCGATGAGCGCCGTGAGCTGCCTTATGCCGGAATCCGCGTTCAAGTGCCGCATACGCAGTTCCCCACCATCATTCCGCAGCTTATCGACGAAATCTATGCTTGGTTGGGGCAGCACGGTGTTGAGGGTAAAGGTCCACTGATGCGCTATTACGTCATCAATATGTCCGGCACCATGGATGTTGAGTTGGGCGTGGAAGTTGACAGCCCGATCACCGGTGATGATCGAGTCAAAGCACAAGCGCTGCCAGCAGGTCGCTATGCATGGCTGATCTATACGGGCATTGGCGAAAAGGCAGTACAAGGGAACGGCGCGCTGATCAACTGGGCAGAGGAGAGCGGGATTAAGTGGGATCGTTGGGACGATCCGAAAGGCGATGCCTTCCGTTCGCGTGTCGAATTCTTCCTCGATGGTCCGCAAGATGATCCTAATCCCGATAATTGGCGTTCAGAAGTTGCCATCAAGGTAGCCGACTGATCCTCGCCCGCAGGTTGCACTCTCCCACTGTGCAGCGGGAGAGTGCAAATGATTTGTTGCCTGTATCGAACATTTGTGCTACAGTAGGGGATAACTCAAGTATATTGAGTGATCAACTCCCCAAAGCAGCAAATAAGTAGAGGAGGCAGTATCGTGACAGATCAGGCAAACGTACAGGATCAGCAGAAGGTCGCTACCCTCAATCTGAACTCGATCATGATCGGAACGTCACAGCCACAAGTATTGGCGGCATTCTACGAGAAAGTCTTGGGTCGCCCCGCCGATATGGTGGAAGGGGGCTGGTTTATGTGGCAGGTTGGCAGTTGTGCCCTCAGCGTCGGGGAACACTCCGAAGTGCAGGGGCAAGCCAAAGAGCCAGCGCGGATCATGCTCAACCTCGAAACCAAAGAAGTCAAAGCCGAGTTCGAGCGCATCAAGCAGGCGAACCCCACCGTAATCAAGGAACCCTATGAGATGGGCGGCGGCTGGATCGCCACGATTGCCGATCCTGACGGCAACTACGTGCAGTTGATGACACCGTGGGAATAGTCGGCTAAGAATCCTCACCTCTAATCCTCTCCCGCTCAGGGAGAGGATGATTCTTTCAGCATTCGCTTGACTTCAGATTTAGCGATTCACCTTTCGCAGTTGTGCATGCGTTGCAACTGACGTTGTAGAGTGTAGGCAAAAGTAAGGCAGCAAATCGAGGAATCATGAAACTTCTGCTCACGTCCGCTGGCATCAGAAACGCCAGTATCCATAAAACACTGGTTGATCTCTTGGACAAACCGATTGCTGAATGCAACGCCCTATGCATTCCTACAGCGTCCTACGCCAACCCCAGCGCTCCGATCCGTGCGTGGCGGTTCATCAGCGGAAAAGAACCCATCTGCCCCATGACGGAATTGGGCTGGAAGTCAGTGGGCGTGCTGGAACTTACCGCACTGCCTAGCATCAAGGAAGAATCGTGGGTACCCGAGGTCAAAGAGGCTGATGTTCTGCTGGTGAATGGCGGCGATCCTTTATATCTGTCTTATTGGATGCAGCAGTCCAAACTGGCGGCACTCTTGCCCTCGCTGCGCGGAGTCTATGTAGGACTGAGCGCCGGGAGCATGGTGATGGCTCCCAACATCGGGGAATACTTCGTCGGCTGGCGACCGCCCACCGATAGCGACAGCGATAAAACGCTGGGCATGGTTGATTTTGCCATGTTCCCGCACCTCGATCACCCGATGCTGCCGCACAATACGATGGCAGACGCGGAAAGATGGGCTGCCACCATGAAAGTACCGTCATACGCGATGGACGACGAGACCGCCATTCAGGTGGTTGATGGCACAGTCGAGGTCATTTCAGAAGGGCACTGGAAATTGTTTGCGGTCTAAATCGCCATAGAAACACAGGTCAGTGTCGCCCCAATGCAAAGGAGTCATCAAATGACCACAACACCCGAAATGAGACTTGAAGTCGTCGCGCTTCCAGTTACCAATGTTGACCGTGCTCGGGATTTCTACGCCGAAAAGATCGGCTTCAATCTGGATTTTGATGCCAGTCCCAGTGAGAAGGTGCGCGTTGTACAGCTAACACCACCGGGATCAGCTTGCTCGATTGTCATCGGCACGGGATTAGGCGATATTTCAGAAATGAAGCCGGGATCAATCAAGGGGCTGCATCTGGTCGTCAAAGATGTGAGCGAGGTGCGTGAACTACTGCTGAATCGGGGTGTTGACGTAAGCGACATTGTGGAATACGACAGGGGTATCAAGTCCGCCTTCTTCAGTGATCCCGATGGCAATTCGTGGGAATTGCAGGAAATCCCGCCCGGTATTTGAGGGACTTCAGGATATCAGATTGAGTATCAACAACAGAGATTGGAGGTTGTGCGGTGTCTAAATTGATCTACTTTATGCCGATGTCGCTGGATGGTTTTATCGCGGGTGAAAACGACGATCTAGATTGGTC
>JAHBVK010000072.1 GCA_019637555.1 Anaerolineae bacterium
AACCGTGGCGAGTGCCGGATTGTTTCAGCGCGTCACTAGCGCACAGAGTGCGGCTGTAGGTGATGCCAGTTCGCCTCACGATCAGATGCAGATGCCCACTGATGGCAACGGACCAAAGCCGCAAGAAGGACCATACGGCGATGGTGGCATGCATGGTGGACACGGCACCGAAATGCTGGTCGGGCGTGTCGATCACGCGCGCAACGGCTTCGATCCGATGCAAATGCTGGTCGATTGGGATTACGGCAAAGTCAGCATCACTGAGGGCGGTAGAACGCTCCGCGAGTATGAGATTTCTGCTGGCGAAAACGAAATCGAGATCGCTCCCGGTATTTTCTTCCCCGCATGGAGCTACAACGGGCGGGTGCCCGGACCTTCGATCCGCTGTGCTGAGGGCGATTTACTGCGCGTGAAATTTTCCAACTTTGGCACGCATCCACACACGATTCACTTTCACGGCTTTCATACTGCCGAGATGGATGGTGTACCCGGAGTTGGACGTGGCGAGATCATGCCGGGTGAGTCCTTTACCTACGAATTTGACGCCGATCCGTTCGGCTGCCATTTGTATCACTGCCATGCCACGCCACTGAAGCGCCACATCCACAAAGGGATGTACGGTTCGTTTGTGATCGATCCCAAAGCGGGACGGCAGCCTGCCCGCGAGATGATGATGATCATGAATGCTTTCGATACCAATTTCGATGGCGGCAATGAGGTCTACGCTGTAAATACCGTCGGGCATGAATTTATGCAGCGCCCGATTCCGGTGAAGGTAGGCGAGTTAATCCGTATTTATCTCGTCAACATCGTTGAATTCGATCTGATCAACTCGTTCCACCTCCATGCCAACTTCTTCGATTACTACGATACAGGAACATCGCTGCAACCCACACTGCATCTGGTCGATACGATCATGCAGGCACAGGGGCAGCGCGGTATTCTCGAATTTAAGTTCCGTTGGCCCGGCAAGTATATGTTCCATGCCCATATCAGCGAATTCGCAGAGCTGGGATGGATGGGCTTTTTCAATGCCGTCGCGCCGGAAAACTATGACGCAGCATTGGCAGAAGCAGGCGTAGACGCAGAATGGGATCGCAAAGGCACGAACAGCATCACAACGCAGTGGGCGGAGAAAACAGTATGAGTGCGCCAGCAACGACGGAACAACGTAGACCACTAAGCGGCGCTGCTTGGGCATTAGCATTGATCCCCTTGCTGCTGCTTGGTGTCGTCCTCAGCTATCTGGTGGCAACCGGTGGCGGATTGACGGAGTTAGCAGGTCCCCCAGTCGAACAGATCACCTTCCAGCGCGTGACACTACCCGAACCGGGCGTTATCCGCGTGGAAGTGATCAACGACGGACCGCAAGAGGTAACGATTCCGCAGGTGCGCGTTGACGATGCCTATTTCATGTTTGACGCGCAGCCTTCGACCACAATCCCTCGTTTAGGGCGTGCGGTATTCACGATTTACTATCCTTGGGTCGCTGAAGAAACGCACGTGATCAGCTTGATCACCTCGCTAGGGCTGACGTTCGATCATGAGATCGCCGCAGCCGTTGAGTCGCCACAGCCATCAGCGGATTTGTTCTGGCGCTTTGGCTTAGTCGGCTTGTACGTTGGCATCGTGCCGATCTTCCTTGGCGTATTGTGGTTCCCTTTCATGCGTCGTCTCAGCGGCAGAGCAATGAACTTCATCCTCGCGCTGACGGTGGGCTTGTTGATGTATCTGGCGCTAGGTACATGGCTAGATGCCAATGAGTTCGCGGCGGAATTGCCCGCTTTCTGGCAGGGTGTACCACTGATCTTTTTCGTAGCAATGCTAACACTCGGTGTACTGCTGGCGATTGGCAGCAGACGCAAGGGACAGGAATCTACCCCAATTGGGATCGCTTATCGCATCGCGCTGGGCATTGGACTGCACAATCTAGGCGAAGGTTTAGCTATTGGTGCGTCTTTCGCATTAGGAGAGGCGGCACTCGGCACGTTCCTCATCCTCGGCTTCACGCTGCATAACATTACTGAAGGTGTCGGTATCGCTGCACCTATCGTGCGCCAGAAGCAGATACCACTGTATCACTTTGTGCTGTTGGTTTTGTTAGCAGGTGGTCCGGCGATACTGGGCACATGGTTCGGTGGATTCAGCTTCGATCCTGTGTTGGCGACGGTTTTCCTCGCCATTGGCGTAGGTGCAATCCTACAAGTAGTTTGGGAAGTTGGTAGGCTCATCGTTCGTGACAGCATCAAGATGGGCTTACCTGTAGTGAATTGGGTCAATCTCATCGGGGTAGTCGTCGGTATCGCGCTGATGTATGTGACGGCATTCCTCGTCAAGTTCTAAGGAAGTTGTAGGCAAGACCATGAAACGTAATGTAGTGAAGATAACCGTAGGCTTGGTGGGTGTTGTCGCCCTTATCGTAGCGGGAATTGCTGGTTACATATGGTTCTCTGGCGGCACCGCGCAGGCAAGCGCGCCGATCCAAGCTCCCGATCTCTCAACAGGCACAGGAACGTTATTCCGCATCAATTCTGCCGACAGCGAAGTGCGCTTCATCATCCATGAAATGCTGCTTGGTGAGCCTAAAACCGTCGTAGGAACTACGGATCAAGTAGCGGGCGAGCTGCGCATCGATTTTCAGAATCCGCAAGCCTCGCAGCTTGGCGCAATACGCATCAATGTTCGCACACTAGCTACCGACAACGAATTCCGCAACAAGGCGCTGCGTGGTCAGATTCTGCAATCTACTCAGCCGGAGTACGAATTCGCCACCTTCACACCCACACAACTCATCGGTGTACCGGAAAAGGTGACAGTGGGGCAGTTAGTCAAATTCCAGATCGCAGGTACACTCAATGTACACGGAGTAACCCGCGATGTTACCTTTAATGCGGAACTCACGCTGGCGGATTTGACGCATGTTACGGGCAACGCTGCTGCTACCGTCCATTACAAGGATTTTGGCATCAGCATTCCCGAAGCACCGGGTGTCGCAGGCATTGGTGAAGAGGTACGCTTAGAGATCGCTTTTACAGCAATCGAAGATAGCGCCGTAGCCTCAAAATAACCTCGTGGTTGGGGCAGACTCTAAGGATTGCGTCAGCACCCCACGCCGCTAGTTGTTTACTCCGTCATTAACGGTCTATCATCCAATTGGGAGATAAGTTGATCATGGAGTATCGTCAACTAGGACGCACCGATATGCGTGTGTCCACTGTCAGTTTTGGTGCGTGGGCGATTGGCGGCACATGGGGTGAGGTAGATGATGAGCAGTCTATCGCTGCTTTACATCGTGCCATTGATCTCGGCGTCAATTTCATTGATACAGCAGATGTCTACGGTGATGGTCGTAGTGAGCGTTTGATCGCACGGCTGCGTCGTGAGCGTGCCAGCGACACGATCTACGTTGCTACCAAAGCCGGACGCCGCCTGCCCAAACAAGTTCCAGAAGGCTATAACCGCGCGAATCTAACTTCGTGGATCGAGCGCAGTTTGAAGAATCTGGAAGTAGAAGCTCTCGATCTACTGCAATTACACTGCCCGCCAACTGCCGTCTACGATATGCCTGAAGTCTTTGGCATTCTTGACGATCTAGTAGCGGCTGGCAAGCTGCGCTACTACGGCGTTAGCGTAGAAAAAGTTGATGAAGCGATGACCGCGATCACCCACAATCCTAATGTGCAGTCAGTCCAAATCATCTTCAATATGTTCAGGTTGAAACCGATAGAAAAGTTCTTCGCGGAAGCAAAAGCGCGCGAAGTTGGCATCTTAGCGCGTGTACCGTTGGCAAGCGGTCTGTTGACTGGCAAGATGACCACCGCTTCGATCTTCGCTGCTGATGATCATCGGGCATTCAATCGGGAAGGCGCGAGTTTCGATAAGGGCGAGACGTTTTCGGGTGTTCCCTACGAGATTGGGTTGCAGGCGGTTGAGGAATTGAAGCGCATCCTACCAGCGGGTATGACGATGCCGCAGTTCGCTTTGCGCTGGATTCTGATGTTCGATGCAGTCACCTGCACGATTCCCGGCGCAAAGACCACACAGCAAGAGGAAGATAACGTCGCCACTGCGGAATTACCTGATTTGACACCTCAGGTGATGCAGCAGGTTCAGGCGATCTACGATAAATACATCAAGCAGCACGTCCACGCGCAGTGGTGATCATGAGTTGAATTGTCGTCAGCAAGCAGCGTCGCTACAATTGGCAGCATCAATGTCAACTCAATGATTACACCTGAGCACGCTGCGGTTGTTCAAATTCAAGCCCAATTATCCCTTTTATGACGGCGTCTATCGTCTGCTGCCGACGCCTGAGCGCGTGAATGCCGATCCGCGATTTACGGGCAAAGGCGTGACTATCGCCTTCCTCGACTCTGGTTTCTACCCTCATCCCGATCTCGGGGATCGGGTGTTATCGCATATCGACGCCACCTCTAATCGGATCATTGAGGGGCGTCGATTCCACGAACCGGCTTTGTACGCTTGGCATGGTCAGATGACCAGCGTGATTGCCAGTGGCGACGGGCGTATGTCCAACGGTCTGTATCGGGGGATTGCCAGTAGCGCCCATTTGCTGCTGATCAAAGTCAGTACACGCCGAATGCGGATCAAGGAACCAGACATCCTGCGTGGTATGTCGTGGTTGTTGAGCAACTACCGACGTTTCAATGTGCGCGTGATCAACATTTCGCTCGGCGGTGATTTCCCTAGTGATAATGTCGAACATCCTTTGCACAAGATCGTGCGCCGCCTGACCGATGAAGGATTGATCATCACTATCGCTGCCGGAAATAGCGGATCTGCCCACCTTGTTCCGCCTGCTAGTGCGCCTGAAGCAATCACCGTCGGTGGTTACGATGATAGAAATACGCTTGATGAGACAAAGTGGCAGCCTTACGCTAACAACTACGGCAGCAGCTATGATGGCACACATAAGCCAGAGGTGATCGCTACCGCTGCATGGTTACCCTCGCCGATCATGCCAAATACTGAAATAGAACGGGAGGCACGTTGGTTAGCCCCCATTTTGCGCGCCGAGTCGGAGGAGGAGATCAATCGTTTGATCTGGGAAGGTCATCGGGACTTGGGCATCATGCCAAATTACGCTCGACAACCGGATGACGGCGTTTATGCAGCTATTCAAGAGCGCATCGACAACTATAAGATCGTGGATGAACACCATCAGCACGTCGATGGCACCTCTGTTTCCGCACCGATAGTTGCCTCCATCATTGCTCAGATGTTAGAAGCAAACCCCCGTTTGACTCCAGCGCAGGTTCGGGCTATTCTGACCGCCACCTCCCAGCCTGTCGAGGGGATTTCGGAGAAACGGCAGGGGGCGGGGCGCGTCGATGCCGCGAAAGCGGTGGCACAGGCAATAGAGAGCATTTGATCATGAATCGTGAATATCATCGCTGGTACAGTCCGTCGCTCAATCGAGATATGGAACTGCTTGTCTTTGGTCATGCGGGCGCACGCTGTCTGGTCTTTCCAACTTCCAAAGGAAAGTTCTACGAATGGGAAGATCGGGGAATGATGGGGACATTAGGCGATTCCATTGAGCGCGGCTGGTTGCAAATGTACTGTGTCGATAGTGTGGACGAGGAAAGCTGGTATGCGGGATGGGCGCATCCTAGCGGACGAGCACAGCGCCATGCCCAGTATGATCGCTATCTTTACGATGAAGTGCTCCCTTTTACGCGCACTAGAAACAGTAATCCATTCATGATCACCGTTGGTGCGAGTTTTGGTGCTTACCATGCCATGAATTTCGGTTTGAAGCATCCTGATGCCGTCGGGCGCATTTTGGCGATGAGTGGGTTGTACGATATTCGTCGTTTCAGCAATGGATATGTTGATGACAATGTGTATTTCAACAATCCAATGCAGTTTATCCCCAACGAACACGACGAAGGCAGACTTCGCTTGCTGCGTGGGCTAGACATCATCATGGCTACCGGACGCGAGGATCGGCTAACACAAAGTTCGCGTGATCTGTCTGGTCTACTTTGGAGCAAAGGGATTGGTAACGCTCTGCGCGAATGGGATGGTTGGGCGCACGACTGGCCCTATTGGCAGAAAATGGTGACCATGTATGTGAGCGGGCATGACTAGCTGATGGCAGCTCTCGAAGGCAAGGCGCTCGAATCGATGAATCCGCCTCTGAAATGGGCAGGTGGGAAACGCTGGCTGTTGCCTACATTGTTGCCGCTGTGGGCGGAACAGCAGCGCCGTCGCTTGGTTGAGCCTTTTTGCGGCGGATTAGCGGTAGCTCTCGGTCTGCGTCCCGCCAACGCCCTGCTAAATGACATGAATCCACATCTGATCAATTTCTACTACTGGCTGAACCGAGGATTGTCGATCACGCTGGAAATGCGTTATGACCGCGATCTCTACTATCAACATCGTCAGCACTTCAATCAGTTGATTGCAAGTAATCAGCATCAAACCTCGATAGCGGCAGAGTTATTCTACTACCTCAATCGCACAGGCTATAACGGGTTGTGTCGCTTCAATCGCAGTGGTGCATTCAATGTGCCCTTCGGCAAGCACACATCAGTGACCTACGTGACTGATTTCAATAAATATCGTGGCGTATTTGATAATTGGGGTCTGCGTGTCGGGCGTTTCGAGGAACTGACTGTCACTGCTGACGATTTTATCTATGCTGACCCACCTTATGATGTAGAATTTGTGAGTTATTCAAAAGAAGGTTTTAGCTGGTCTGATCAAGTGCGCTTGGCAGAATGGTTAGAGGCACAACCCTGCCCCGTAATCCTGTCGAATCAAGCGACGCCGCGCATCATTGAGTTGTATCAACGCATAGGATTTATGATAACCTACGTCAATTCGCCGCGACGGATCAGCAGTGACGGTAATCGTACACCCGCTAGAGAAATACTAGCATTCAAAGAGCTAACCCTGAAACATATCGAAGGAGCGCAAGAATGACCTCCGTGGAGAAAAAGAGCACGGCGAGTAAGCAACCCGCAGCGAAGAAAACTGCGAAAACTACAGCAGCAAAAACAGCCACAACTAAGTCTTCCAGCGAACCATTGAAGGTTGGGCTAATGGTCGGACGTGAATGGTCGTTCCCGCCCGCGTTCATTGAGGAGGTTGCCCGTCGTGATGCTGGCGTCGTCGTCGAGTACGTACAGCTAGGCGGCAGTCTAATGAACGAACCGAGTCCATATCGCGTCGTGGTGGATCGTATTTCCCACGAAGTGCCATACTATCGCTCGTTCCTCAAGAATCTCGCCTTGCAGGGCGTCAAAGTGATCAACGATCCGTTCATGTGGACTGCGGACGATAAATATTTCGGCGCATCGCTGGCGGATAAATTGGGCGTGGCTTCCCCCAAGACGGTGGTAGTACCCAACAAGGAATATGTGCCGGGGATCAACCATCAAGAGAGCTTACGCAATCTGCAATATCCACTGGACTGGCAGCGCCTGATCGATTACATTGGCGGATTCCCTTGCATCCTCAAAGACGCGCATGGCGGCGGCTGGCGCGATGTCTACGTCGTACATTCTTACGACGAATTGTTCTGGCGTTATAACGAATCCGGCTTGCTGACGATGATATTGCAAGAGTTCATTACATGGGAAAACTACGCGCGCGTAATGTGCTTAGGGCAGGAAAACATACACGTAATGAAGTATGATCCCAAGACTCGTGTGTATCATGAAGAGCACGATTTCGCGCCCGAACTCTATGATCGCATTGTGGCAGACTCGAAGAAGCTAGTACAGGCGTTCGGCTACGATATGAATACCTGCGAATATGCAATCCGCGCAGGTGTGCCTTATGCTATTGACTTTATGAATCCGGCTCCCGATATGGACGTGAATTCGCTAGGGCGCAACCATTTCGATTGGATGGTCAGTAACATGGCTGATCTGGTGATCCGCTTGGCGAAAAGCAAGGATGCGACGGGAGATCGTTACGCTTGGTACAAGCAAGCAACTGGCGCGAAGGGTAAGAAATAATAGCTTCGCCAAACATCAGGTATTAGGAAAAAAGAACCCGCTGACTTTGGTCGCGGGTTTCTCGTTTGTGGTGCTATTTATAGAGCCGCTAAATGCGGCGTAGTTTATCAATTAGACGCATCAAATAATTCTTTGGTCCACCGCCTTGTGACAGCGACTTCAAACGTGCTGTCTCGGCACGCAACCACGCTTCATCACAGGGCTGTCCAGCAACTAATACTTCTGTGCCGTGCGCGACTGCATCTGGTGCGCGACTGTAAAGCTGACGATACGCCACCGTATATTCCTTCAACGCTTGCATCATACCCGGCGTGAGCGCCGACTGACCGATGCGTTTGGGCGCACGAGGAGTGCTGATTAATAACTGCGAGACGCTCAATACTTCGTTGATGTCCAGCGGCTTAGAGAGGAACTCATTCATTCCCATCCGCTGCGCGTCCTGCTTCTGAAGATCGTCCACCGACACACCGAGAATCGGTACATCACGCAGATTGGATTGCGAACGCATGTAGCTAGCGATGTCTTTGCCCGTACCCGACGGCAGATAAAAGTCAGTGATCACCAGATCGGGGCGCACCTTCTGCAGAAATGCTAACGCTTCTGGCACATCATTGAAAATGCGAACTTCATGCTGAACGAAGATGTTGCGGTACAGGTCAGCTATATCTTTGTTGTCCTCAATTACCATCACCGTTGCCATCTTCAGCATCTACCCCTATGTTGGTGTACGTTGTTCTTTACACTTCTAACCTCAACAGGATTGTAGAAGCATTTGCAAGCATTGACAATAGCCATACAGTTACCATTTAGCATCAATTTAGAATTAACGGTATGGCATGATCTCCCACCGTGCCATCATTGATCATCACGGTAACATGCAGCAGTTTCGCCGTCCGCGATCCACTGAGTAGATGATAAGTGCTGTAGTTGTCCATACGGAATACCCGCGCCTCGAATGTATCTTCCACTTCTGTACCATCATCTAGGCGCAACCGGATCATGATCGGCTGCGCGGCTGCTCGCGCGATCTGCCAATCCAAGTGCACACGGATCGCCTCCTCCGAGGTCGCATCAACACCAGCGCCGATCAACTTGAGATGTGGACCGAAATCCGCGCTCAATGCCTGATCGATGAATGCGCCGATGGGGAGTATGCGTTCACTTCTGATCTCTACTTCTGTACTCCATAACCGATCCACAATCGGATCTTCAGGAAGTAAGTCTTTCAAGAAGAGCACTGTGTCTGGTGCGTATTTCAAGAGAACGGAATGGTAATCGCCGCGCTCTATCATCAAGCGAATATCAGATTGGGTCGGTTGATCAAGAAAGATAATCGTCTGGCTAGGCTCAGGTTGTTTAAACCAAGATAATGATGTTATTGCTATAACATTGCCTCGAAAGAAAGGAATCGGCGGATCATCTTCGTAAGGACGACTACCATAACCTCGATAGTCAAACCAGTTGCCTCCAAATACAATCCCTGTACCGAAATAGCTAACAACTCCTACGCTTCCAACCAGACTAACGACAATTACGGAACCTAAGTACCGCCTGACGCCTTCATGTCTCGTAGCATAAGCAGCAAGAATTGCACTTGCTAAAGTGAAGGGATGACAAAATAGCGCCAAGCCTGCTGTGATCCCTGCTAGTATCGGATGTCGAGTCAACGATGACGCCAGTATGAGCAATCCAAGGCAATACCAGAGAGCATAAGCTTCATTGCCCATAGTTACTAGCTCAAGATGAGTAAATATGCTCTCTGCCATCTTCGGCAAAATGAGTATTGCAATGAGGAATACTAGCAAACTAATAGCAATGATTTGCCAGCCATATCGTCCCATGCGAGCAAGTAGCAGCCAACTAGCGATGGTCAATCCACTTGCCAGAATTAAAATGCCGATTGGTCTGAGCAGCGCATACAAGAGGATTAGCAGCGGATAAGGTAGCAGCAGAATCCGTTCGCCCGGATTGAATACAAATCCGTTTCCAGCGCGGATTTCCTGCACATACCGCGATAGAAACGACAGCTCATTTCCCCTCGGACTTGAAGCGAGCGCCGCGATAGCGATGATCAACATCCCCAAAAACAGGTATATTGCTGGATACTTTTTACTTCGATTTGCGTAAAGCATATTGTGAAATGGCACAGCGCCTTCCAACACACTCAATTAGGGGTAAGGACATGAACGACTTCGACGTTAAGCGGGTACAATCTTACATTCAGTCGCGTCCATTAGGGATCACCATTCTTGGCGCGCTGTTCATCATTGGTGGTATTTGGTCACTGTGCTCTGGTATTTTCAGGACTAGCGGTGAAATTCTCACCTTCTGCCTGCTACCGGGCGCATTCACCACCGCCATCGGCGCAATCGTCAATGGTGTACTGAAACTGCTAGTCGGTAGCGCCCTATTTAGTGGTCAGAGTTGGGTACGCACCTTCGCTATTGTTGTCTCTGTGATCAATCTGGTGGCATTGGTGCTCAGTGGCACGGCTGGCGGTGAAATCTTTAACATTCTGCTGAGTATCGGTATGATCGTCTACATGATGACCCCCGGCGTGGAACGCTACTTTTCAAAGCGTTAACCATCTCAGCATCACGGGATGAGGCAGCCGGGTAGGGTAAGTATGAGCATCACGGTAAAGTATGCACATTCTGCACGGCACTTGGCTGCCCGACCTTAGTCAGTTCACCATCTGGGGCGAAGATACCGCCCCGCCACTGACTAAATTTAACAAGAAAAAACGTGAACATCCCTTCGCGCTGGACACAGATACGCTCCTTCGCTACCTGTTTGAGTTGCTACCACAGAGTCAGCCTAACGGCACAAAGCTAAACATCCTACTGCCGAGCACTGAGACACAACCACAGCCATCACCGGAAGCTATAGCTGCTGGTATGCAGGTCGATTACTCCAACGACGATCTCAGGTTGCAAACATGGTTGCTACCTCAATCTATTACGCTGCAACCTGTTGATACTCTGAGTTTCTTGCTGAATCTACCTAACGTCGCACAAGCTACATCTCGTTTCGTTGTTGGATCAGATTTGCGTTTCTGGCAGCGAGTCGCTCTGTTATTGACTAATGCCTTGATCGAGGGTCGCTACCAGCCAATGATCATGGCGCAGGGGACACGTTATGAAACACAGTGGCAACTCGCGATCGAGGAGCAGCGACAAGCGGAGTTTGCCAATGCGATGCCCGCACTATGCCGCGCGATGGTAGATGCTGTTTCACGCGCACCTGCTGCTGTCGATTTGCTGGAGCACTACCTGAATACCACGCTTCACAGCATGATTCCCTTTGTATTCAGCGGTTACCAACAGCCTGATGCTGCCTCGCCATTTCTAAACGCCCTGATCAGTGAAGATCGGGTACTGCGCGAAAAACCATCGCGTGCTAAGAAGTTGTATGAAAGTTGGCGACAATGGCTGACTCCGGAAACGGCTGTCGAAGGTAATAACACTTTCCGCTTGTGTTTCCGGCTCGATGAACCTGCGGACGAACGCGAGTTGTGGCTGCTTGTTTTCATGCTGCAAGCCACTGACGATCCGAGTTTGTTGGTCGAAGCCATGGATGTGTGGAACGCTACCGGGCGCAGCGCTAGTTTCCTCAATCGCCGTTTTGATCAACCACAAGAGAGTTTCCTGCGCGGTTTGGGCACAGCATCACGGCTCTTTGTCCCTATTGAGATCAGTCTGCGCGAAGCCAAACCCATTGGCGTTGTCCTGACGACGGAACAGGCATTCCAGTTCTTGCTTGATGCGGTACCCAAATTCGAGAAAGCAGGATTTGGTGTCCTTGTTCCGAATTGGTGGCAGCGCCGTGCCAAACTCAAGGCACGCGCTAAGATGAAGGGCAAACAGGAGAGTTCAACTGGTATTCTCAACCGCGATGCGCTGGTCGATTTTCGGTGGGAACTTGCGCTAGGGGATCAGCCGCTCACCGAATCCGACTTCGAGGAGCTTGTCCGCTTACGGCAGCCCTTCGTGCGTATACAAGGGCAGTGGGTAGCTCTCGATCCGCAGCAGATCACGGCAATGTTGGAATTCCTGCGCAGTCATCCCCCCGGCAATGCAACTTTGCTAGATGCCGTGAAACTCTCCACCGAACAGGACTCGCTTATCGAGATCGAGACGCCTGATGCGGAAGGTTGGTTGCTGGATATTCTACAGAAATTGCAGCAACCGGATCTGGTGAAAGCACCGCCGATTCCGCGCAAACTTAATGCCACGCTGCGCCATTATCAGGAACGCGGATTCGGTTGGCTGGCACACATGCAGCGGCTTGGCTTGGGCGCGTGCCTAGCCGATCAGATGGGATTGGGCAAGACGTTGCAGACGATTGCGTTATGGCTGCATGGCAAGACTAAACTAAAGATCAACCAGCCGCGATTGCTAGTCTGCCCTACATCGGTAGTTGGTAATTGGCGGCATGAACTGACAAAGTTCGCTCCAGCGTTAGAGATCTATGTACATCAAGGTGCGGATCGGGTGCTAGGCGACGCCTTCACGGAAGTCGCTAGCAACGCAGATGTAGTTCTGACAAGTTACGCTCTAATGAGTCGCGATCTGGAAGTCCTCAAACAGGTGAAATGGTCGAGCATCACGCTAGATGAAGCACAGAATATCAAGAATCCGACCACTAAGACGGCACAAGCGGCACGAGCGTTGCAAGCTGATCACCGCCTCGCGCTGACAGGAACGCCCGTCGAAAATCGACTGACCGAGTTGTGGTCGATCATGCAGTTCCTAAATCCGGGCTATCTCTATCCACTGCAAACGTTCAGAGAAAAGTTCGCTATCCCAATTGAGCGATATGGTGATGCCGATGCCGCCGCAGCGCTAAGACGTCTCACTCAGCCGTTCATCCTGCGCCGCTTGAAAACTGATCCAAAGGTGATCGACGACTTGCCGGAAAAGTTCGAGAACAAAGTCTATTGCACGCTGTCTCAGGAGCAGGCGTCGCTGTATGAGGCAACGGTGCGGGATGAGATGGAAGCGCTGGAACAAGCAGAGTCGCCGATGAAGCGGCGTGGCAGCATCCTGCGCATGTTGACGCGGCTTAAGCAAATCTGCAACCATCCCGTACATTTCCTCAAGGAGAGGGAGATTAGCGACAGTGCCATGATGGAGCAGCGGAGCGGTAAGTTGACGCGCCTGACCGAGATGTTGGACGAGGTGCTGAGTGCAGGAGATCGCGCTTTGATCTTCACACAGTACGCGGAGATGGGTAGGCTGCTGACCACTTATTTGCGCGATACTTTTGCCAACGAAGTCCTGTTCCTGTTCGGGGACACGCCTGTTGATCAACGAATGAAAATGGTCGAGCGATTCCAATCTCCGGCAGGTCCGCCGCTGTTCATACTATCGCTGAAAGCAGGCGGTACGGGCTTGAACTTGACTAATGCCAACTACGTTTTCCACTTTGATCGCTGGTACAACCCCGCTGTAGAAGATCAAGCGACGGATCGCGCCTTCAGGATCGGGCAGACACGTAACGTTCAGGTACATAAGTTCGTTTGCTTGGGAACGCTGGAAGAACGGATCGATGAATTAATCGAGAAGAAGCGAGGCTTGGCAGACAAGATCATTGATGAGGGCGAGGGCTGGATCGCTGAGATGAGCGATGCCGAACTGCGCGATCTGGTGACTCTGCGGCGTGATGCCGTGAGTGGAGAATAGTCATGAGCCGATACCGCAATGACTGGGGTTGGGACGATGAAGGCAGCGATGGAGAACTTGGTACCAATTATCCTGAATTGGAGAATTACACCTCCCCGCCCGATGCCCGCGTCATTAAACGTCCGCAGTCAGTTTCCAAGCGCGGTGGCTTTGGTAGTGAATGGTGGGGGAAACAATGGGTAGCCGTGCTGAATGAATTGGCAGGCGAAGGTCGATTGGATCGCGGACGGTCTTATGCTCGAAACGGCTCGGTAAAGCTAATGGAGATTAGTCGTGGAATAGCTTTCGCGCGTGTACAAGGCCATCGCGCTGAACCGTATAAAACGGCAGTGAAGCTGAACGAATATACGGACGAGGAGTGGAATATTGTCTTTGAGCGCCTCGGATCACAGTTGATCTACACTGCCAAGCTGTTGGCAGGCGAAATGCCTAGCGATATTGAGATTTTGCTACGAGATGCAGGCGTATCGCTGTTCCCACGCAGCCTTGATGATATTAAGTTCAGGTGCAGCTGCCCAGATTGGGGTGATCCCTGCAAACATGCGGCTGCGATCTACTATCTACTGGCGGAACAGATCGATGCCGATCCGTTCGTGCTGTTCCATCTCCGTGGACGCACGCGTGAGCAGCTCTTGGCAGCCTTACGCGCTGAACGTGGTGGTCATAGGGAACAGGAAGATAAACTAACTATTGAGAACTTCTGGACAGGTGCACAGCCATTGCCAGCGTTGCATCCACCGATAACAAGCGAATCTCCGTTCATCTTCACTGAGTCGGGCGATCCACCTCTCAGTTCGGCTGAAACTGTGACACTTCGCGCGATCTATAGGCAGATTGCGGATTACGCGCGAACACAGCTTGGGGAAACCGCTGATCCAACTGATACGCAAGATTAATCTGCGTCATCACTATTTTGTTGACCTACTAGCTGCTAACTTTTGCCATTGACGAAATGGAGGAAATGGGCGATTTATAAGTTTCGGTAGGCAAAATTGGAAGTGGGATTGAACCGCTCAGACGTTTGGCATTCAGGCGACGGAGCTGCAATGAAATAGGGCTAAGAAGGGAGAGTAGGCGAGTTTGTTTAGCAAATTCGCCCACTGCATGTCCAGAGGTTAAGCGTTTGGTGTTGACTCTAGGGTAGCTTCAGGGGTTTGCTGAGCTGAAGGGTCTTTGGAGGCGCCGGGTCTTTGCTGACGACCCGGACCGCCGCCACCAAAATCCCCTCTACCGGGCCTGACGATCTGAATTGCTCCCATCCCAACGCCGAATTTACCGCCCATCATCATGCCACCCGGCATACTGATCATTTGTGTGACGCGCTGCACCAGATTGCGATTTTGAGCAGTCGCCTGCGCTTCGGTGATCAAACCTTCGGAGACATCCTTTGCCGTCGCATCCTGATACGCCTTGACTAACGCATCCACGACAGTCTGTATGGATACCCCTTTATCAGCAGCTACTTGCACAACTGATGTACCGCTATCACGTGTCGCCTTAACCAGATCCGCGCAACTCATGTCGAGTGCGTCAGCCGCCACGATCATAGGTTGTACTTCGTTGTGTGCTGAGATCAAGCCACGCCCACCCATATGCCAGACAGTGACTTCTACTGACCCTTTATTGGGGACAGCAGAATCGGCATCTTCTGAGGGTTTAGCAATTACTACTTCAGAAGGCTCAGTATAGATGCCCTCTTCAGTGGCTTTTGCTATATCAGCCTTATAAGCGTTATCCAGCGCTGTTTGCAAAGTTGCACTATCAACACCCTTTTCGGTAGCGACTTGTTCCAGACTCTTGCCACTCACCAGCGCGACACGCAGATCCGCCGCTGTAATGCCCAACGCCGTCGCAGCAATTTCAGTATAGTCAGTTGTGCTGCACACTAGTGGATTGCCGAGAAAGGAGGGGCCGCCACGCCCCGGACCACGCCCACCACCCGGTCCTTGAGCCGACGCTGTACCAATCTGTGTTAGGGCAATGCTGGTAGCCAGAATCGCTACACAAGTTCCAACAATCAGAGAACGTCTCATCGTGTTATGATACTCCCATCCAATTAACAATGTTTCGTTCCTTGTTGTACCAAGCAGTTATGAAGATCAAATGAAGGCAACAGCGCTAAAATTAATCCTCACCCTATACTAAGGATGTCCTCATGAACGCTGACCTAATCCGTCAACTTTACGGCTACAACTATTGGGCGCACGACAGAGTATGGGCGTGCTGCCAGAGTATGGCTGACGATGTATTCACGAAGCCGCTAGACTATTCAATTGGATCACTACACAAACAGTGGGTGCATGTGGTTAGCGCTGAGTACGTCTGGTTTTCCAGATTGCATGGCACTTCACCGAGCAGCCATCTCGATCCGGCAGACTATGCAAACCGCAATGCCATCATGGAAAAATGGGAGCAGGTACGCAGCATGGTGCGGAGTTACCTTGCTCAACTCAATGATGCTAAATTGACAGAAATTGTCAGCTATATAAACCTCGAAGGTGCTCCTTTCACCCAACCCGTCTGGATACCGCTGATGCAAGTGATCAATCACGGCACGGATCATCGCGCTCAGATTCTGGCAATGACACATCTACTTGGGGGACAGACAGCGGAGCAGGATTGGATCATATACGCCCGCGAAACCACTGCCAACAAGGTTTAAGTAGGTATCGTTGATGCAGTCTAGACAAAGACATAGCCCTCTGCTAGAATCCCGCGGAAGTTGAGCAATAGAAAATTTAGAGCCGTTGGAGGCATCGTTGGCAAATCATAAGTCTGCACTTAAGCGCATTCGCAGTTCAGAAAAGAAGCGTGTGCGTAACCGTATTGTCATCAGCAAGGCGCGCACAGAGATTCGTGATGCCCGTGATGCGATTACTGCTGGCAGCGTGAAGGATGCGCAGGCAGCAACACTGGAAGCCATTCGGACGCTGGATAAGGCAGTCTCGAAGGGTATCCTACACAGCAACAACGCGGCTCGGCGCAAAAGCCGTCTGATGAAGCGCCTCGGAGTATTGGAAGCTGGCACAAAGTAGCCCTGTTTTTACGTCAGTCTGACAACATGTTGTTAAAATAGCCAGCGGTTTGTTGGCTATTTTCATTTATGCACATCGGTGCAACTGTAGTTTCAACGTGATCAAACACACCCCGATTCTCAGTGATGCTCTAAAAACCGTCCTGCGTGCTGCCGCTAAAACCATGACGGCAGATATGCTCAAAGAAGCGATAGCTATTCAGCAAATTCCTGCTCCAACTTTCGATGAACGTACGAGGGCGGCGTATGTTGCAGATCGGTTTCGCGCATTAGACCTCCACGACGTTACTATCGATGAACTGCAAAATGTTTACGCTCGAATCCCCGGCGCGAAACGGCGTACACCAAACGGTAAGGATGAACACAAGGCACTGCTGCTCTCAGCGCACACAGATACTGTTTTCGATGCTGAAACATCGTTAGAAATTCGCCGCCAGCATAATCGCGTCTACGGTCCCGGGATCGGTGATAACAGTCTTGGCGTGGCGGCATTACTTACAGCTGCAGAATTCTTCAACCATACTCCACTACCTATCGATCTGTGGTTAGTAGCGAATTCCCGCGAAGAAGGCTTAGGCGATCTCGGCGGGATTAAGGCTACCTATAAACTGCTAGCAGATAAACTAGCTGCTGCGATTGTGCTGGAGGGAATGGCTTTCGGACGTGTTTATCACGCTGGCATCGCTGTGCGACGGCTGCACGTTCGCTGTCATGGAGAGGGGGGACATAGCTGGCTGCATTTTGGTCGTCCTAGTGCAATTCATGGTTTGATGCGACTGGGTGCACAAATTACCGATATTCGTGTACCAGAGTCGCCACGAACGACCTATAACATTGGCGTGATCGAGGGTGGAAGTACGGTTAATTCTCTTGCCAGTGACGCCTCTATGCTGCTGGATATGCGCTCGGAGGATAAAGAGGCGCTGGCTACGCTAGAACGGCAGGTCCGCAATTTGGTTGAGGCGCAAATGCACCGTGACCTGACGTTTAGTATCGAAGTGGTGGGTGATCGACCTGCTGGGATCGTGCCCCGCAACCATCCGCTAGTACAGTTAGCGCGTATGGCGTTGGAATCGGTTGGTGCCCAGCCTGTGTACGAAACAGGCAGCACGGATGCCAATGTGCTGCTAGCAGCAGGGTTGCCAACTGTCACGGTTGGAATTACACAAGGTGGTAACGCGCACCGTACTGACGAATATATCGAAACACCACAACTCAGCGACGGACTGGCACAGCTTTTCATCCTCATGGCTGCTGTCGGTGATTGGATTAAGTTCGCGTAATTGACAAGCTCTGAGCCGTTGGATTAGAGTTTGTATAAGTTGATAATTCGCTTGTTGAGAGGCGATAAACATGGTAAGCAAAATCGGAGTCCTCACCAGCGGTGGTGACGCACCCGGCATGAATGCTGCGATACGCGCCGTCACCCGCTCGGCGCTCGATCTGGGCTGGGAAGTGGTCGGTGTAGCTCATGGCTATGCTGGCTTGATGTCTGGAGAGTTCATGCCGTTTACGGCGCGATCTGTCGGTGGCATTATCCAGCAAGGCGGCACGATTCTGGGCAGCGCCCGCAGTGAGGAATTCAAAACAGTTGACGGACGCAAGAAAGCGATCCGCAACATGGCACAGCATGGTATTGACGGTTTAGTCGTGATTGGCGGAAATGGCTCACAAACGGGCGCGTATTCGCTGCATCAGATGGGCTTTCCGGTCAATGGCGTTGCTTCCACTATCGATAACGATCTAGTCGGCTCGGATATTACACTTGGCGTCGATACTGCGTTAAACATTGCGCTGGAAGCGATCGACAGGTTAAAAACCACTGCCTCGTCGCATAACCGTGCTTTCCTGGTCGAAGTGATGGGGCGCGGTTGTGGCTATCTAGCATTGATGGCTGCGCTTGCTGGAGGCGCTGAAGCTGCTGTAATCCCTGAGATCGAAACAACTCCGGAACAAGTGGCGGATATCATCCGCAAATCGTATGCGCGCGGCAAGTCACATTGCATTATCGTAGTAGCAGAAGGCGCAAAACACGAGCTGGATGTCTTGATGGACTACTTCAAGGATAAAAAGGGTGAGCTTGGTTTTGAACTGCGCGGTACAGAACTTGGTCACATCCAGCGCGGTGGCGAACCCGGTGCTTTTGATCGAATTCTTGGTACGCGTTTAGGCGCGGGGGCTGTAGAAGCGATGGCAAATGGTACATACGGCGTACTGTGTGGGTTGAAGGGGAACGAGTTAGCGTACACGCCATTAGCTGACTGTGTGGGTAAGACCAAAGGCGTGAGCGAATCGGTGTATAAGCTGGCAAGCGTCATGGCGAAATAACTTTTGAGATTTCACTAGCAAGTTCGCGTGGAGGCAATCCAAGCGCCTCCGCGCGAACGTAAATATTGTGTAAGAAGTATTGGGCAATGCACATCAAAGCAATTAAAACTGGTTTTGAGCAATTAAGCCCAGTCAAAAGGAATAGTGCAGCGTAGACCACTCTTTGTGTACCCACAAGCCCGTGTCGATACTGCATTCAATAACGAGGCGGCACAGCATCACAAATCACCTTGTTGCTCCGTCCGCCCTACCTTAGCGCATTACCGGGATTTGCTCCTGTGATGCAGAACATTCCACACAATAGAAGAGGGATCAACATGTCGCTACGGAAGTTTAGAGTATCATTCGTCGTGCTGCTTCTGGCTGTTTTGATTCTGTCGTTATCTGGTATCGATAAGAGTTGGGCACAGGAAAAACTCACAATCTGGACGAAGTTCAACGCCGATAATCCCCAAGTCGCCTCGGATCGATGGTTGCAGCAGGCAATTGCCGCCTACCAAACTGAAAAGGGCGTCGCGCTCGAAAATACTTACATCGTGTACAGTGAGATCAATACACGGTTGAATGTGGCAGTACAAGCTGGCGGGACTGTGCCTGACGTTGCTTACATCGATAGCCAGAGCCTAGGACTGTTCAACAATAACGAAACGCTGGTCGATCTGACGGAGTGGGTGAAAGCTGCAGCGTGGTACAGCGATCTTGACCCGGCGGCATTAGCAGCTTGCACCACCCCAGATGGCAAGATTCTGTGCGTACCTTCAAGCGTTACCAGTCACCTCTCTTATTACTGGAAAGATCTGTACCCCGATGGTTATCCCGCTACCACTGATGAGATGTTGGCAGCGGCACCTCCATTGAAAGATGCCGGCAAGTACGCGATCACCTTCAAGGGCGCGGAAGGCGCATCGGTAGAACGATTCTACGGTCCACTGATCTTGTCGTTTGGTGGGACGCTCGTCGGTGAAAATGGCACGGCGACATGGGCAAATGAAGGTGCGGTCAAGGCGGTTCAGTTTGCCCGTGAGTTGATACAGAATGGCTATGCGCCTCAAGTTGTGCTAACGACGGGTTTCGACTTCGAGGAGCCTTTCAAGCGAGGTGAAGCAGGTGGATTTGTGGCTGGTTCGTACAGCTACGTATATCTGACGCCGCTGACTGCGCCAAGTGGCGAAACATTTGATCAAGCTCCACCAGCTGAAGGCTTTGATAAGAACGCAATCGCCGTCGGTGCAGCTGGCGATGCAGGCGAACTTGGCTTCGCACCAGCGCTTTCCGCGCCCGGTGGCAAGCCAACCTCATTGGTAATCGCCACAGCGTGGGCTATTCCTTATGGTTCTGGTAATGAGGAAGGCGCAAAAGCATTCATCGACTGGCAAATGCAGACCCCCAAGAATATCGAGTTTGCGGTGGGCTACGGTTCGCTGCCTTCGCTGCTCTCGGCAGCCAAAGATGAAGCATTCGCTGCTCCATACTGGCAGGCAGTAAGCAAATTCAAGGAAGAAACTGGCGTGCCTGCTCCCGGTTGGACGAACTACGATCAAGCGATTGATTTGTTGAGCAAAGCTATCGTCGCCTGCGTCAGCGATCCGAATGTGGACATCTTGACGCAGTTGCAAAAGGCGCAAGATGAATACAACGCCAGCCTAGACTAACCTTGACCAATTCCAGAATCCCTATGGACAACTTGTCATAGGGATTCTGAAGCAGTCTATGAGTAGAAACGCTGTATCGAAGTATGATGGTTTCGACAAAATTGCGAGAGTTATCGATCCCCTGTTATCGCTCCATCCACTGAACTGTCAGGAAGATCGCCAATGACCCAACTACAACTGATGCGCCCTCGTGAACGCGAAGTAGAGGACGCTAAGATCGCTCGAGTCCCCACTACAGCGCGGCGCAATCGAGTGTGGCTGCCACTGTGGCTTCTGCTTCCGAGTATCTTGGTATTGCTGGCAATGCAAGTGTATCCAGCGATATATGCGGCGGTAATCAGTTTTGCTAGAGTGCGACGAGGTGAGTTGGAGTTCATCGGTTGGCGTAATTACGAGCGACTGTTGAGTGCGCCGTCGTTTCTTTCCAGTCTGGAACGCACGCTGATCTACTCTGTATTTTATGTTCTGATCACACTAACGCTCGGCATTGTACTGGCGCTGCTGCTGAATCGTAGGTTTAAGTTCACCAGCCTGTATCTGGTGTTGATCTTCATTCCGTGGGTGCTCTCCGATGTGGTCACGGGGACGATGTGGCGCTGGTTGTTCCAGCCAGATTACGGCATCTTGCAGGAGTGGCTACACAATACCTTTCCTTTTGTCTCTGATGCGTTATTCGCTTCTCGCGACGGTGCCATGGGTATAGTGATCGCGGCGTCGATCTGGCAGGCGCTGGCGTTCGCAACGATTCTGGCGCTTGGCGCGCTGCAAACCGTACCTCAAGAGGTCATCGAATCTGCGGCAATTGATGGCGCTGATCGGTTTCAACGATTCTTCAGCATCATCCTACCCATCGCACGACCAACCTTCCTGATCATGCTGCTATTACTGTCGATCAGGGCGGTGAATACGGCGGGATTGATCTTCGCTACCACTGGCGGCGGTCCCGGTGATGCCACCACCACTGCATCTATTTATTTGGTGGATGTGGTTAAAGATCAGGGTGAGTTCGGGCTTGGTGGCGCTATTTCCGTACTGTTACTAGGGGTAAACATAATACTTACAGTGGTTTATCTGTCGCTATTCGGGCGCAAAGTGGAGGCGTAAGTAAGAAGATGGTGCAATCACGCTGGACCCGCCGCTTCGACCTGATCAGCACGCACGCAATCTTAATCGTGTTTTCGGCGCTGGCGCTGCTACCTGTCCTGTATACGGCAGTAACTTCACTCAAAAGTGGTGGTGATGTGCTAACCCGCCCACCGACATTCTTCCCAACGCGAGAGTGGTCACTGGAAGGTTATCAGATCGTTTTCAACAGCGACATGATCCGCCACTATCTGCCTAATTCGCTGCTCAATTCGGTGTCGTCGGCACTATTGGTGGTGGTGTTAGCTGCGTTGGCGGCGTACGCCTTCTCGCGCTACAAATTCAAAGGCAGTCGGGTACTGGAACTGTTTATCCTAGGTTTGATGATGATCCCATGGCTGACGTACATCGTGCCGTACTATCGCCTGTCCAGCCAGCTCGGAAATCCCGCGCAGTTTTTGATTGCAGTGTACGTAGCGGGCGGATTACCTTTCGCCATCTGGATCATCCGCTCTTTTATAGATGCTATTCCGATGGAACTGGAAGAAGCTGCCGCGATTGATGGCTGCACACCACTGCAAGCGTTGTGGTACGTAGTGCTGCCACTGGCGCGTCCCGGTCTGATAGCAGGGTTCTTGCTGGTATTCGTGGATACATGGAACGAGTTTTTGATGGCATTAGTGCTGACCGCTGGTGATGCACGCACTGCGCCAGTGGGTTTATACGACTTTTTTGGTCAGTACGAGATCGCCTATCATGTGTGGACGGCAGCGTGCATTATTATTATGACGCCAGTGCTAATCCTGTTTTTGGGGCTGCGAAAGACCTTTTTTCAGGCACTGTTGCAAGGGGCTGTCAAAGGTTAATCTATTGTGGGAGATTAGGTGGAAGCGTTTCCGCAAGAAACTCAAGATCAACTACTTTCGCACCCTAGCTCTGCCGTTTCCACAAATCGATCTGACTGTTCCTTAGTTTCAATTGAATGCTGAACGTACCCGCCTCTATGCCGTCATTGTGTAATCTATCGGTTTCTACTAGATGAGTAAGAAGATGAGATTGATTGACATTTCAGTCCGACTTATCCTATAATAATGCGCAATTATGGGAAACGTTTCCATACACTATAGATATTTTGTTTTGGGTACGAAGTAGTTTTTATGACACGTCCAACGATTCGCGATGTCGCACAAAAAGCCGGGGTAGGCATCGGCACGGTATCCCGTGTTTTGAACCATGCTCACCTTGTCAGCCCGGAAACGCGCAAACTCGTCATGGATGCCATCACTGAGATGGGCTTCAGACCCAACACTATCGCCCGCCAACTTCCCCGCAAGACTCGCGTTCACAATATCGGGGTGATCACCCATAAATTCCTCTACTACCGAGCATTCGCCGAGCGTTTGCGCGGAATGCAATCCGCACTGCAAGAGATTGACAATACCTACGAACTCGTGCTCTACAGCGTTAGCTCGCTGGAACATTACGACGAGCGCCTGAAGACGATCATTCAGACCAGTGCAGTTGAAGGGCTGGTGATCATCGATCTAGACCTGACCGAGCAGCAAATCCAGTTATTAGAGAGTGCCGGAATGCCTCTAGTAGGCATAAATCACTTCCAGAATCGTGAATGGACGTGCATCGGTACCAACAATTTCGAGGGAGGTTATATGGCGACTAACCACCTCCTCGATCTCGGACATACGCGCATTGCTTACGTAGGCGATGAATTTGAAGACGTTTATTTCAAGTTTAATTCCAGCTACGAACGGTTTGTGGGATTTCAGCGCGCAATGTTGGAGCGCAAATTACCGGTGCGTCAAGAGTATGTCCGGCTAGGGCTGCATAATTTCGAAGTAGCGAAAGCTCTAGCCACAGATCTCCTAAAGCTGCCAAATCCACCTACTGCCATCTTCGCAATGAGCGATTTTCAGGCACTTGGCTGCATCCGTGCTGCCCGAGATATGGGCTTGCGCGTACCTGAAGACTTGTCGGTCATTGGTTACGATGATGTGGAGATGAGTTACCACACAGACCTTACAACGGTGCGCCAGCATTTGGAACTCAGTGGAACTGTCAGCATTCACTATCTACTGGGTTGGGTAAAAGGTGAAAAGCCAACTCACTCGCCAACCCTTCCAGCGCTAGAGTTGGTTATTCGTCAAACGACCAACACCTATACATCCTAAGCAGTATGGTCGATTTGAAGATAAGCATACAAACAACTAGACAAGCAGAGGGAGAGGAGAAGGTTATTGCGGTGAACTGGCTTCGGTTTGCAATTTTCATTTCAGCATCTGTAAAATCTTGGACAGTCGTTGAACCGACTTAGGTCGCCTCAGCGATTAGAAGAGAGCCTTGTTCTTTTGGAGGAACAATGAATCGTTTTTCTAAGTTGATGGTACTAGCTTTAGTGGCGGTACTGGCGTTTGCGGGTGTTTTCCACACTGCACGCGCGCAGGAAAAAAAGCTCACGATCTTCCTCGGCAGCGTCGGTGACTTAGTTCCCGATCAGGAAATTGTAGACCGTTGGGGTAAGGAAAAGGGTGTTACCGTCGAATTTGTCTATGCGCCTCAGAGCGCGACGGACGTTCTGGCAGTCATTCAGCAGTTCCTCGCCGCCAAATCTAGCGACGTTGACCTAATCCAGTTCGACACCATTTGGCCCGGCATTCTTGCCCCCAATATGCTCGATCTGGCTCCCTACGTCGAGAGTATGAAGGTTGATACCTCTGCTTTCTATCCTCGTCTCTACGAAAACAATATCGTTGATGGCAAGGTTGTCGGTTTGCCGTGGTTCACCGATGCTGGTCTGCTGTACTACCGTACCGACCTGCTAGAGAAGTATGGTTACACCGCTGCCCCCAAGACGTGGGACGAACTGGCAGAAATGGCAAAGAAGATTCAGGATGGCGAGCGCGCCGAGACTGGCAACAATGACTTCTATGGTTTCGTCTTCCAGGCGAATGCTTATGAAGGTCTGACTTGCGATGCGTTGGAATGGCAGTTCAGCAACGGCGGTGGCAGCATCGTTGAAGCCGACAAGACCATCAGCGTGAACAATGACGCGACGATCAAGGCACTGGAGCGCGCCAAGAGCTGGATCGGCTCGATTGCTCCCGAAGGCGTGACCACGTATCAGGAAGAAGATGCTCGCCGCGTCTTCCAGGCTGGTAACGCCGCCTTCATGCGTAACTGGCCCTATGCCTACGTACTGGGTCAGGGTGGCGCTGACGGCAAGACCGAAACCGCCATCAAGGATAAATTCAATGTTGCTCCGCTGCCCGCTGGCGATGCTGGCTACGGCGCTGCTGCCCTCGGTGGTTGGCAGATCGGCGTGAGCGCGTACACGAAGGAACCTGATCTGGCGGCTGAACTGGCTCTCTATCTGACTAGCTCCGACGTTCAGAAGGAACGCGCGCTGAAACTGAGCAACCTGCCCACGATCAAGGCACTGTATACTGACTCCGAAATCGCGGAGAAAATCCCCTTCATCGCTGAGTTGGTGCCCGTGTTCGAGAACGCTTCACCGCGTCCCTCGACCGTGACCGCCTCCAAGTACAACGATGTGTCGGTGGCATACTTCACCGCCGTTCATGACGTACTGACAGGCAAGACGGATGCTGCCACCGCAATGGAAGATCTGGAAGCCAAGCTAGAAGACTTGCTCGGTTCCGACTTCAAGATCGGTGCGCCTCCGGGAATGTAATCAACTTTCACAAGTTGACTTGACTGAATAGTGATGACGAGCGTGGTTACCATGTGTGGCTGCGCTCGTCCTTAAATAAATATCACCTTCGTCGCCAATCAAAGATTAGAGTTTTTTGCGAGGAAAAAATGGCTGTTGCTGCAACCTCGTCAAATGCCGTTACACGACAGCGCGAACAGACGCTTGAAGGGCGTCAGGCGCGGCTGGCATTCTGGCTTTTATTGCCTACATTCATTGTGCTGGTGCTAGTAGCGCTGTATCCGTTAGGGCGTACCTTCCTCGCCAGCTTCACCGACGAGCCATTCGCCAAACCGGAACAACCTGTCAACAATGTTGGTTTGGCAAATTACCAGCGCTTACTTAGTTTCACCATCGTGGAACAAACCGAAGGCGCTCGCTTGCGCGATCTCGTGCCACAAGGTTACCGACGTGCTGCCGAGTTCAATGTTTTTGGTCGTCGGATCGTAGTTGCGGCTACTGATCCTGAATTTATTGAATCTGTCCAAAATACCGTGATATTTACAGTAGTATCGGTGATTCTGGAGTTAATACTAGGACTTGGCGTCGCTCTTGTCGTCAACATCAATTTCCGGGGACGAGGGTTGATGCGTGCGGCAATGCTGATTCCATGGGCAATTCCAACAGCGATCTCTACTGTACTGTGGCGCAACATGCTCGGCGACAACAGTGCTGCCGCAGTCAATGCAATTTTGACGCAGTTCGGCATTCTTCAACAGAGCGTAGCTTGGCGCACCGCTTATCCTTTGGCGTCTATCATCTTTGTCGATGTTTGGAAAACAATGCCGTATATGGCGCTGCTGCTGTTGGCGGGCTTGCAGACGATTCCCGGTGACTTATACGAAGCTGGCTCGGTAGACGGCGCAAATACATGGCAGAAGTTCCAGCACATCACGTTACCGATGCTGCGCCCAACTATCGTTATTACCTTGATCTTCCGTACCTTGGATGCCTTACGCGTCTTCGACCTTTTCCAAGTGATGTTCGGATACGCCACACGCTCGATGGCAACCTATAACCACGAAAAACTCACTGCCAGTTACGAATATGGCTACGCCTCAGCAATTGGCGTATTCATTTTTGTTGTCATTTTTGCCTTCACGATTCTGTATATGAATACCTTCCGCGCTGACGAAGACATCACCTAAACCAGAGGAGGAGACAAATCACATGGTTGCACAACGAAACTTCAGTTTCTACTTAGGCAAGGCGCTGTTCTTCGTCCTCGTCGTCTTAATCTTCTTATTTGCTGTGTTTCCTTTCTACTGGGCGCTGATCTCCGCATTGAAGCTGGAAAACGAGTTGATCCGCACGCCAGCTACTTTCTGGCCCCAAGTACCTACGCTGCAAAACTTTCAGGCAGTGTTCCAGAACGGCAGTTTTTTGCGAGGATTGCTAAATAGCACCATCATTGCTAGCGCTGTCGTGTTAATGGCTCTGGTGTTTGGATCGTTTGCCGCGTATGCTCTCGGTAGACTCAAATTCACTGGCAGGCGCTACATCTTGTACATAATCCTAGCAATGACGCTGTTCCCACAGATTTCCATCCTTCCCGGATTGTTCACCTTGGTGAATCAACTTGGGATGTATGGCAGTATCACCTCGCTGATGTTCTCGTACTTGATTTTCACACTGCCCTTTACGACATGGGTGATGACCTCGTTCTTCAAGACGTTACCCGGCGAATTGGAACAGGCGGCGTTGGTCGACGGTTGCACGCCGTTTCAGACGTTCTATCGCATCCTGCTACCCCTGACTGCTCCGGCGCTGGTAACGACAGGTTTGCTCGCCTTCATTGCCTCGTGGAACGAGTATCTGTTCGCTCTGACCTTTACACTGACCAACCCGCAGGCGGATACTGTTACCGTCGCTATCGCCAAGTTCACGGGCGTGATCGCGCGTAACGAGCCGTTCGGCGAGATCATGGCAGCATCCATTGTGGTGACTGTTCCTTTGATCGCGCTAGTGATGTTCTTCCAGAGGCGCATCGTGCAAGGTCTGACTGCTGGTGCGGTGAAGGGGTAAAATGCGGTAATGAGTAATTAGTAGTATAAGACTCTACTGATTACCCTGCACTAAGCTGAATCGCGGGAATGAGAGGAGTGGTAATCACTCCTCTTTTTGTTTAGCGAGCCGCTGCAACTCGTACAAGCGAGTCATTGCTTCCAGCGGACTCATCTCCTCAATCTTCATTGCTCGCAAAGCGGCGACAGCAGGATGAGGCGGAACCTCGAAGAGCGGCATCTGTCCGGGTGGTGGCGTTTTGTGCGGGCGTGTTGGTTGTTTGGGCGAGAAATCACCGCTTTGCGTTTCCAGTTCGCGGAGAATCTCACGAGCACGTTTGATTAATGGCTTGGGCATCCCCGCAAGCTGTGCCACATGAATTCCGTAGCTGCGATCTGCACCGCCGGGAACGACTCGATGCAAAAACACAACGCGATCCCCTTCTTCCATTACAGAGACGTTGTAGTTGCGAACACGAGGAAAGATATTCTCCAGCTCAGTGAGTTCGTGGTAATGAGTGGCGAACAGCGTTTTGCAGTTCAAGCGCGGGTTCGTGTGAATGTATTCGACAACGGCGCGGGCGATGGCAAGCCCATCATAAGTACTTGTCCCGCGCCCGATCTCATCAAGAATTAGTAGTGAGCGAGACGACGCGGTAGAGAGCAAGGCGGCGGTTTCTGTCATCTCTACCATGAAGGTCGATTGTCCGGCATGAATTTCATCCTGCGCCCCGATGCGGGTGAAGATGCGATCCACGATGCCGAGACGTGCTTCCGCTGCGGGTACGAAGCTGCCAATTTGCGCCATCAAGGCGATCAGTGCCACTTGTCGGATCGCGGTGGACTTGCCCGCCATATTCGGTCCAGTGATGACGTGTATGCGCTGCTCGGTGTCAAAGTAGGTGTCATTGGGAACGTAGCGTTCACCGACTAACAGTTTTTCGACTACTGGATGTCTACCCTCACGGATGTAAAGCACATCTTCGTCGGTGAATTCGGGGCAGGAATAGCCTTCACGCGCGGCAACTTCCGCTAATGCAGCAAACACGTCTAAATACGCCACCGCGCGTGCAGTTCGCAGTAGGCGTTCCGCATGAGCCGTGATCTTGAGGCAAAGTTCGCGGAATAGGCGCGTTTCGATCTCGATCATTCGCTCTTCCGCGTTCAGCACTACCGTCTCATATTCCTTGAGTTCGGGCGTGATATAGCGTTCTGCGTTAACTAGCGTTTGCTTGCGGATATAGTCTGCTGGAGCTTTCTCGGCGTTAGAGTGACTGATCTCAATGTAATAGCCGAATACTTTGTTGAAGCCAACCTTGAGACTCTTGATACCGCTGCGTTCGCGTTCCAATGCTTCAAGATTGGCAATCCATTCTTTGGCATCGCGGGTGTTGTTGTGAATCTCGTCTAGTTCAGGACTATAACTGCTGCGGATGATCC
>JAHBVK010000073.1 GCA_019637555.1 Anaerolineae bacterium
AGCAACGTACATGATGTCGTTCGCCGTCAATTTGCCTTTGTCGACAGCACGTGGCGTAATCCAGATGCCACCATCGTCATCGCGAATCGACAGATTACCGCCAGAAAGTGTCGTCATCCCGCCGTAGTAGATGCGGTTCATCACCTGCACCAACTGCTGACGCGGCGAAAGCAAATCGAACTTCAAAAGGTGTTCATCCTTTCAACAGCATGGACAGATCAATAGAGCATCGACGCTATACATAACTCTGATACACAGGTTCGTACATCTGTGCCTTGATGTAACCAAGCAAATCGACAGGTCGCGGGTAGTTTGCCAATCCTCGTTGATAGGCGACTTCAGCGACGGCGGTGGCGATTACTGCCGACACTTCACGAATCCGATTCAACGATGGATAGATTCGTCCTTGTCGCAGATCGTCTTCCGAGACTTCGCTAGTCAGCGCTTTGGCGGCGGCGTAAAACATTTCATCGGTAACCCGCGTCACTTCACAGGCGACAATACCCAATCCCACTCCGGGGAAGATGTAAGAGTTGTTCGCTTGACCGGGAACAAAGGTCTGACCGTTATAAGTAACTGGAGCAAAGGGGCTGCCGCTGGCAAAGATCGCGCGTCCCTGTGTCCAGCGATACGCCTCTTCAGCGCTGCATTCAGATTTGCTGGTTGGGTTGGAAAGCGCCATGATGAGCGGACGTTCGTTGTACTTTGCCATTGCCTCAACGACCTGCTGCGTGAATGTTCGTGGCGTACCAGAAACACCGATAATCGCGTTCGGGCGGAACGCCTCAACGGCAGACAGTAGGTCAGGTAAGAACTGATGATCGTGGGCATATGGCAGTTTATGACTGGCAAGATCGGTACGGCTCTTAACCACTAAGCCTTTAGAGTCGACGAACCAACAACGCTGCCGCGCCTGTTCTAGTGACATTCCTGTCTCGACCATGGCGGAGACGATCAAATCGGCGATGCCAATTCCTGCCTCACCCGCACCTAAAAACACGAACTTTTGATCAGTCAGCTTGCCGCCCGTCATTTGCAGAGCAGAAAAGACACCCGCCAGTGTCACACCCGCCGTACCCTGAATATCATCGTCGAAGGTGCAGATGCGATCCCGGTACTTGCTCAACAGTTGGAAGGCGGTAGTGTTACCGAAGTCCTCAAATTGCAGCAGCGCTTTGGGGAACACAGTTTGTACAGCTTCTACAAATTCCTCAAGAAACTCATCGTAGGCACTGCCGCGCACGCGTCGCTGGGTTAAGCCGATATAAAGCGGATCCTTATGCAGCGCTTCATTTTCGGTGCCGACATCAATCGTGATCGGGAGACAGGCGGCGGGATGTATACCTGCACACGCCGTATACAGCGCCAGTTTACCGACCGGAATGCCCATTCCATAAGCGCCAAGATCCCCTAGACCGAGGATGCGTTCGCCATCCGTGACCACAATTACGCGCACATCGTCATATGTCCAGTTCTTAAGAATCTTCGCAACATTGCCTCTGTCCTTGATCGAGATATACAAACCACGCGGTCTACGTAGGATATGCCCGTACTGCTGACAGGCTTCTCCAACTGTCGGCGTGTAGATGATCGGCATCATCTCGTCTAGATTGTTGAGCAATGCACAGTAAAAAAGGGTTGCGTTGCGATCTTGTAGAGAAGTCATGTAGATGTACTTCTCTAGTGGGGAGGTTTTGCGACGCACATTTTCAAGGATGCGCACCAATTGCTCTTCTTGGGTGAAGACACGAGGCGGCAGCAAGCCACGCAGCCCTAACGCATCCCGTTCTTCTTCGGTAAAGGCAGTCCCTTTGTTTAACAGAGGATCATGTAGCAGTTCGGCTCCCTTTGGGAAGCTGCTGTGCCGGGCTTGGAGGATAGTACGTTCAACTTCATTCAACATAGAGGATTATCCTTCTGGTTGATTGTCCCTAACTAAGTTAATAAGTAGCGCCACCCATGACCGCGCTTCGATCTGTTGCGCTCATGGCGTATATGTGGGTTAAGTGAATTCGGGCTTGTCCAGTTGATGCGAATTCAGTAGAGTGGCGCTAATCTTGCGTCGTGCTTGAGCACTAGCGCAATTACGACGGATAATTTCAGGTAAGCAGACGAACAATATTGCCATTGCTTGTTGCCATGTGGTGGTTCGATTAATTCAGTTGATCATGAGTTAGCAGTTGGTGCCTAGCCTGAAGCTCAATGACGGGGCACCAAATCCTCATTTAGCGGATCAGCGTTGTCAACATGCCACTGACCTACTTTCACAGCGAGCAGTAGAAGTGGAAAGATTGGTCCACCAAGCAAGATAGTCACGATCACAATATTGGCAATGGTTTGCTCAAGTGGCATGTGATACCTCCGCTACAGGAGCGTTACCTTCTGGCTGTGCGCTGGTTGATGCCTCTGAAGTAACAACCGGTACGGGAGGCAAACCGCGATAGGCTGGTAGGAATCGAATGCCTAAACTGAAAACCAACGTTAATCCGGCAACGATTCCCAGCGCGGTTGCCCACTCTACCCAGCTCGGAAAATACTGGGCGGTAGAGGACAATGTGAGCTGTGGCTCCGTGGATAGCGGATGCGCGAATGCCAGCATCGTCGTATTCCAGCGATTAGCGATCACACCTGCCATGGTCAAGCCGCTGCCAACCAGTAACATTCCAACACTCTTTCGTCGTGCAGCCCAAATCAGTAAGATCGCCGCGACAATGCCGCCTAACAGGATTTCCCAACCCCAGAACGAGATGCCGAACGTTCCGGTCATCAGCAGCATATCGGATTCAGTGCGTCCGGGTACATAGCCATATGAACCTGCCGTCGTATCCCAGAAACGCATGTACAAGTAGATCAACAGCACTACGCCCGCGATCTGCCCGACTTGAAACAAAGTCTGGCGCGGCACGAGGATGCGGCGGCGCAGCCATTGAATGATCAGTGTCATCTGCACCGTGAAAGCTAATCCCGCCGCAATGGCGGAAGCAATGAATAACAGTGGCATCGTTGCCCTGTACAGGAACGCTCGTCCGGCGACTACGCCATAAGTACCGCCCAAACTCGATTGGTGCAGCAGTGACAAGCCCATGCCCATCCCTGCAAGCAGTAGTGTGGAGTTATGAATTTTATGCGCCCACCTTCGCAGTCGCGTGAAGCGGGAGAATATGGGTAGTTCGGCGGCAAGCGGAAAGACCTCTAGAAATAGCACAGTAATGTAGAGCGTGATGCACATGGTCACTTCCCACAACATCGAGTGTGGTTGCCAGTACACCCAACCGTGCCAGAAGCGATCCCATCTTCCGATGTCGAGGAACAGGCACATCAGTGCCCCGCTGTAACCCAATAAGCCGATGAACACGGCGATTCTTGCGATTGGCTTAAACGATTCTCGACCAAGCAAATGAGCGATAGCGGATAGTGAGAATGCTCCTGCACTCAAGGCGATGCAGGAAAGATCAACGACGATCCACAATCCCCATGGTTGGAGATCGCTGAGATTGGTGACTACCAACCCTTGTGTCAGGACTAAAATGCCCGCATACAAACCGATGCCAACGGGGATCAGCAGAAATGCGACCCACAGCCAGAACAGGCGCTGGCGTACTCCGGTGATTAGTGCAGTCATCGCCATACACCTCCTCAGTTCGGCAGCAGATAAAAGACGCGCGGCTTGGTACCCAAGTTGGCGCGGAGGACGATTGCCTGTCTGCCTTTGAGCGCCAGCGAAGCGGGACTATTAGGATCACGAAGGTCACCGAACACTCGCGCCGATGTTGGACAGATGTTACAGCAGGCGGGCGTCGCTTCTCTATCGTAGCCGGGACGCAAACCCCGCTCCGCCGCTTTATCTAGTCGGTGTGAACAGAAAGTACACTTCTCGACCACCCCACGCGCCCGACGCGGGACTTCCGGTGTGCCCCATGTTGGTGACTGCGGATTCGGATCGGTGTTTTCCTTCCAGTTAAATACGCGCACGCCATAAGGACAGGCAACCATACAGTAGCGGCAGCCTATGCAGCGGTCATAGTCCATCGCTACCAAGCCATCTTCGCGGTGATAAGTAGCATGTACCGGGCAAACTTCCACGCACGGCGCGTGTTCACAATGCATACACGGTCGAGTCAGGAATACTGGGACACCGAAGGTGCCTTCATCAGGGATCAGGATGTTCCAGAGGTGACCATCGGCAGTGTCGTTAGTGGCTTGGCAAGCATAGACACAGCGGTTACAGCCGATGCAGGTCTTCAAGTCAATGACCATGCCCCAATACGGACCTTTGCCTTCTTCTACCGCTGCCAGTACTTTAGGGGCATCCATGGCAAAGAATTGCTGGCGCAGCAGTTCCCCTGCCGCTGCTGACAAGCCGAGAACGCCCAACAAACTCAGGAATTCGCGGCGATTCATCCTCCGGAAACTGGTATCCTTGAGATGCGCGGGACGTGCGGCGGTTGGCTTCTTCACAACCGCCGTTTTGTTGCTATTGCTCACTTTTTCCTCCCCCGACTCCCCCGCCGTAGGATCAGTGCGCTAACACCAATGATGATTAAGACGCCTACCGCACCGCCTGCAATGCCCGTTGCCCAATTGACTTGAGCCGTGTCTTGCAGGGATTTGACTTGTGCTTCCAAATCGCTGATCTCGGCAGAACCAGCTTGCGCTGGCGGCGAACCGCTGGTAGTCGTACTGGCTTGCAGCTCGTGAATATCGCCATGACAGGTAGAACAGGTCGACGGCTCGACCTCCATGGAGTGCCCCGTCTTGACGGCAAAGACGCCAGAGGTATCTCTTTCTTGGGTCATATGGCAATCCACGCAGACAAAGTCTTTGCCTGTGGTGGCATCCTTACCCATATGCACTTCATCTTTCAGGGCGTCTTTGTGGCAGTTGCCGCAGGTGGTGTTGATATCTCCTGTGACAAAGCCATTATCGTGTGGCGTGTGACAATCTACGCAGTCGATCTTGGCGGCATTGTGGGCACTGACAAGCCATTCATCATAGCTGGGCGCGTGTGCACCACTGTGGCAGCTACCACATGCGGCTGACTGATTAGCGATTTTGAATGGGGCGGGAGGGTGTTCAGCGCCACCTTCAGTATAGTGACACGTACTGCAAACCACGCCCTCGAAGACATATTCGTTGGTTTCGATGTCGTATCCGGAAGCATGGCAGCTCATGCAGTACGAAGGCTGATTCAGCTTGGCATATTCGGTGCGGAAACGATCATTCAGCGAGCTGTTAGCGTGTGGTGAGGAAATCCACTTGGCATGTTCTTCTTGGTGGCATTCGGCACAATCAGTAGGATTCAGCACCGGATTCGGGGCAGGTCCGCTGACTGGCGGTGCTTCAAAAATGTCGAGTTCGGTTTCTACCGCTGTCAGCAGCGCGGCGACATAGCGATAGTTGTGCACACCCAGACTGCCATCGCCTTCGATGAACGCCAGTGCCGTTGTCACCCAAGTTGGTGAGTCCGCCTTAATAGCGGCACGAGCAGCTTTCAGGCGTTCCTGCGTAGTATCCTGCGTATCTTCGATGAAATCCTGCATAGCGTCAGGAGCAACATCGTTATGGCAGGAGCTGCAGGCGTCAGTCAAGCCTTCCACGCCAATCGTATCACTTGGTTGGATTGGTGAGGTGAAGTGCGTCGCGCGATCTTCGCTGCCTACCGTTAGCGAAGGCATATGACAGGTAGTACAGCGTGGACCATCCTCGCTGCTGAAGTGCTTGGACGGTTCGCCTTGCACCTGCTCGATCACCTGAATGCCCTCGAACATCTCTTTAACGGGATGATGCGGACCAGTAGTGATAAAGTTGTCGCTGTGGCAGCTTGTGCACAGTGTGTAGGGATCAGCGATAAGGTTATATTCAGTCTGCGGTGGATTCGCCTTGGCATTGAGATGAGGATCATGGCAGGACGTACAGGTGATGCCGAATTGAGCTGAATCGAGAGTCAGCGTTGTTGGTGCTGCACCTTGCCGCTCTCCAGCCTTAATGCGCTCGATCAGCGTGTTGGTCGCCACATAATCGCTGCTGTGACAGGTCATACAATTATCTTCAGCGGTGGCAGATGTTTTAAGTGTCTCTAATGCCTGCGCATGACCGTCTTGCAGCCATTCATTGAACTGCATATTCGGACTCTTGGCGTGACCCTTGACCCACCAATGGACCGTATCCGCCGCGTTGACCAACGTGAAAATTGTCGGGTCAAGCAAGTTCATACCGGGGCGGTATTCCGTCGGATAGGGTAAGCCAGTTGTAGTATTCGTCCCCTGACTGTGACACTGTCCGCAAACCTGCGGATCACTGCCCGTCCAGATCGCAGATCGTATCTTTGTCAGCGCCTCATCAGTCAGATCATCACCGCGGGCATCCTTTGCCAAATCTTGATGAATGCTGCCGGGACCGTGACATGATTCGCACTGCACACCTTCATCGCGCCAGCGCCCACGATCTACCGTCAGTCCGGTAGTGTGACAGCCTGCGCAGTTGGTTACAAAATCATAGGCGCTACTGTTGGGCCACTCACCTTCTTTGGCAGCATAAGGCTGCCACTGCTGCGTGACCACATTCCATTCCGCTGGGAAGATGGCAAACTTCCCACGCTCAACACGATAAACGTAGCGTTCTACGTAGCGCCCTGAGCCAATGACATACTCAATATCATCCTTAGTAAAGGGTCGGGCAGCCGTCTCTTCTGGGAAAGTAACCGTTCGTTCGGCTTCACCAACAGAAAAATCAGCTTTGATCAATTCTTTGTTCTTGCTGACATCAATCAAAGCACGGGCATGTGCCGTATCAGTATGGGTGCGTACCATATCCTGATGACAATCGGCACAGTCTGCGGAGCCAATATATTCAGCCGCTGTCGGATCATTCTCTTGCGCCCGAACCGAAGTCGGCTCGATCATTAAGATCAACCCGATCAAAACGAATAAAATACCCAATAGGGTGAAGTGGTAAGGATGGACGGGAAGTCGTCGCATAGGAATCCCTTTATGACGGTTGCGACATGCAACTAGCTTCCATTGTGCGCTTAAACGCAATTGCATGTAAGCTACGGATGTCACTACTACAATGTGCAATTCCTCTTGAAACCAAAATGATTGGGAGCCACAACATGTGGCTCCCAAAATACTAATTATTCAGTCTCTACTTCTGGACGTTCCATATCGGCAACTGCTTTTGCGCCGCCGACGGATTCAATGCTGTCGTACAGGACCTGAGCAATGTACTTGGCATTGTGAGTGAACTGACCGGGATCTTTACTGACGAACTGATAGTTGTAGGCAGCGCGCAGCAAATTCGGTGTCCACGCCACGAAACGATTGTCATTGTTCATTTCATCGGGGTCTGCCACACCATTGCCATTCGTGTCAATAAACCAGTACGGGTATGCCGTACTCGAATAAGCGATAGCACTGCCAGTGGTCTTGAGGGCGTATGCCTGAAGCTGTGTTAGCAGAGCATCCTTCATGGTCTGGATTTCGCCTGCCACGCCTTCATCCGTATCGCCATCGCCGTCGTAGTCCGGCGTATCCTTCTCGCGAATATCTTCTGGAGTATCGGCGTCATGGCAATCGAGGCAGCTTTCGAAGTCGATGGTTAGTGCATGCACGTCATGGCAATCGGTACAAGTTTGCGCATCATCATCGTGCATAAAGCGCCCATTGTAGTCTTTGCCCTCGTACTCGTATGCACCCTTGACTTCTGTACCGAACATCGAAGCGCCTGCCGCAAAGTAGTGCACATTGCGGAAGCTCAATTTGTCGGAGATCTCGTCATCACCAACGCCAGCGCTGGCGATTGCCTTATTCACACTGACTGTCGACTCACGTCCCTGATGGCAGTTCAAGCACAGGTTCGCCGCTGCATCCTCACCAAAGGACACTTTCGCGCCGCTGGGGAAGGTGACTTCGGCGACTTCGCGCAATGTGAAGTCGGGAATCTGGCTGTGGCAGGTGGTGCATGCCAGCGAGTTGCTTGGCTCTACCGCGATGTTGGTGTTGTTTTTGAGGAAGGTCGCCAGTCCGCCATCAGTATGGCACTTGGCGCAAGTTCCCGGAACTTCACCCTCGGCATCCCAATGACGGAATGCCTCTGACGTTGTATCGAAGTGACCCGGATCGTTACGTACCAGATCGCCAAGATCCATCGCGCTGCTGCCGAGTTCGGCATTCAACGATTCGATTGAGTCGTATAGCAGTTCAAGGTGATATGCCGCGTTGTGGGCAAAACCACCGGGATCTTTGATCGACATCTGATAGTTGTAGGCGGCACGCTCAAGGTTCGCTGTGAACGACTTATAGCTGTTCTCTGCGATGGCTTCGCCGTCATCCAACTTGCCGTTGGAGTTGGTATCAACGAAGAAGTACGGATATGCCGTCTCTGAATAGACGATTGGCGATTTAGCGACGTTTGCTGCGTACAACTGCATCGCCTTCATCAACTCGGCTTGCATCCCTTCAATCTCAGCAGCGATACCTTCCACAATATTGCCGTCGCCATCGTAGTCAGAGAGTGATCCCTGCATGCGGATGTTGCGCAAGTCTTCAACTGTCTTTACATCCTCGTGGCAGGTGGAGCATTCTTCGACTTTGACTTCCAGCGTATGTGAATTGTGGCAGCTTGCACAGGTGTTGTAGCCTTCCACATGCATGAAGCGCATCTGGTAGCTCTTGCCTTCGTATTCGTAACCACCTTTGGCTTCAGTTCCATAGAGGGATGCTGCCGCTGCATAGTAGTGGATGTTGACAAAGCGCAGGTCAGCGCTGACTTTGTTGGGGTCGTCCAACAGACCAGCCTTCTCTAGCGCTGCGTCAACTTGCACCGTTGAGGCGCGACCGGAGTGGCATACGATACAGCGTGTGGAATCACCCATATTGCCGACTTCTGCGCCGGAGGGGAAGACTACCTTTTGTAGCGACACAGCCGCTGGACTGTGACAGGCGTCGCAATTGATCACGCCACCGACGGGCGCTTCCAACTCAACTGTACCTACTGCCGATCCATCAGCGCCTAGAAAGTCTTGGTAGCCTGAGGTTGAGTGACAGGTGGCACAGGTAGTTGCGATCTTTTGCTCTGCATCCCAGTGGACGAAAGCTTCCGCTTCCTTGTTAGCATGGGGCGAAGTAACCCAACTCTCATAGTAGTTGGCGAGGAATTGTGGTGGCATCCCAACCGGATCGGTAATGGGTGCCGGTGGAGTCGTCGTTGGTTTGTCTTGTGCTGCAATGGGCATGTTAGACATCAGGCTAAGACCTGCCATCAATAACATACAACCACAAAGCAGGATAAATTGTGCGCGTCGCATATGGCTCCTTTCGGTTATAGGGGGTACCCGCACAAATGAAACTGGATTGTTGGAGCCGATCCTTGAAAAACACTTGTTGCTATGGTTTCGCTAAATGCTCCTTTCTTAACCTCCATGTGCTCCTTCAACCATTGTCATGTTGTCCGCGGGACATATCGTCAACTAACAGCTGCGCTGCTTAATTCAGCGCTGCTGCGTTGACAAAATAAAAGCGTGGCGCGATCCATTACTTCCCACCGCAATGGATCGCTGCCTTGTCACCTCATTTTTCACCGCTGACTTTGGTCAACGCCGCATTGAGGCGGCGCAGCCGATAGATCAACGTGAGCGTATACGTACCGACGATGACCGCAATCGTCGTCAGCCCTAGTAGCAGATAACTGGATGTGTCAGGGGTCAATGGTCCGTTCATAGCTTCCTCTGGGTATATACCAAGTGATGTAGCACATCACCGCAATTAACGACTGAATACTTTTCTCTTAAGAGTCGCGAGTTGTTCCAGCTTGTCCTGAAGGCGGATGCGATACCAGATTAGGGTCACAGGAACGAGCACTGCCCAGACCAGCATGTTGACACCGATTGCTGCGCCCATGCCGCCGCTAACTGCGAAACCGCCTTGTGCATTCTGTGAACTGGGACCAAATACCGTCGGATGAATGGTGTCTGGACGAATACGCGAGATAACCAGCGTGAGCAAGACTGTAATGATGGCAAGAATGCCGTAGACGGCAGCAAAGCGGCGTCGCGTTTCGCTGTTTTCGATCGCGTTGCGCAGCACTAGATAAGCGCCATATGTCAACGCCATGATGGCTTCCAGCGTCAGACGTGGATCCCATGTCCACCATGCATTCCAAATTGGTCGTGCCCAGATCATGCCCGTCGTGATGTTGACCAGCGCTAGTGCAATGCCAACTTCCACACCAGCCACCGCCAATGTATCCCACCGCGCTTTGCGGGTGCGCAGATACATGACACCGCCGAGTACGGTCATACTGAAGGCGACGAACGCGCCCATAAAAGCGGGCATGTGGATGTAGAAAATGCGCTGAACATCGCCTTGTACAGCATCGGTTTTGGCAAAAATCAACGCCATATACAGCCCTAACGCAATACCGATTAAGGTGGCAAGGGTTAGGATCCGCAGCATGGATGGTGTTTGGATTGAGGCTGCCGTCTCAGTTGCAGTGGTGCCGCTGATGCCGGGAGCTTGGTGAGCAATACTCATTTCGGTTAATCCTTTTCTACTACTTCCCTAGTTTCGGAATAAGCTATTTGTCTGCGGGCACAGTACAGAAAGCGGTTGCTTCGGTTGCTCTAGCGTTCGCTCATGCTCATGCGTCGCGGCAAATCCATAAATGTCATTATTCTTCCAGTACGAAACCGTACATGGCGTAACAGGTCACCAGATAGATCACATCGATCAGCACCAGCATCTCTATCCATGTCTGCCAGTCAGCGACAGGCATATTGGAAAGCGCGGCAGTGGTAGCTTTGACCGCCGCAAGGACAACTGGCAGCGCCATCGGCAGCATCACGATGGGTAGCAAACTATCGCGGGCGCGCGTTTGGGCAGTCATAGTAGCCAGCAGCGTCCCCACAGTTGTTAAACCAAGTGTTCCCAACGGCATCAGTACCAGCAGCCACAGGCTCAAGCCTGAGAGGTTGTAAAGCACAACTGCCATCGCTAACAGCAATACACCAACACTGATCGAGAACAGGAAATTGCCGACCAGCTTGCCCAGAAAAATCGAAACACGGCTGATCGAAGCGGTAAGCATCGCCTCCAACCCACCCTGCTCACGTTCCATTGCCAGACTTCGGTTCAATCCCAGAATAGTGGCGAAGGCGACGGTTACCCATAGCACTCCACTGATCGCTTCCTGCCGTGCTACCCGATCCAGATCCAGCGCGAAGCTGAAGATCAGCAAACTCAGGATGGCAAACACTGCCATCGTGCTCAACATTTCACGACTGCGGAATTCCGCGATCAAGTCCTTCCGCGCGATCAGCCAGCTTGCTTTGAAAAAGGGGGTTAGCATGATGTGTCTTACTCCTCATGCTCTCGCAACGAGGCTAATCCGGTAACTTGTGTGTAACGCCGTGCCAGTTCGTCACCAGTGATGCTGCCGTTTTCACCACCACGCCCCTCCCATGCAATCACGCCACGCGAGAGGATCAGCAGCCGATCCGCTAGCTGCGCCGCATGTTCGATCTGATGGGTGACCATCAAGATCGTATGTCCCTGTACCCGTGCTGATCTCAGCAGCACATCAAGAGAAGCGCTGGCATCCTGATCCAGTCCGGTATACGGTTCATCTAGCAGTAAAATACTGGGGTTATGAACAAGGGCGCGGGCGATGCTCAGTCGCTGCTGCATCCCGCGTGAGAAAGAACGCACTACATCATCGGCTCTGGCACTCAAGCCAACTTGTGCTAGTAATTGCTCAACACGTTTGAGTGCTTCACTGCGGCTGAGGTTATAGAGTTGGGCGAAGAACATCAGATTCTCGCGCGCGGTCAAACCTTCGTAGAGCAGCAGCTTATGGCTCACCAGCCCGATCTGCGCTCGTACTTGCACCGACTCTCGCGGTAGTTCCCAACCGCCAATCACAACACGTCCGGCGGTAGGTTTAATCAGACCCGCCAGCAGCTTCAGTAGTGTCGATTTGCCGCTGCCATTCGGACCAAGGAGCGCTACCATTTCGCCGCGCGCCAATTCCAGATTGATGCCGCGCAGTACAGGCATGTCCTCATATGCCTTGACTAACTCGCACAATTGGACGATTGCGCGCGCTGGCGTAGACGCCGACTGCGAGACTTGAGCAGTAGTAGCAAGGTCTAATGGTAGTGTAGTCGTCATGATGTCGATCCTAAGCCTCGACCTCGACACCCATGATCGTGGCAATACGAGCTTTTAGCGCTTTGCGACGGCGGCGGTAACTCGCCTCTGAAATACGGCTGCTCTCGTGCAAGTCATCGAGTTCCGCCAGCTCTGCCAGAAGTGGATCTAGCTGCGCCTGTTTCGCGGCTTTAGCCTGCTGTGCCTCGCGTTCCTGACGCTGTTGTCGCTGTTGTTTACTATGACGCAGCGCGGCGGATAAATGCTGTGCTGGCGCTTGCCCTGTTAACAGTCGGTTACGGTCGCGGATGGTAAGGAAAGTGCCAACCCCGATCAACGCGATGCCGCCACCAAATAAGACTCCCAACAATAGATCGCGGGGGAATCCACCACTGGTGCTGGTGGCGCTAGCGCCGTTATTTGTGGTCGCTGAGGCGACATTAGCCACCTGATCAGCCGTGATCGCACCTTTGAGAGCGATACGCAGTAAACTCCCTGCCGCTGCGTTTACCGTGCCTGTGTACGGACGATAGGACTCCTCACCCATATCGATAGCGTCACCGGCGGTCAGCAGCGTATCGCCGAGCGCCACATTAACCGTCAGATCGGCGGGGGCAACTAGAATCTGGACATCGCCAGCGATGGCGTAATCAATTGGCACATCAAGCAGAGTTCCAGCCGGATCATAAGGAGTTTGGTAGCGGAAGTGGACAACGTGGCGTTCTTGTGGATAGACAGGCTGCGTATCGACTACGCGATGCTCTGTCTCATCGACAATGTAACGATCCTCACCATTGGCAAAACCGTCGATCTGGGCTGAACTCGGATATGCCATGCGAACGGAAGCGAACATTCCGGGTTGGGGCTGTTCCGTTGTGGTGAATACTCTGTCACCCGCGTTGTTAACACGCACGATCTCAACTGCGTACAACCCTTCGGAGCTGGCGGTCAGTTGTAGGATGATGTTGCTGAGTTGGATTGCAGCAGGATCATTGGTACTGGCATACAGCGTGAGGGGTAGGGCAATCGCTCCGGCAGCAGGATTTCCCTGTACCACTTCACTGGCATACTGCCGCCCCTCGAAGATCGTTGTGACAAAGTAAGCGTGATCGGATTGAATGGTAACGTTATCGAACCTGAAGTTTCCCTGTGCATCCGCTTTGCCAAGCTGAGTTTTTTCTTGCATCGCGGAATCGATGATGTGCAGCATCAATTCTTGATCGCCGGGGAGTGTCATGCCAGCCGTGCCCACAGTCAACGCTCCCGTAACCGAGCCACTGACCGGCGGCAAAGTTGCCTGAGGCGTCAGGGTGAGGTTGAGACCAGCGTGTGGATCTGAATCCTCCGGCGGCAGTGTAGCGATCACCGATGGTTCGCTGCTCAAACCGCTGCATCCGCCGATCAATAGTGCGATGAACAGCCATCCAGCTACAAGTTTCGATACATTCGCGTTCATGATAGTGATAGTCCCCACTTACGAGTCCTCGAGACGCTACTGCGCCAGTCATCAATGCGCCGTCGAACGTGCGGAGCGAGTAGAACGTCGGTAAGCTGCCAGCGCCTGTTCCACCTGATCCACGTCTTCTACTGTTTCCTCGGTGGCGATTACCGAATTGGTTGCATCGCCAAGTTGTCCAACCGCGTCCAGTGATCGCAGCACTGCGATTCCACGCTCGAGCCACTTTTCGCGTTCGCGCCCATAGGCAGCAGCGTCGATCTTGCCCGTTGCATAATCCTCATCAAGGTCACGGATGGCAACCAGTACACGCTCATATGTCGCCGCTAAACTGAGATCGTGGGATACCACCGCTTTGTGATGGCGACCGGAGAGCAGCGGCGCGGCGACCCACAGCACCACCAGAATGATCAGCGTTAGGGAAATGCCCATACCTTCAAAGCTCATCTTGCACGTCCAGTTCAGTTCTATTCGCCGTAGTTTGCTTTAGCGCTACTCTGATCATTACGATTGTTTCAGTGCTTCATCCAGCAGCTTGCTCAATTGCGTTTGGGTCAATGGTGATGGAAAGAAAGCTCTGACGTTACCTTGCCGATCTACGATGAATGTCTCTGGTACTCCAGTGATGCCGTATAGTTCCGAGATCGCGGTCTTGAAATCCAGACCATTGATATAGGTGATCCCGTGTTTCTCTAGGAACTTGAGGGCTTCGCGTTCAGTGTCGGTGTAGGCAACGCCGAGGAAAACCACCCCTTTATCTTTGTATTGCTGCCATGCTGCCTCAAGTTCGGGCGCTTCGTACTGGCATGGACCGCACCAGCTTGCCCAGAAATTGATCACCACGATCTGACCGCGCAAATCCGTCAGTGAGATTGTTTTGCCATCAAAAGTTTGCAGAGTGAAATTGGGAGCCACTCCTTCAGTAGGCTGACCGCTTTGCTGGCGCATTAAGCCGAGCGCAAAGATCGCACCGATGAGTAGGATCACCGCGATGGCGATGATGCCCGCCTTACCAATGCCAGCACGTCTTGTAGCTGTTTCTGCTTTAACTTCCGGCGTCTGTTCTACGGCGTCGATTGAACTGCTCAACTGGCTCATAGTCTCTGTAATCCTCTCGGTGTCCTCTCAGCGCAGCCGCGCTAGATCCTGTTCCAATCGCGCCCGGTATTCATCGTCGTTGTGCAAGAGAGGCTGACGATCTGGCAGGTCAGGAGCAATGATTGTCGCCGCTGCCTCCGCGTCCTTATCTCGTTTGCGCAAGTACCACACTGCCACTAGAACTGCCAGCGATCCCAGTAACCATGGCGTGATCAGTGATAGCGCTCGCAGTGTCGGATCAACTGGCGTGCCCACCACGCGATCTCCGAAGCGGGTGACAAAATCATCGATCACCTGCTGAGGGGTCTTACCTTCTTCCAATTGCAGGCGGATTTCTTCGCGCCACTGAGCACAGGCAGCAGTTCCGCAAGTATCCAGTGTGATGTTTTCGCACACGGGGCAGTACAGTTGGCGGGCTATCTCATTGACCTGATCGGCGGTAACGGGTTTCTGCGGTTCACCTTGTGCCAACGCCAGCGTATTCGGAATAGTCAGGATCAGGATTGCACTCGCAGCGGTAATTAACAGCGCCAATGCCAGCGCCACTAGTTTCGTTTTCACAGTGTCACCTCCGCGCGGCGTACTGTAGAGGAAGTGGATGCAGAGCGTGTCGGTAGTAGAGCTGGCACCGGATCACTCCAAACGGCGACCAGCGTGCCGATCACCAGCAGGATGCCACCCCACCAGATCCAGTTGATCAGTGGGTTTAGGTAAACTTTGAACGTAGCACTGCTGGCACTTACCGATTCCCAACTGACGAGCAGTACATAGACATCACTCTCGAGTGTGCTGTACGCACCCGCGATAGTCATTGAGTTCATGCCTTCGGTGTTGGGGTAAAAATCGCGCCGCGGTCGAATCTGTGACAATACCTGTCCATTGCGGCTGACGGTCATCTGAGCAATGTCCATCACGCGATCATCTTCCGCCACCTGTCCGCCGAAGAAGCGGTCATAGGTCAGCGTGTAGCCGCTGAGTTCGAGACTCTCGCCCACTTTCAATGTGCGCTGCGTCTCTTGCTGAAATAACGTGCTGCCGATCACGCCGATGCCGATCATGGCAATGGCGAAGTGGATCAAGTAGCCACCATAGCGCCGCCGGTTGCGCCCGATCAAAGCGCTGAATGCTCGTACCCATGATTCGTGCTGTCCGCGATGCCGCGCTGCGGCGCCGCGATAGGTTTCATACAGTGCCACGAAGCCAGCCAATCCAACTGCCACGTACCCGATCACAGCCACTGGCGTCATCGGTGTAATCAGCGATAACAGCGCTACCAGTACCAGCGTTAGTACCAATGGGATCAGCAACCCGCGCCCCAGCTTGCGTAACGAGGTAACGCCCCACGCACTTAATGGTGCGACACCCATCAGCAAGAACAACGCTAGGAATAAGGGCGGTGTCACTGATAAGAAGTAGTCTTTGCCCAGTGTGATGTTGGTATTGAAGAACAATTCGGAGATTACAGGTGCGCCGAAACTGCCCCAGAAGATGGCGATGAACAGGAGCACGAAGACGATGTTATTAAGGACAAACAGCGATTCGCGCCCTAATAGGCTGCTAAAACGATGCTCATCGCGCAGTTCGCCGCGTCTCCAGCGCCAGAAGATCAAGCTAACGGCGATCACGGTCATGCCGAGCCAGAAGAAGAACAGTGGGAACCCGATGCTGCTGCGGGCGAAACTATGCACACTATCGACCAAACCGCTGCGTGTGGCAAAGGTGCCAAAGACCACCGCGCTGAAGGTCATGATCACAAGGAATAAATTCCACACCTTCAACATGCCACGCTTTTCTTGGATCATGACACTATGCAGGTACGCCGTGCCGATCAGCCATGGGAGGAAGGCTGCGTTTTCCACCGGATCCCAGCCCCAGTAGCCGCCCCAACCGAGCACATCATATGCCCAGCGTCCGCCGAGCAGCAAGCCCAAGCTCAAACACACCCACGCCACTAACGCCCAACGCCGCGATGCTTTAATCCACCCCGTTGAGAGATCGCCGGATGCCAGCCCCGCCAGTGAAAAAGCGAACGGAATGATAAAGCCGACGAAGCCCAGATATAGCAGCGGTGGATGTACGATCATGCCGAAGTGTCGTAATAACGGATTCAGTCCGTTGGCGCTTTCCGCTAGCGTGGTAGACAACGGCGGTACGCCATCACTGGGCACGAAAGCACTCTGCAACACACTGTTGTCTGGCATGATCCAGAAGCGTTCGAAAGGATTCTCAAAGAAAAGTACGAGTGCAAGGAAGAAGGCGAGAGTCGCCATAGTTGCGGCGATCACAAAGGGCATCAAACGTGGATGCTTACGCCAGTTAAGCAGTACCGCCCCAGCGGCAAACCCACTCATCAAGGTACACCAGAATAGCAGTGACCCCGCTTGCGATCCCCACAATCCAGTAATGCGATAGAACAGCGGCGTTTGCGGATTGGTGACTTGCCAGACGTAGCTCATCTGGTATTGTTCGCTCACCAGTGCCGCGATCAGCATTCCGCAGCTTAGCAGCAGCAGCGGGAAACTGATATAAGCGGCATTTCGCGAACTTAGGATTAAATTGGCGGCGCCGTTGGCGTTTTGTATCCGCAGCGAACCCCACAAAGAGGCTCCAACGGCATACAATGACACTACGAATGCCAGCAGCGCGGCTAGAAAAGCGACCTCAGCAATCATGACTTGCATCTCCCCACTTGCAACTCAGCGTCTACTGCTTATTGGCTTCCCGAGTTGTCGATAGCGTTTTTCGGGCTTATCTCCGAATAGCGGCTAGGACACTTCAGTAGCAGTTCGTTCGCGTAGAAAACACCGTCAGCGCCCAACTTGCCAGTGATGATCGCTTGTGCCTCGTCTTGAAGCAGATCAGGCTTCACCTGTCCTTCGACTCGAATTGCCAACTTTTGCGAGTTGGGATCGAGCACTGCGTTGTGCAGCGTTGCCGCTAGATCAGTGGTATCGGCTGGAATATTGGCGATGGTGAAGTCGATCACGAGGTTGCTGGCGTCGTATTTAATACTGCTGCCAACCACTGCGCCGGAGATGCGCACCGTTTGTCCTGCGTAGCTACCGTTAGCTAACTCATTGACGGTGATAAAGTAACGCGCTCCCGCTGCAGTTCCGTTAGCGATCAGATAAATCGCCGCCGCTAGAATGACGATCCCTGCCACCACGAACTTGAGGTTGATCCCGGATCGCGGGGCAGCGGTGGACAAATCAGGATCAAGAGTGCCGATCGGTTTTTCCCATGTGCTATTGGTCATGCAAATGCCTCCTCTCCACTACTCATATGCTACGCATGTAGCGATTTAGGTGGGAGTGACATTGATCACACTTTGAATGACAGGTTGTTACGTTGTCATTATGATGTTTGCCTTATTTTTGAAGCTCACTTGCACCCAGATTTGCGCATGCTTTCAGTCTCACTAACGCGGTGGCGAAACGTCATGACGGAATCATGAATATCGTCACCTAATGTGCTGTCAAATGTCGCTAGCAGTGGTACTAGCCGCTGTGTTACGCTGGCGGTAAGTGAAATAGATCATTCGTGACCAGTGGGAAGTGGAGGAACGAACATGTACTTACCACGTCGTAATTTACCCCTGTTAGCCCTCTTAGCATTCGCGTTATTCGTGACTGCCTGTGGTGTCCCCGGTGGTTCTCGTGCCGTTAAGCAGATGCACTCGCTGCTAACGTCGACTCCACATGCAATCGTTTACCCCGATTTTGTTACCAACGCGGCAGCAGACGCTCAAATAGCCTATCAATATGCGGTTACCTCACCGGAAATGTTGGAAACCGTCCCCTGTTACTGTGGCTGCAAAGGCTTGCACCATCAGAGTAATCTTCAGTGCTATATCAAAAGTGTTGGCGTTAATGGTCAGATCGAATTCGATATGCATGCAGCATTCTGCCAAGTTTGCGTGAACATCACGATTGATGTGATGCGCCTAGCAAGTGAGGGCAAGAGCAAACGCGAGATACGTGCCTACATTGATGCTGCCTACAGCGGTTACGGTCCAAGTACCGACACTATCATGCCTATGGAGTAGCGGCTTAATCACCGCTAATCATTAGTGAGATTGAGGAGGAGGATTCCTATGTCTAACCATAAACGACGTGGCAAGACTACCACTAAGAGGCAGTCAAGCCGACAAACATCTGTTTACCTGATCGGCGGCATAGTATTGCTTGCTGTAGTCGTCTTTATTGTTGCTCGCGGCATTGTTGTATCTAGCAACACCACGCCGCCGCAAGTTACAGGATCAGCACGGATTCAGGTCGAGCAAACGCTCATTGATTACGGCGATATGAAGTACGGTACACACGTTAACCCTGTATTTCAGGTGCGCAATGTAGGCGATCAACCGCTGCTGATCTTGAATTCACCTAAGGTGCAAGTGGTCAAAGGCTGCTGCCCGCCCAATGTCCAACTCAGTACCAAGACTATCAATCCGGGTGAAACCGCAACCCTGTCGATCAATTTCACGATGACCGAGGGCATGGGCGGACCGCATCAGTTCAACATCGAATTGCGTACCAACGATCCGCATGAACCATCGAAGCAGCTCATCGTGCTTTCCAACTGGGTTGCCTAACCTTAACTCGAGTCGTGCTGTCGCCAGATTCCTTTGTGGCAGCGGCAGCACCACTGCTGTTGAAGTGAAACTATGTCCCAACAATCTGTTCTGCCCCAGCCACAAACGCTAACCAGATCAGCGCGTCGCACTGCTATTAAATCCGTTGCACTGCCAACTGAACATGGTGGATGGGGTTTCCTGCTAGAGCCAATCGTGTTGGGTTTGCTACTAGCTGCATCAATTCAAGGACTGCTATTCAGTGTCGCAGTATTGGGGGCGTTTCTACTTCATCAACCATTCAAAATGGTTCTAAAGGATCGACAGAAGCAGCGTTATCTTGAACGCACAAAATGGGCGTATCTGTTTCTCTTGTTGTATGGCGCGCTCACGGTTATCCCTCTGGTTCTCCTGCTGCCTCGTGCCGATCCTAAGTTCTGGTTGCCTATCGCTATCGCTTTTCCCCTGTTGATTGTGCAGCTTCATTTTGATCTTCACAATCACAGCCGAACCCTGATCGCAGAACTTGCGGGCGCAGTGGCATTGGGCAGCAGCGCCACAGTAATCTGTCTGTTCAGCGGGTGGTCACTGTCCTCGGCACTGCTCTTGTGGCTGATTATGACAGCGCGTTCGATCCCGTCGATCCTCTACGTGCGTGCCCGCTTGCGCTTGGAACGTCAACACAGCAATCAGCTTCGCAGCAATATACGTGCCAATACACTGGCAGCAGGTGCCACACATGTCATAGTGCTGCTTTCGTTCGTCGTATTAGTACACTACGAGCTTATCCCCATCCTAAGTCTTCTAGCCATGATTCTGCTGACAGCGCGAACGTTAATCGGTCTTTCTGGGTTCAGGAAATGCCGCCGTGCAGCGGCAATCGGCGTCATGGAAATGGGTTATGGGCTACTCATGGTTCTGTTAACAGCTATAGGGTTCAGCATTCCCTTGTGATTTGAGGTGTTGAGAAGGATTGATTCAATGAGAAAACAATATCGAAAAGCAACCGCAACTCATAAATCTACTTCAGGAGGTGCTGCTCATCAAACCAAGGTTAGCCAGCCTCAGCCGCCACGCGTGATTCGCCTACGCAACATTAATCCCGGATTGCTGTTTCTTGTGTTGGTCGTAGTGGCAGCCGTTGTCGTGATGGGTGTGTCTCTACTTACCGCTAACCGATCTTCGTCCGTTGTAATCCAGTTGATCACACCTGTCGAGTATCGGGAACAGTATGCACTCCCCGCTAAACCCCATTTCTTGCTCGATGTGCGTACACCGGAAGAATTCGCCACTGGGCATATCGCGGAGGCGGTCAACATTTCGGTAGATGAACTGCAATCACGCTTGAGCGAAGTGCCGCATGACGTACCCGTGATCGTGTACTGTCGAAGTGGCAATCGCAGTGCTACCGCTGCCAAGATTCTTAAGGACGCGGGCTATACCTCGATCTATGATTTAGGTGGTATTGCTGCATGGATAGCACAGGGGATGCCAGTCATCTCCTAATCAGGCACTGGCGCTGTAATTCCTCTAGGGATGAGTACATAAACCCATCCCTAGTGTTCGTTTTTGCTTCAAACGAGCGAGCGACTGAGTTGAGCCATGACCTCTTTCTGAGTCAATGCAGTCACTAACAGTTCTTCCAGCGATGGTTCACCGATCACCTGAAGTTCGTAGCGCACGCGCTGTATTGGTACGTCGAGCCTGATGACGCGGCGTAGATCGATTGGTGTGGCGGCGACCACCAGATCAGCGCCAGCGGCGTGGATAGTTTCTTCTAGTTCAGCAATCTGAGTAGCGCCGTAGCCCATCGCTGGCAGCGCAGCGCCTATATGCGGATATTTCGCATATACTTCACGCAGCGATCCGACGGCGAACGGGCGCGGATCAATGAGTTCCGCAGCACCAAATCGCCGCGCTGCGATGGTTCCTGCGCCGTAAGGCATCTCGCCATGCGTTACCGTAGGACCATCCTCAATCACCAGCACTCGCTTACCGCGTATCGCCATTGGTTCATCGAGATACAGTGGCGAAGCCCCAAACACAATCGTAGCAGCAGGATTGATGCGCTCGATATTGTTTCGCACGGTATCAATATCGGTATGGTCGGCAGTGTCTACTTTGTTGATAACCACAATATCTGCCATGCGCACATTGGTCTCGCCGGGGAAGTAGCTGATTTCATGACCGGAACGGTGTGGGTCAGCAATAACGATATGTAAATCTGGTTCGTAGAACGGCAAATCATTATTGCCACCATCCCATAGAATCACGTCGGCTTCTTGTTCGGCTTGGCGAAGTATCTGCTCATAATCGACACCAGCATAGACCACATAGCCTTGATCGAGATGAGGTTCGTATTCCTCACGCTCCTCAATGGTCACCTGATGCAGATCGAGATCGCGATAGGTGGCAAACCGCTGAACAACTTGCTTTGCCAGTTCTCCATAAGGCATTGGGTGGCGGATTATTACCGGACGTAAGCCCATGCGGCGGAGTGCGGCTGCCACATAGCGCGTGGTCGGACTTTTACCGCTGCCTGTACGTACCGCGCAGATAGATATTACTGGCTTCGTACTTTTGATTTGCGTGGCATGTGTGCCCAGCAGCTTGAAATCTGCTCCGGTAGCCATTATCTGTGCAGCTTTATGCATTACATAACTGTATGACACGTCGCTATAGGCAAAAACAACCTGATCCACGTTGAACTCGGCTAGCAGCCGATCCAGTTCATCTTCCTCGTAGATGGGTATACCCTGTGGATATAGTTTGCCTGCCAGCACACCCGGATAGCGTCTCCCTTCGATGCCGGGTATTTGCGCTGCAGTGAATGCTACCACTTCGTAAGTTCGTTTATCCCGAAAATGCACGTTGAAGTTGTGGAAGTCGCGTCCGGCGGCTCCCATAATGATGACGCGAGTACGTCGCATAAATCACCTTGTATCTATACTTTCTCTGCCTGCCGAGACACTGCCTGAACGCCAATGTTCAGTGCCTCGTAGTTGGCGGCGAGTTTGCTGCGGCGGTGCGAAGGAAGATGGGCGTCCAGCGCCTGCTTGACTGCTTCTATACTGAGGATAGGCTGTGCGGTCAGCGTTGCCCCTAGCAAAATCATGTTGGTAAGCTGTAAATCTCCTAGCTGTGTCGCTAGTTCGGTAGCTGGCACAGGCAGCAACCGAAGATCGTGCCGTCCATCCGGATGACCCACCAGTGACTCGTTATAAACTAGCAATCCCGATGAGTGAATGGTGGAAGCGAATTTGGCAAACGACGGGGAGTTGAAAACAACGCCGATCTTCGGTTGTCTGACCACGGGAGAACCAATCGGCGCATCGCTGATGATGACGAAACAATTTGCAGTGCCGCCCCTCATTTCTGGACCATAGGAAGGAATCCACGTAACTTGAAATCCTTGATCCATGGCGGCATAAGTCAGCAGTTGCCCTGCAAACATAACTCCCTGACCACCGAAACCAGCAAAGACAAATTCATGCTGCATAAAGTGACCACTTCCTAGATTAATTAACCGTCAGTCATTGTCTGCGTCGTTGCCCAAAGCCTGTACTTCATCGATGACCTTGAAATCACCAATTGGGAAAATTGGCAGCATCTCCGTTTCGATCCACTTCAGTGCTGCTTCTGGCGTCATACCCCAGTTGGTGGGACAGCTTGAGAGCAATTCCACCATGCTGAAGCCTAGCCCGGCAGCCTGAGCCTGAAGCGCTGCTACGATAGCTTTCTTTGCCTTGCGGATATTGGCAGGATTGTGCAGTGAGCGCCGGACTATGTAGGCGCTACCATCAAGTTGCGCCAGTAGTTCACTCATGTGCAGCGGCGTACCGGTTAAAGCGACATCGCGCCCAAATGGTGACGAGGTGGTGTGTTGTCCAGATAGACTGGTAGGAGCCATCTGCCCACCAGTCATGCCATAAATAGCATTGTTGATGAAAATGGTGGTGATTCGTTCGCCCCGTTGCGCGGCATGTAGAATTTCCGCCGCACCAATAGATGCCAGATCACCATCACCTTGATAGGTGATCACAATGTTGTCCGACAGCACGCGCTTGATCCCCGTAGCCATTGCAGGTGCACGACCATGCGCCGCCACACAACCATCGACATTAAAATACTTGTAAGCAAAGACGGCACAGCCAACAGGAGCGACGAGAATTGTGCGCTCACGTAGATGTAGTTCGTCAATTGCTTCAGCGAGTAGCCGATGAGCGATGCCATGCGTGCAGCCGGGACAGTAAAAACTGGGCACATGAGCGAGCGCGTCGGGGAACTGATAGACCACCTCCATCGACGCTGGCGCTGGCAATGTCGTTGTGGCAGTTGACTCTAGCATTAGCTAACTCCTTTACCTGCCAGCCCAATCTAGATCATAGTTTTTCATATCGTTCATGGATGATTGCCTCGATCTCTTCTGGCATGGGGATGACGCCGCCCATCCGTCCGTAGAAATGAACGGGAGCTTGCCCATTGACGGCGAGGCGCACATCTTCCACCATTTGTCCCGCGTTCATTTCCACGACCAGAATGTCAGTGACGCCCTGCCCGATTACTTGAGCCAGTCGATCAGACGGGAAGGGATAAAGAGTCTGTGGGCGCAGCAAGCCAACCTGCAATCCCTGCTGACGTACTGCCTCGACGGCGCTTTGAGCAATCCGTCCGACACTGCCGTAAGCAACGACAAGTAACCTTGCTTCATCCGTCTTGTACTCCGCACAGCGATGTTCCGTGCTGCGGATAACGTCCAACCGGTTTTGCAGCTTGATATTGAATGCTTCTGCAACTTCCGCTTCGAGATTCATTGACGTAATCATGCGCTTCTGTCGTCCCCGCGCACCGGTCAATGCCCAAGTTTCAGGCTCTTTTGCGTTCATTTGCATTGGCGGGAGTTCGGCAGGCTCCATCATCTGACCGATCAACCCATCGGCGGCAATGATGACAATATGGCGATATTGATCCGCCAGATTGAAGGCTAGCGTGGTGAAGTCAATAGCTTCCTGCACTGAGGCAGGCGCGAGCACAATAGGATGAAAATCACCATGTCCGGCAGAGCGTGTGACCTGAAAGTAATCTCCTTGGGCAGGCAGAATATTGCCCAGACCCGGACCGCCGCGCATCACATCTACAATCACGCAGGGGACTTCAGACCCTGCGATATAAGACATGCCCTCTTGCATCAAACTGATGCCGGGTCCGGAAGATGACGTCATTACGCGGACGCCCGTACACGCCGCCCCGTACACCATATTGATAGCGGCAACTTCGCTCTCTGCCTGTAAAAACACGCGCCCAAGTTCAACCATACGGCGCGAGAGATACTCCAGCATTTCAGTTTGCGGCGTGATGGGATAGCCGTAATAAGCATCTAAACCAGCGCGGACTGCCGCCTCCGCCATCGCCACGTTGCCTTTCAAGAGTTCACGGCTCATGCACAGCTCCTGCCACTTCACGCTCTTTACGGTGAAGTCGACTTTCTCGGAAGACCGTTATACACACATCGGGGCAGGTTACGGCGCAAATCGCACAACCTGTGCACTTGCCTGTGGGATCGATAAGCGCTGCGGGGTGGTAGCCTTTGGCGTTGATCACGTCAAATGAGAGCGCAAGAACGTGTTGAGGGCAGTACACTGTACACAACATGCATCCTTTACAACGCTCCTGATCTATTGAAATACTACCTTTCGCCACACATGTTCTCCTAAATAAATAAGTTTTGTCTTTTCATCATAAGGGCAGAAGATTTATGAGGAGAGTACGGAAAGTCATAATTTTGGAGCGTGTTTTGTCACGAAAATAGAGAAAAACCTCTTGTTCCGCGTCGGTTTGCATAGGAAATCAATGATCTTTTGCACTATGAACAGCAAACATTGCCTCCTACCATGAGATCAGACAGACAAAATTAATGGGAAGGATGTCTTATGGATACTCCTCACTATGCTTTTTTTGAGGGCGATATTGTTCCTATCGAGCAAGCCAAAGTCAGCATCATGACGCACGCTCTGCATTATGGCACAGCAGCCTTTGCCGGGTTACGTGCCTATTGGAATGCTGATGAGAATCAGCTTTACCTCTTCCGTCCGTTGGATCACTTCAAACGTTTTCGAGCCTCCGCTGAACTGTTGTACATTGACTTACCTTACACACCTGAAAAGATGCGCGACATCGTAATTTCGCTGCTATGTCATGAGGGCTACCACACCGATACTTACATCCGCCCGCTGGTTTACAAGTCGCAGCAGGTCATCGGTGTGCGGTTGCATAACCTGACCAGTGATCTGGCGATCTTCGCAATACCGTTCGGTAACTATCTGGAGCACGAAGAAGGCATCAACGTTACCTTCTCATCATGGCGGCGTGTTGACGACAATGCGATCCCTCCTCGCGGCAAAATTTGTGGCGCTTACGTCAACTCGGCGTTGACCAAAACCGAAGCTGCCTTAGATGGTTTCGACGATGCGCTAGTGTTGGATCAAGAAGGGCATATTGCGGAGGCAAGTGCTGCAAACTTTTTCATGGTCCGCAACGGCAAAGTGATCACACCTCCGGTTTACGCAGACATTTTGGAAGGCATCACCCGCAATACCTGCATTACCTTGCTAGCGGAAGAAATGGGGTTGGTAGTCGAAGAGCGTCCCATTGACCGTACTGAACTGTTTAGGGCGGATGAAGCATTTTTATGTGGAACTGCCGTACAGATTGCCGCTATCGTAACAGCCGATCATCATCGCATTGGTACAGGCAAGATGGGACCGCTGGTGACAGAATTACGACGCTTGTTCTTTCAGGTCGTCCACGGCGAGTTACCGCAGTATCGTCAGTGGGTAGAACCTGTCTATAGCCTTGAGCCGATTCGGTAGCAAAGCTGTTTTGACAGAATCAGAATGGGTGCAGTCCATCAATGAAAACTGCACCCATGCTATGTCTATACATAGTTCATGCCATGACTAATGGGAGGAGCTAGGTATTCGACGCGGTATCGCTACCGCCGCTGTTATTATCTTTGACAAACACACGTCGATGTTTGATCATCTCACCCACGGCTCTACCTTTTTCGCTTAACGCACCTGTAGGACAGACCTGAACGCATTTACCACAGGCGAGACAGAAATCAGTTGCTCCCCATGGTTGGTTGAGATCTGAGACGAGAGTCGCCCTGATACCACGCCCCATAACATCCCAGTTGTGCGCGTTTTCCACTTCCTCGCAGACGCGAATGCAACGTGTACATAGGGTACAGCGGTTACGATCGAGGATGAATTGTTTGTGTGAAGCATCCACATTACGGTGTGGAAAGCGATAGGGCATTGTCAAATGGTCAAGTCCTAACTTCTGCGCTAACCATTGGAGTTCACAGTGACCATTAGATACACACACCGAGCAAACGTGATTCCCTTCTGCAAACAGCATTTCCAGAATCGTACGACGGTATTCGCTGAGTGTTTCCGATTCTGTGACGACTTCCATCCCTTCATGAACATAGGCGGAACAAGCTGGCAGCAGACGTGAGTAGCCTTTTACCTCAACCAGACACAGTCGGCAGGAGCCAACTTCCGACAACCCATCAAAATGGCACAGAGTCGGGATAAAGAAGCCGTTTTCCTTAGCCACATCAAGGATTGTTCGATCATCTCGTGCTGCCACCGGATGCCCATTGATGAGCAGAGTGCTTACATGAACTGGCTTGTTCATACGCCCTCCAAAACGGTAGTTTGAACCGGACATATCTGTGCATCACAGCGCTTCTCTTGGATGTGCGCTAGATAATCTTCACGGAAATATCGGAGTGTGCTGAGAATCGGGTTTGGTGCAGACTGACCTAAGCCGCATAGACTGGTGCGTTTAACGACGTTGCACAAACGCTCTAGTAAGGCGAGATCGTCGAGAGTCGCCGTTCCGTGTGTGATGCTGTCCAGCAGATCGAACAACTGCGCTGTGCCAACGCGACATGGTGTACATTTGCCACAAGATTCTGACATGCAAAAATCCATGAAGTACCGCGCCACATCTACCATGCAGGTAGAGTCATCCATCACGATCATGCCGCCAGAACCCATTACCGAGCCGAGCTTGAGCAACGAGTCGTAGTCTACCGAGGTATCTAGATATTCCAGCGATACGCATCCCCCCGTGGGACCTCCCGTTTGTACAGCTTTGAACTGTCTGCCGTCGGGAATGCCACCACCCATATCAAAGATGATTTCCCTCAGGGTAATACCTAAAGGCACTTCAATCACACCGCTATTGACAATGTGACCGGTGAGCGAAAAGACTTTGGTGCCTTTGCTTCTACCTACACCGATACTGGCGAACCAGTCACCTCCATTGCGGATGATTGAGGGAATATTGGCGAAGGTTTCGACGTTATTGATCAATGTGGGGCAGTCCCATAACCCTGCTTCCGAAGGATAAGGTGGTCGTGTTCTTGGCGTGCCCCGCTTCCCCTCAATGGAGGCAATCAATGCGGTTTCTTCACCACACACATAAGCGCCAGCTCCAACCCGAAGCTGCAGTGTGAAATTGAAGGTGCTATCAAGAATCTGAGTACCCAGTAAGTTCAGGTCTTCTGCTTGGTTGATCGCGGTAGTCAGACGCTCGATTGCTAACGGATACTCGGCGCGTATATAGATGTAACCTTCCTCAGCTCCAACTGCATAGGCAGCAATCGCCATCCCTTCCAGAACGCGCTGCGGATCACTTTCTAGCACTGTACGGTTAGCGAATGCTCCGGGATCACCTTCATCAGCGTTGCAGATGACGAACTTGCGAGTTCCTTCCGTTTTCGCCACGATGTTCCATTTCTGTCCGACTGGAAAACCAGCGCCGCCGCGTCCACGTAATCCGCTGTAAGAGACCTCATCGAGTACTTGTTTGGCAGTCATACTGTCGAGTGCTTTGCTGAGCGCGGAATATCCACCAGCCGCTATGTATTCCTCAATCCGGGTTGGATCGATCTTGCCGGAATTTTCGAGGACGATCCGTTGCTGCCGTTGAAAAAACGGGGTGTCTTGCGGGCATAACAACCGCCGCGTGTGCCGTCCATTCAGGGAATCCAAAATCGCTGGCGCATCTTTGGGCTTCACATGCCGAAACAGTACATTATCCGGGGCGATGGCGACCAGAGGACCTTCTGAACACAAGCCCAAACAGCCTACACCTTTGACGGAACAGGACTGCGAGGAAGACGACTTTCGTTTGTTCACTTCCCTGTGCAGTGCGGTGCGCACGGCATCGCTGTTAGCTGCAAGGCAGCCCGCCGCCATGCACACTCGAATGCTGTGATCAACATGCCGTTGTGTTTCTACTTCCACTGCCGCAATTTGCTCAAGTTGTTCAGGCGTCATGGTTGATCCACCCCCGAATTTGATCGACGGCTGCATCTGGCGTAACGTTGCCATGTGCTACCGCATCAAATTCAACTACTGGTGCAGGTCCGCAAAAACTGAGGCAGCGGGCAATGTTGAGAGTAGCGGCACCATCGGGCGTGGTGTCGCCCGGTTGCAAGCTAAAGGCTGATTCAATCGCACATAGGATTTTGTCAGCGCCACGGATGTGGCACGCTGTTCCAGTGCAGACGACACAGCTATGGCGTCCCGGTGGCGTGAGTGTGAATAGGTGGTAGAAGGTTGCGACACCGAA
>JAHBVK010000074.1 GCA_019637555.1 Anaerolineae bacterium
GCGTTGGCGTCTTTTAAGCGCTGGAACATGGCACGCATATCGCGGGCGTAAACCAGCGATTGCCGTGTGGTGTTGTCCAGTTCCTGCCGCATCTGCTCAAGCTGCGCCATCGTACCCTGATCTTCGCTGGCTGGCGCTGCCGACATCTCGTCATGGGTATCCAGCACATAGCAGGTCAGTACCCACCCCCGCGACTGACCGGATCGCAGCATGGCGACGCGCACCTGTACCGGCGTTGTACCGACCCTGATCTGCGCTTCCTCGGCTTCGACCTCGGTGCCAGCATTCTGCATGGTGGTCAGCAGAGTCACTAGCCCTAATGAGTGTTCGCCCAACACCGCGCCAATCGTGGAGCCGATCAATTCCGCCTCGCTGCTGTGATCGCCTAACAGCTTGCAGAATGCCGAATTCGCGCCCACAACGCGGAACAGATGATCGAGGATCACCAAGCCTACGGGTACGCTGCTGAAAGTCTCTTGCAGCAATTGGTTGGCGAGTTCTAGCTGTTCACGCCGTTCTTTTTCCAGTGAGAATACACGAGCCATATCCTTGCCGTAAGACATCGACTGCCGCAGCAGCAGTTCCAAGTCCGCAGGTTTCAAATCGTTGAGTTGGAGATCCGCAGAATTTGTCATCATAGCCTGTTCCACTAGACCCTTGTCTCGGCGTTAGGGCACCGCGCTAAGTGGCTTAAGGGTTGGTAGGACGGAGTGATCGATTGGTAGTGCATTGCGACCCTGTTTTCTATTCCTAGCCCGGTGCCGTAACGCCGGGACGCCTGTCTTGATCGTATTGCGTCACAACAGCGCCCGAACGAACGATACGGAGTAGCTCAGTTATCCAGCACCTTGCTCACTTCTTCCATCAGTTCCAGCGGACTGAAGGGCTTGACGAAATAACCGTTCGCCCCAGCCTCAAAACCGATTTGTCGATCCCAGTCTTGCCCCTTCGCCGTCAGCATAATGATATGGATTTGCTGGGTGTTAGGATCGCTTTTGAGCGCGCGGCAGACGCCGACGCCATCCAACGAACTGCCGGGCATCTGTACATCCAACAGGATCAAGTCCGGCATCACGTTACGTGCCATCGCTAGTGCCTGTTCACCGTTCTCCGCCATCATGATCTCGTATGGACCAATCTCCAGCGTAACGCTGACGAGTTCCCTGACAGCAGCTTGATCATCAACGATTAAAATCTTCTTGTTCATTGCCTGTTTACCTTGCCTATGAGTGCGGGATTTGTAGGATTATTGGCTGGTTCGCTGTTATTCAACTCAGCTACGATGGGCACGGTGAAATAAAACGTGGAGCCGTTTCCATAGTCGCTGGTTACACCGATTTCGCCGCCGTGTAGTTCCACGATCAGTTTGCTGATGGACAGCCCCAAGCCCGTTCCACCAATCGCGGTATTGGAAGCATCGGCGCGATAGAACTTCTCGAATAAATGCTGCATCTGCTCCGGCGTCATGCCCATGCCTTGATCGCTGACGCTGACCTGCAAATGCCCTTCATCCGGCTGCGTCACCGTGATGTTGACCTCGCCACCGTTGGGCGAATACTTAACGGCATTGGAGAGCAAGTTCTGCACTACCTGTGACAGCCGCATTTGATCACCTAGTACGGAAGGGGCAGCCGACAAGCCCTCGAAAGTGAACTTGTGTTTGGACGCCGCCTCGATAAAGGTATGCGTCAGTGTGCGTACCAGATTGACTAGATCGAGGCGATCCAGCATGAGGGTCATGCCGCGCTTGGCTTCCAGACGCGAGATGTCCAGCAAGTCATCGATCAGTTTACCGAGGTTGGTCGCCTGTTCGTTGACCATCTTCAAGTAATGCTGCTGCCGTTCCGGTGCCATCTGCCGCGTGATCAGGATTTCGCTGAAGCCGCGAATCGAAGTTAGCGGGGTGCGCAGTTCGTGGGCGGCGGTGGAGAGGAACTCGGTTTTCAGGCGGTTGAGTTCTTCCAACTCGTGTTCCGCCTGCTTGCGCTCGGTGATGTTACGGCTGGCAAAAACGATGCCTTCTACGCCGTCATTGCTATCGAACAGCAAATTGGTCAGCGTTTCCACCCAGATATAGCCGCCATCGGCGCAGCGGAAGCGGTACTCGGCGCTGCCCGTCGTCTGGATCGCTTTGCGTACCATATCTACATCATCGGGATGGACGTAGGAATAGATCAGCGTTTGCACGAAATCTTCGGGACGGTAGCCGAATACCTGCCAGCAAGAGGGGCTGGCGTACTCGATCACGCCATGTGCGTCGGTCTGATACACCGCGTCCAGCATGGTGTCGGTGATCTGGCGCAGCTTCTTCTCGCTGGATCGCAGCGCTTCTTCGGTGCGTTTGTGCTCCAGCGCGGTCGCGAACAATTCCGCCACTATCTTGAGCAGCGTGGGCAGATTATCGGGCCAGTTGAAGTCGGGGTAGATCGAGTCGATGCCTAAGAATCCCGTCAGCTTGTCCTCGAAAGTCATCGCCACGATGATTGAGGAACCAACGGTGCGCTTATCCATAAATTTGGCTTCGGCAGCGGCGTCAAAGGGCAAACGTTCAGGGTGATCGATCACCATCACGCGGTTCTGCGAAAAGGAATTTATCAGCCAGCGGAACAACGCGGCGGGGATCGACTGCCACAAATGGATCTGCGGCTCTACCGCACCCGATGTCCACTCGAAACGGTTGAACAGCAACAAGCCGTCGCCGGAAAGCTGGAACACGTAACAGCGATCCGCGTCCGCGAATTCGCCGACTGCTTGCAGTGCAGTCTGGATGCTGTTTTCTAGCTCAATTGTGCCTTCGCTGAGTAAGCGCGTGGAGATCGAGGAGATCAAGCGCTCCACCTGCATACGATATTGCAGTTCGATCTGCACCTGCTGGCGACCCTTGACTTCCCATTGCAGGGATTGGTTCGCCTGTCGCAATTCTTCGGTGCGCTGTTCCACAAGCTGCTCTAGCTGCTGCTGATTGTCGCGCAGGAGCTGTTCGGCGTGCTTCATATCGGTGATGTCCTGTACGATCACCACACCAGCGAAGACGACACCGCTTTCATCGCGCACCGGATAGGCATGAGCGATGTAACTGCGCCCCTCATGGTTGAACTCGTAAGTGAAGCGTGCCGATTGTCCGTGCAGCGCTGCTTCGGAGAAAGATCGGATGCCGCCGCGCGTGTGAACAGGGAAATAATCTTCCAGAGCGGTTTGATCTTCGGCGGCAGAAACGGTGCGAGATCGGTTGGAGAGCGTAGGCAGCAATTCACCGCCGCAGATGGACACGTGCATATACTGGTCGAACAGGAAGACCGCGCCGTTGGGTAATTTCTCTACCAGCGTGCGGTAGAGTTTGCGGCTTTGCATCAGTTCGCCGTGCATCTGACGCAGTACCTGTGTCTGCGATAGCAAACGGTCCTGCGTCTTCTTCAACTGGATCAACTTACGCACGCGGTGGCGAAAAACCACGCGGTGGATCGGCTTGGTGATGAAATCTGTAGCGCCCGCCGCGAAGCAGGCTTCAATCGTTTTGGGATCATCCAGCGCGGTAAGCATGATGATCGGCACATTTTCCGAGTCGGGCATTTCGCGCAATAAGCGGCAAACATCGCCGCCGTTCATGCCGGGAAGCAGATAGTCCAACAGCACCAGATCCGGTGTGTTCGTCCTGAACTCCTCCAGCGCATCGGCACCATTTTCGATCTCGGAGACAATGCAGCCGTCGCGCTCCAAGATCACGCGGATCAAGCGGCGGATGTCGCCATCGTCATCAACGATCAAGACCCGCGGACTGAGGGCGCTCTCATCCGCCATCAGGCTATTGAGATTGGGGGTTGGGGCGGTGCTGTTGTCGGGAGTGGTCATCACTCAGTTCTTATCTCATTTCCTTCTCGGCACACCGTCGGCGGTAGTGCGACGTGATTGGATACCCGAAGAGGACGGTTGCCGATTCACAGTTTCCTGTTGTAGGCACAAGTTAATATGTTATGTTCCCTAGCACATCCGTTGATTAACGTAGACGCTCAAAACCTATCCGTAGTGAATACGGATAAGCAGCTTAGCTTATGCTTGATGGGCGCGTTAAGGTCGGCAGGTTGTGAGGGACTTGTGATACGTAGTCGGGCGGTCAGAGGATTAGGAGGGGGCGGGTTGTCGAATTTAGTACGCAAAAAATACAGGGCGAAGCATGCCCCGCCCCTACATTCCAAATCTGAATCTGATTGGATAATGTAGGGACGAGGCACGTCACGCCCTGAATTGCATTTTCCTCATTGCTGGGCGTCCTGAACCTGAACCTATCAGCCTTGGTGATGCAGGCGAACGCAGACTAGTAGCGATATGACCAGCGCTGATGATAGCAGTCGTCGCATAGACTGAAGCGGTGGTTCAGCGGCAGTTTGCGATGGCAGCTAATGCAACGGGCGGCAGTATCCACGCGGCGCAGCAGTGCTGCATCAATGCTCATCGACCACGCTAAACGCATCTCGCGTACTTTCTCCTGCTCACCACCGAAGCCCGCGAATTCCTTGCGGTTGGACAGCCACAGGTAAATATCCGCGCAGGTGATCGAGTCCTCAGTGCGATCCAGATCGCTACTGTCGTCGATGATATTGGGGGCAGGTGGTGGCAGCGGCATATCCGTATCGCTGAGGATCGCCCGCGCACAGAACAACCAGTAGGATCGGCTGCTCTCACGCGTCGGGGCATTCACAAGCTGGACGGCAGTTGCCAGACCGAGTTGTTCCACTTCCTGATCGGTGAGCAGTTGCGCCAGCGCGATCCGTTCATCAATGTCGGCGGGCTTGATCACGTCGCGCAGAGTTTCCGGGATCGACTGCAATTCGCGCCATTGGGCGAAGCGCCGCGCCAGACTTCCCGGCAGCAGCGTCAAGTCTTCTACTGTTGGCGCGACACGAGCATGTGTGAGTTCTTCCGGCGGCATGGCGTACAAACCATTGAGCGTGCGCAGTTCGCGGCGGTTGATCGCGCCGACTTCGCCCGCCGTGCTCAATCCAAAACGTCCCGCCCGTCCGCCGATCTGATGTACCTCGCTCGGCGTCAGCAAGCGGTTATCTTTACCATCGAACTTGGACATCTCGTAGAAGCAGACCTGATCGGCAGGCAGGTTCAAGCCCATACCCACCGCGTCCGTCGCTACGCAGATTTCCGTCTCGCCTTCAGCAAAGCGATCCGCTTGCTTGCGGCGCACTTCCGGCGGCAGATTGCCATAGACCACCGAGACACGGCGACCATACTGCTCCAATGCCGATTTCAAGCGCAGCACCATCGAGCGTGAGAAGGCAACGAGGATCGTGCGTGGTGGCATCCGTTCCAGCGACCATGGGCGCTCCGCCAATTTGATCGGCGCAAGGCGTTGATGTTCTACCACTTCGACGGGGATCGCCGCTGCCGCTGCCAAGCGCTGGATCAGGTCGCCGGAGTGCTGCGGACCGATCACGTAGATTTCCGGCGACTCCGCTTCCATCAGCGCCCGCGTCCACGCCCAACCGCGATCAGGATCGGCGAGCATTTGCGCTTCATCGATGACCACGCACTCACCACTCTGATGCGGATTGAACATCTCAATAGTGGCAGCAGTCACCAGCGCGCCATCGACAGGGATGTACTCCTCGCCCGTCAGTAGATTACAGCGCACACCGCGTTTGTTCAGCCGTTCAAAGACCTCGAACGCCAGCAGGCGCAGCGGCGCAAGATACCAGCCGGAATTAACTTCTGCCAGCCGATCCAGCGCGTTATGCGTTTTGCCGCTGTTCGGTGGACCGACATGGAAAATGATCCGCTGATCAGCGCGTCCGGCATGTTGCCAAGCGGGGAATGCCGCCAACAGGCGTGCCCGCAATTCTTCGCGCTGATGGCGTTCGGCGGCACGTTGGGCGCGTTCTTCCTCGCGGGCGGCTTCACGCTGCCGACGGGATTCGCGCTGCCGTTCATCATACTGCTCATCCCACGAGTGTTTGCGCTCGTGCAGCAGGGCGCGGAATTCGCGTTGGGTGAATTCCTCACCGAACAGGATGTCCTTGATCTGCCCCCAACGATATTTGTTAGCGGAGGTGCCACCGCGCAATCGGCGCAAACGCTGGCGGATGCTCTGTTCACGTGGCTCGCCCAGTGCGATTTGCAAATCGCGCATGCGCACCACTTCTAGCTCGGCGATGCTCTCGTGCAGATCAGGGTTGCTCAGAATGTCTTCGATCTCATAGGCGGGAATGCGCTGCTGCCCTTCGGGATCCATGAAGGCGATGATCTGCCGCGAGTTGATCGCTTCTTGCACCGTTTCTTTGTACAGTTCCAGCCGTGCTGCCGCATGCGTCACCGGATAGGATCGCGCCAGCACCTGTTCGCGCCGCGTGCTGCCTCCCTCTTTAACGCCGTGTCGCAGCATATCGCCGCTGTAATCGAGCGCCGTCTGCCAATCTTCGTCCTTCGGGCGCGTGGCTTCGATGGCGACATTACGCGCTTCTTCCTCGTCTGCCTCTTCCAGCCGAATCCACGTCGCTTCGCCCAGCGGCACGGGGATGGTGTAGGCGACCAAGCCGCCCGTATCGATCACGGCTTGCAGCGTCTTGGAACCATACTTCTCGATCAGATCGACGCGCGGAATGGTAAATCCGGGCTGCCGACTAAGCAGATCGATGATCTCGCGGCGCACTGGCGCCAGCGTCTCGCGCTTCTGCACCACACTGATGGAACTGCGCGTCATCATCAGCGGGTCAAAGATCAACTCGCCCGCTTTGCGCAGCGCCCCGACTCCGAGCAGCGTGTTCAGCGTAGTTTCATCTTCCGGCGTGACGACCAACGTGCTCATGGGTAGGAAACCAACGGAATCAGTGAACCGCGCCAGCATCTGATCCAGTACCGGATCCGCTAGATTATTCAAGAGATCGGCGCGTTCCTGCTGTCGCTGTGCGACTGGTGGAACCGTGATCGAGTGATCCGCCGGATTCAGGTTCGGGACACTGCCGGGGTACATCAGACTGCGGGCGATCACTTGTTCGGGGGTTAGCCGCGTTGGATCGTAGAGGAAATTGCCGACACGACCAACTCTACCTTCTTCAATCGCCTGTGCCACTGCTTTGGATCGACTGCCGCTGCCTAAACGTTGTGCATCCAGTTCCGCACGGTTGAAGAAACCTTCTGGTGTAGCGGCTAGCAGATCAGCGATCAGATCGGCAGTGAACTGCAAGCGCGTAGGAAACTTATTCATGATGTGTTATTCGATTTTCAACTACCAATACATCTGCGAAATTGTGTTTGAGCTAACTCATTTCCAGCACAAATCACGTCTGTCATTGTAGTGGAAGCAGCCGAGTCTGGCAATCCGCTATTTGAGGAGCGCTCAGGCTGAACTGCACCAAACCATAAAATTATGAAAACCCAATGTCGATTTAAGTAACTCTTAACATTGGATTAAACGGAACGCCCTGATCCCCTGCGAAACTAATGGCTCGGAGTGCGCGCTCTACTTTCGATTGAATGACATGCTGCAAAGCGGAGAATAAGACGGACTATGCAGACTCGTAAGGCTCTAAATGTACTGGCTCTCGCTGTTATTGTTGGACTTATTGCGGCGATGGGTGCACTAACCAGCCCCGTGAGCCGTGCTCAGGGCACCCCTGAAGCCACCGAGAGCATGGGTGGTATGGATATGGCGGGCTACGGACTGATTACTGGCGGCGTTGACGGCGAAGCCAAGCGTCTGAACGCTTCCGGTGCAACCTTCCCTCTGGAACTCTATAAGAAGTGGATCGAAGAGTACAATAAACTGACTGGCGTGGAAATCAATTACGCTGGCGGTGGTTCCGGTCAGGGCAAGAAGGATATTGCTGCGGAAGCCGTAGACTTCGCTGGTTCTGACTCGATCATGAAGGATGAAGAAATCAGTGCCGCCACCGGTGGCAACATCCTACACATCGCCACCACGATGGGCGCTATCGTCCCCGTTTATAACATTCCAGAACTGCAAGGCAAAGACCCGGTCAAACTGACGGGCGAGAATCTGGCGAACATCTACCTCGGCAAGATCACCAAGTGGAACGATGCCGCGCTCGTCGCCGACAACCCTGATCTGGCGAACGTCGATGCGGACATCCTGCCCGTCTACCGTTCCGATGGCTCCGGCACTACCAACAACTTCACCATCTACCTGTCCTCGCAGAGCCAAGAATGGGCTGACACGATCAAGTCCGGTAACACGGTGCAGTGGCCCTACGGCATTGGCGCTAACGGCAACCCCGGCGTCGCCAGTGAAGTGAGTCAAACCGAGTACAGCATCGGCTACGTTGAACTCGCCTTCGCCAAGGATTTGCAGGCTGCTCAGGTCAAGAATGCCGCTGGCGCGTTCGTGACTGCTTCCGCCGAGTCGGTATCGGCTGCTGCGAAGGGTGTCGAACTGCCTGATGACATGCGTATCGTGATCATCGGCAAGTCTACCGACGAAGCGGCGTGGCCCATCTCCACCTTCACGTGGCTGCTGGTCTACGAAAATCAGAAGGATGCCAGCAAGGCGTTGTCTCTGGTTCGCTATATTTGGTGGGGTCTGCATGATGGTCAGCAGTTCGCCGCTGATCTCGGCTATGCGCCTCTCCCCGCAGATGCGATTGCTAAGGATATCGCCCTGCTGGAGAAGATCATGGTAGACGGCAAGCCCGCGCTGCCCGCTGAACTGGCTGCTGCCAAGTAAGCGACTGAAGCCATAATCATCGGCTACCATGCTCCGGCAAGTGGATCGTGGTAGCCGTTCGTGTGTACCGATGGTTGATCGTTGGCTAAGATCAATTCGTATGCTTTGGTGGGGACAGTGGTGATGCTGGATGGTACTCGACCAGTCTACTACTGTCTTTTGCATGTATAGTAGTCACGCGAATGCGAACGCGAACGCAAGCGCCAACGCCCAGTAGAATGAAGTTGAAGTAGCGAATTTACGGACGCTACAGTACAAGCAGAGAAGATAGAGAGGATTGCATGGCAGTAGCAAAGCCTGTACAACCACAGGCAATCGTCGGCACACAGAGCGGTGATCAGGTATTCCGCGCCTTCCTGATCGGTGCAGCACTACTGGTACTGCTGGTAATGATAGCCTTGATCGCGGTATTGGTCTCCGGTGCATCAACCTCTATCTCGGAATTTGGATTTCTGTTTTTTGCCCAGACAGACTGGAACCCGCCATCGCAGCTATTTGGTGCGCTGGCGTACATTTACGGCACCATCGTCACTTCGATCATCGCGCTGCTGCTGGCGACGCCCTTCGCCATCGGCGCAGCGATCTACGTCTCCGAATATGCACCGCGCTGGTTGGGCAATCCGATTTCCTTCTGCGTCGAATTACTGGTCACCATCCCTAGCGTGGTCTACGGTCTATGGGGTTATTTCACCCTCGCCCCCTTTATGCGCCGTACTATTGAGCCGTTCTTAAAGAACACCATCGGGGAAGTACCAATCATCGGCGCACTGTTTCAAGGTCCCGCCACCGGACGCAATTATCTGACTGCTGGTGTTATCTTAGCGATTATGATCACGCCCACTATTCTGTCCATCTCCCGCGAGATCATCACGCAGGTGCCGCGTTTGCAAAAAGAAGGCGTGATGGCGCTCGGCGCGACCAAGTGGGAAACCATCCGTTACTCCATTTTGCCTTACGCGCGTGGTGGCATCATCGGCGCGGCAATGCTCGGACTAGCCCGCGCCATCGGCGAGACAATGGCGGTCACGATGGTGATCGGCAACTCCTCCACCGGACGGATCACGCCCTCGCTGCTAAATACAGGGGCGACCATCGCCAGTACGATTGCCAATCAGTACGGCGATACCGTTGATGCGCTGCATAACGCCGCGCTGATCGAACTAGGCTTGGTATTACTCATCGTCGCTTCGGTGTTCACCATCGGTGCGCGCGTGTTGGTACGTCGCATCAGCAAACTGCCCGGTGCACGTGCCTAGAAAGACTGACGGATAGGAACCATTCATGGATCAAGCAACTTCTGTACAACGTCCGGCGATTGTGCCGTTGGTGAGCAACCGCGACAACGGACTGAAACGCCGTCAGACAATCAGCAGCCTGATGACCATTTTGCTGGCGTTATTGACCTTTAGCGCTGTCGCCATTTTGTTCATCATCCTGATCAGCATCGCCATCAACGGTATCTCGACACTGAATCTGGATTTCTTCATTCAACCAGTGGTAAATCATGGTATCGCTAACGCCATCACGGGAACGCTGCAAATGGCGTTTGTCGGGGCGTTAATCGCCGTCCCGCTGGGCATTATGTCCGCCGTTTACCTGTCCGAATTCGGCGGTGGTGTACTCGCCAATCTGGTGCGCTGGACGCTCGATCTGCTGGCGCAAATGCCCTCCATTGTGATCGGTTTGTTCGTTTGGTCGCTGCTGGTCGTCAGCGGCATCACAGGCTATTCGGGTATCGCTGGATCGGTGGCGCTTGCCATCATCATGCTACCGATCATCGGACGCAGCGCTGAAGAAATCTTGCGCCTCGTGCCGGATGCGCTGCGCGAAGGTGCTTATGCACTGGGCACACCGCGCTGGCGGGTGATCTTGTTCATCGTCATCCCGACGGTGTTTCCGGGTTTGGTCACTGGTGTGGTGCTGGCAATCGCCCGCGCTGCCGGTGAGACTGCCCCGTTACTGTTAACGGCGCTCGGTACGCTGTTCTTTGAAACCAACATGGCGTCGCCAATGGATGCTATCCCTACCCGTCTATATCGTTTGGCGCTGTACTCCAATGATGAGTTATCGCGTCAGCAAGCGTGGGGAGCAGGGCTAGTATTGGTCATTGTGGTCGCCATCTTCAGCGCCTTTGTGCGCTTAATCACGGGGAGATTACGACGTGAATCCTGACAATGGTAATGGTAATGGCACTGGCAACGGTCATCGCCCTGCCAGCACGATCAGTGTGACCCGCCTAGCGGCTTACTACGGCAAGCACAAGGCGATTGACGGCATTTCGATGAAGTTTGAACCGAACATCGTGACCGCGCTGATCGGTCCGTCCGGTTGTGGGAAGTCAACCTTCTTGCGCTGCTTGAACAGAATGCACGAAGTGATCAAAGATGCCTACGCCGAAGGTGAAGTGCTGCTCAACGGTGAGAATATCTACGGTCCTGCCGCTGATCCTGTGCGCGTTCGTCGGCGTATCGGCATGGTTTTTCAGAAGCCGAATCCATTCCCGACCATGAGCATTTACGACAATGTGCTAGCTGGCTTCAAGATTAACGGCTTGATCCGTCGCGGCATCAACTACGATGAAGTGGTGGAGTCTTCACTGCGCTCCGTCGGTCTGTGGGATGAGGTCAAGAGCAAACTTAAAGAGTCTGGATCGGCGCTTTCTGGCGGTCAGCAGCAGCGTCTGTGCATTGCCCGCGCAATCGCTATCCAGCCAGATGTTTTACTGCTCGATGAACCCTGTTCCGCACTCGACCCTATCGCCACACTGACCATCGAGGAGTTGCTGCGCCAGTTGCAGAAGCAGTACACCATCATTCTGGTCACGCATAATATGCAGCAAGCGGCGCGTGTCTCTGATAAAACTGCCTTCTTCCTCGCCGATGAAACGCGCGTCGGTCGCATGATCGAGTACACCGCCACCTCGGACATCTTTACCCGTCCGCAAGACAAGCGCACCGAGGATTACATCTCCGGTCGCTTCGGCTGATTCAGCATTCATGAACCATTGGGCAGGTCTAGAAACCTGCCCCTACGACCTCATCACCCGTTTCATTTCACTCCCGCCACTTCCCTAATCCTCATCTACCTCCAATCTGATCTCTCCTATCTGCCCGTTACAATTGGCGTGATGGTATTGTACTGTCCTGATGGTGGAGTGAGTTCCAAGCATGACTGAGCGCCGTACTAAAGCTGTTGATTCAAGTGATGCCGTGACGGAATCAGGGATCAGTACGACGCGCGGCGAGACGTGGGTACTGGTGCAGATTGTGCTTCTGGCGCTGATCGGCGCACTGCCGATCTTCTGGCGCACTGCCACGATGCCGGAAACACTGGCGATCCTCAGTCGTGTTTTGGGCATCCTGATTGGTGCGGTAGGTGCGTTATTCGGCTTGGTCAGTGCGCTTAACCTCGGCAGTAATCTGACTGTGTTTCCGCGTCCCCTCGAAAACGGCAAATTGGTGGAACACGGCATCTATGGCGTGGTGCGCCATCCCATGTACTGCGGCGTGATCCTGCTGGCGCTCGGCTGGTCGCTGCTGTGGGCGAATGTCCCCGCGCTGATCCTCTCTCTCGGCTTAGTGATCTTCTTTGATCGCAAAGCGGCGCAGGAGGAAATCTGGTTGGCGCAGAAGTATCCCGATTACCCCGGCTACAAGCGCCGCGTGCGGAAATTGATCCCCTTTATTTATTAACCCAAGCGCACGCCGGACGCTGAAGCATCCGGCTATGAGCACAAAGCACCGTAAACGGCGCTAAAACGGCTAGTATTGGGAACACTTCTCGGCACTTTCTTTCCTCAGCACTTGTAGCACTATTAGCACTTCAGCCCTTTCTGTTATCAAGCCGCTTTCGCCTGTTATACTTGATCGCATTTCCGCGACAAGGATCAGCAGGGACAACTTCATGTATAACCGCGATTCATTTGAAGCCTACCTCAAGGCGAATCACGAACGTTTCCTCCAAGATTTCGAGCAGATCATCAACATTCCTAGCGTCGCCGCTTACGGCACGGGCATTCAGCCGATGGCTGATCTGGTGGCGGAGCGCTTCCGCAAATTGGGCGCGAAAGTGGTCAGGCAGTATCCGCTGGACAATGGCGGCAGTCCGGTAGTCTACGCCGAATTTGATGGCGCTTCCGATACCACCATGCTGATCTACAACCACTACGATGTGCAGCCCGAAGACCCCCGCGATCTGTGGGTCACTGAGCCGTTCAAGCTGACGCGCAAGGATGGCATGTTGTTCGGGCGCGGCGTCTGCGACGACAAAGGCGATCTGAGCACGCGGCTGCACGCGGTAGAGGCGTGGTTAGCGACTCAGGGACAGCTCCCGCACAAGATCAAATGGGTGGTCGAAGGCGAGGAGGAGATCGGCAGCGTCAACTTGCCCGCGTGGGCGGAGAAGTATCACGATATGCTCGCTGCTGACGGTGTGTTGTGGGAAGGCGGCGGTTACGACTCGCTTGGTCGTCCGCAAATGGCGGCGGGCTGCAAAGGCATCTGCTATGTGGAACTGCACGCCGATGGTCCTGCCGTCGATCTGCACTCCTCGTTCGCGCCGATTGTGCCGAATCCGGCATGGCGCCTGGTTCACGCGCTGGCGACCATGAAAGACCCCAATGATCGCATCATCATCGACGGCTACATGGATCATGTCGCGCCGATCTCGGCGGAGTTGCGCGCCGCGTTAGAAGCACTGCCAAGTGACGATCTGCCGGAGCGCCAAGCCAACTGGCAGCTTAAGGAATGGCTTGGCGGTGTGAGCGAGCGCGAAGCATTCATCCGCCTATACACCGAACCGACTATGACGATCAGCGGCTTCCACAGCGGTTACGGCGGTCCCGGCTCTAAGACGGTGCTGCCCGCGCACGCCTACGCCAAGATCGATTTCCGCCTCGTCCCCAATCTGACCTATGGCACGGCGCTCAAGCTGGTGCGCGAACACTTGGATCGACGCGGCTATCAGGATATTGAAGTACGCTTAATCGGCGGCGAAGAACCAGCAGACTCGCCCATCGACTCGCGGATCAAGCGGGCGGCGGTGAAGGCGTCGGAGCAAGTCTGGAACAAGACGCCGCTGGTCTTCCCGCGCTTCGCTGGCAGCGGTCCGATGTATCCGCTGTCTACTATGATCAACGTGCCGACGATCTCCTGCGGCGCGGTGTCGCATCCCGACTCCAAGATTCACTCGCCCAACGAGAACATCTACGAGAAGGATTACGTCGATGCCATGCGTCTGTTCGCCGCGCTGATGGATAACTTCGCAGCGGAAGCTTAACGATGACTGATCAACCGATACCGGATGTCGATCACAACGCCGTCAGCATGGAAGATTTCATCTTCGGCACGTTGTCTACCGACGAACTGCGCCTACAGCAGATCGTGGAGACGCGGCGGGGATTAGCGCACGAACGCCGCAACCAGCCGCGCGATCCGCTGCCGGGGACTCCGGTGCAGATCGAAGTCACCGCCGGACCGGAGATCGCCGCCGCTGAAGTGCAGGTGCAATACAGCATCAATGACGGCGAGGCGGAGTCGATCCAACTGAGCAAAGGTACGCCGATCTGGGATACGCTGCTGTGGTCGTATCTGGATACTTTTAGCGGTGAACTGCCAGCGCAAGCAGACGGATCGACGGTGCGCTACCGCATCACTGCCAGCACGTTATCGGGCGCGACGGTACGCACACCCGATACTTACTCCTACAACGTCGATAAGCACCGCGTGCCAGCATGGGTCAGCGATGCCGCGATCTATCACATCTTCATGGATCGCTTCGCGGACTCCGAGGGCAAGCAGTTACCCGATCACGACAATCTTGGTGATCTGTTTGGTGGCACGATCAACGGGGTGCGCCGCCGACTGGATTACCTGAGCGAACTCGGCGTCAACGCACTGTGGCTGTCGCCCATTTATCCTAGCCCATCACATCATGGCTACGACGCTACCGACTTCCGCGAGGTCAATCCGCGCTTGGGCACGAAAGCCGATCTCAAGGCGCTGATCGCAGATATGCGCGGGCGTGGGATGCGCTTGATCCTCGACTTTGTGCCCAATCACACCTCCGACGAGCATCCCTTCTTCCAGTCGGCGCGAGGCGATCAGGGATCGCCGTATTACTGCTACTACTCGTTCGGCGATCATCCCAACGGCTACAAGGCGTTCTTTGATGTGCCCACACTGCCACAGATCAACAACGAGTTTCCGCAGGCACGCCAGTACGTGATCGACAGTGCCTGCTACTGGCTGCAAGAGTTCGGCGTCGATGGCTTCCGTTTGGATTATGCCTACGGACCAAGCCACGACTTCTGGACGGATTACTATCGGGCGGTCAAGCGCGAGAATCCCGATAGCTACCACTTCGGGGAGATCGTGGAGACTCCGGCGCTGCTACGTAGCTACGAGGGCGTGATGGATGGCGCGTTGGATTTTCTATGGCTGCAAGCGGCGCGTAAGCTGTTCGCCTTCAACAGTTCCAACGTGGCGGAGTTCGAGCAGTTCCTCAGCCGTCACGAGGGCTACTTCGCGGGCGTCAATTACTCGCTGCCCACCTTCCTTGATAACCACGATCTGAATCGCTTTCTGTGGTCAGCGCGTGGCGATGTGCGAAAACTAAGGCAAGCGGCGGTTTGCCAGTTCACGCTCTCCGCCCCGCCGATCATTTTCTACGGCACGGAGATTGGCATGAGTCAGCGGCGGGATGTGCGTCAGATCGGGCTGGAAGCGTCGCGGACGCCGATGCTGTGGGATGAACAGCAGCAGAACCGCGATCTGTTCCGCTTCTACCGTGATCTGATCGCGCTCCGGCATAAGTCAGAGGCGATTAAGCGTGGTGATCGCGTGCCAGTGGTAGTTGAGCCAACGACGGGACGTTATGGCTATGTGCGGACGGCGGGCAAGGAGCAGGTGATCGCGCTGTTTAACGTCTCGGCGCAAGCGCAGCGCTTCGATCTGCCAGCGGGCGATTGGCGCGAGGCGTTCAGCGGCAATGTCACCTTCGGCAGCGTGGAGATCGCACCGTTTGGCTATTGGTTGGGAGCGAGATGAGATCGACTCGGTTACTTGTCGCTGTTGGGGGGGTTACAAACCCACCCCTACGAGATCGCTTGATCCATCACTCGATTCGTGATCGTAGGGGCAGGTTTCCAAACCTGCCCTTTTTTGCCATTACCATTGACGGGGGTGAGGGTATCTCATGCTCCGCGATCTGATCCTCACCCTCTACTCGCTGGCGTATGATCGTCTCGCCCGCCCGCTGATCTTCCGCGACTCGGCGCAGGATGCCCACGCCCGCGCCATGAATCTGCTGCGGAAACTTGACGATCAACCACAGCTACTCTCCGCGCTCCGCCTGATCCACAAGTTGACCTTCCCCGCGCAGCCGATCCAAGTTGGCGGCGTCGATCTGCCGCATCCGCTGATCCTCGCGGCGGGCTTCATCAAAGGCGAGGGCTTCAGCAGCGAACAGGAAGCGCGTACAGCGGCAGATGTGCGGGACATCATCCCCGGCTGGCGCGCGATGCCAGCGTTAGTTGGTGCAGCCGAGTTTGGATCGTTCACCCGCGCTCCTCGCATGGGCAACAGCGGCACGGTGCTGTGGCGCGATCCCGCCTCGCTGTCCACGCAGAATCGAGTCGGGCTGAAGAATCCCGGTGCGTTGGCGGCGGCAACGTTCATGGCGCGGCAGCGAGAACATTTACCAGCAATCTACGGGATCAATCTAGCGGTCAGCCCCGGCGTCAGCGATCAGGATCAGGAATTGGCGGAACTCAAGGAGATGGCGCGTACTTTCACGGCGAATCGGCTGCGCCCCTCATGGTACACGCTCAATCTGAGCTGTCCCAACACCAGAGACGATCCCACCGCACACCAGACCGAACAGAAAGCGCGTTTGCTCTGCGGCGAACTGGCGGATATGCTGGATGCGCCGCTGTGGGTGAAATTGAGTCCCAATCTCAGCGGCGAACAGTACGCGGCGCTATTGAAAACCTTTGCCGGAGTCGGCGTCCGTGCCGTGATCGCCACCAACACCGTACCCTTGTCCGCGCCGGATGCCTCGACAGCGGGAGTCGGCGGCGGCAGACTGCATCCGGCGGCGCTGGAAGCAGTCCGCCATCTGACCAGCACGCAAAAGCAGCGTGGCTATCCGGTGGATGTGATCGCCTGTGGTGGCGTGCTGGATGGCGTCACGCTGCGGCACTTCGCGCGGATGGGCGTCCGCGCCTACCAGTATTGGTCTGCCCTGATCTATCACGGACCGCTTGCTCCCGCGCTGATCCTCAAGGAGAGTCGATAGTCGATGACCGACATCAAAGCAACCGTCGCCCGTGCGCTGCTGGAGATCGGCGCGGTGGGCTTCACACCCGATGCACCGATCACCTTCAAGAGTGGCTTGCTCTCGCCCGTTTACGTGGATAACCGTCGCCTGCCCTTCCATCCGACGCAGTGGCATCAAGTGATCGATGGTTTCGCGGCACTGCTGGCGGCGAACAAGATCGCTGATGACATCATGGCTGGCATTGAGACGGGCGGCATCCCGCACAGTTCGGCGTTGGCATACGCGCTGCACAAGCCCTCGGTGATCGTGCGGAAGCAGGCGAAAGATCACGGCACACGCAACCGCATCGAAGGCGGCGATGTCGGTGGTCGCCATGTGCTGCTGATCGAGGATATGATCACGATGGGTGGCAGCAGTCTTTCAGGGGCGCAGGCATTACGCGATGCTGGCGCGATTGTAGGACACTGCTGCGCGGTGGTTACTTACGGATTCGCCAGCGCCCAAGCTGCCTTTGACGAAGCAGGCATCCACCTGCACACGCTGACCGATTTTCCGGCGATCTTGCAGGAAGCGGTAGCGATGGGTCATTTCACAACTGATGATGCTGATGTAGTAACGGACTGGCTGCGCGATCCGCACGGTTGGGCGGGACGACGCGGTTTCGGGAAAGGCTAATCATGACACTAGCAATCGAAAAGTATGATTCACGCGCGGCGGCGGTTGATTCTCTGCTGTGCATCGGACTCGATAGCACCTTCAACAAACTACCCGCCATGTTCAGGAATGAACGCTATCCGCAGTTCGCCTTCAACCGCTGGATCATCGAGCAGACGCACGATTACGTCAGCGCCTACAAGCCGAATATGGCATTCTATGAGGAGCGCGGCGCCGATGGCTTGGTCGAACTGGGTATGACCATTGAGTATCTGCGCGCGTACCATCCGGCAATCTTCACCATCTGCGACGCCAAACGTGCCGACATCGAATCGTCGAATCAGGGCTACGTGGACTCGATCTTTGATCGCTTCGGCTTCGACGCCGTGACCTTGCATCCCTATCTCGGCGGATCGGCGCTGCAACCATTCCTCTCACGCGGCGATAAAGCCTGCATCCTGCTGTGCCGCACTTCTAATCCCGGCGCTGGCGAATTGCAAGATTTGGATGTCGGCGGCAGACCGCTGTGGCAGGTAGTGGCAGAAAAGGCGCGACATGACTGGAACGCTAACGGCAACGTGATGCTGGTGGTCGGTGCCACGTATCCGCAGGAACTGCAGCAGGTACGTGCCATCGTGGGTGAGATGACGCTGCTCGTACCCGGCATCGGCGCACAGGGCGGATCAGTGGAGCAGGTGATCGCGGCGGGCTTGAATCGGGATCGGCGCGGGCTGATCGTCAACGCGGGGCGCTCGATTATCTTCGCGGACGATCCGGCAGCACAGGCGCAGCGGTTACGCGATCAGATGCGTCAGCGCGTGCAAGCACAGGCGTAGATTACGCGGCGATTGATCTTGATCCCGGCGCTAAAGCGTCCGGGCTGAAACCAGATGCCACCATCATGCCATCTTCCCAACCCACTTCAGTGGGATTACCAAGTGTTGTAGCCGGAGGTTTTAACCTCCAGTCTACCTGTGAGGCTAAAAGGAACTCACCTCATGTCCATCGACATCCCTGATAGCCACCTCGATCTATTGACCCAGCCGCTGCACATCCCCTTAACCACGCTGATGCCCGATGGCACGCCGCAAATGAGCATCGTCTGGCGGTTATGGGAACAGCCACACATCCTGATCAGCAGTCCGAAGGGCAGCCAGAAAACGCGTAACGTCAAGCGCGATCCTCGCGTAACGATGCTGCTGGTCGATCCGGATAATTCCTACCGCTATCTGGAAATACGTGGCATTGTGCAGCGCGTTGAGGGTGATAGCGATTGCGCCTTCCTCGAACGGATCACGCAGTTTTACCTGAACAAGCCCTACTATGGCGGCGCTGCGCCAATCGAGAACAAGGGCAAGGAAGAACACGTGATCTTTGAGATTGCGCTGCAAAAGGTCAACGTGATCGATTATCCGCAGTTGATCTGAGCCGCACCGATCCGTAACCACCCCATTGTTGTATGGCGACTCCCCTCGCTCATGTTATGATCCGCCAATTCACACGCCTCAGGGAGAAAACTATCGTGGCAAGTGCATACGAAAAGCTGAAAACAAAGCTCGCTCAGTTGGTCAGTCTGGAAAATATTCAGGCGCTGGTCGAGTGGGATCAACAAACGCAGATGTCCGAAGGATCGGGAGCATCGCGGGCGCGTCATCTGGAAGCACTCAGCGGCTTGACGCATGAGATCGCCGTCAGTGACGAGTTGGGCAAACTGATCGAAGCGGCGGAAGTAGAAAACGCTGGTGCTGCCTACGACAGCGACGAAGCCAGCATGATCCGCGTTGCCAAGCGCAATTACGAGCGTGCCCGCAAGCTGCCCACCGATCTGGTGTCGGAGATGTCCCGCGCGACATCCGTCGGCTTCGAGGAGTGGGTTAAGGCACGCGCCAACAACGACTGGAAAGCGTTCGTACCTGCCCTCAAGAAGATCGTCGAACTGAAGCAGCAAGAGATCGAGTGTCGCGGATACAAGGATCATCCCTACGACGCGCTGCTGGACACCTACGAACTCGGACTGACCGCCGCTGCCGTCGAGGGCATGTTCTCCGAACTTCGCAAAGATTTAGTGCCGCTGGTCAAGGCAATCGGTGCGAAGGTCGATGCGGTGGATGACTCCTGCTTGCATCAGCCCTTCGATGAAACCGATCAACGTGCCTTCTCCGAGTTGGTGATCACGCGCATGGGCTACGACTTCAAGCGCGGGCGGCAGGATCGCGCCGTGCATCCCTTCTGCACCAGCTTCAGTCAGGATGACGTACGCATCACCACGCGCTTTGATCCCAATTGGTTGAATCCGGCGATGTTCGGCACCTTCCACGAAGCCGGTCATGCTATGTATGAGCAAGGCTCCGCGCCTGCGCTGGAAGGCACGGTGCTCAACGGTGGTACTTCGTTGGGCGTGCACGAAAGCCAGTCGCGCTTGTGGGAGAATGTGGTCGGACGCAGCCGCCAGTTCTGGACGTACTGGTATCCGCGTTTGCAGGGCGTCTTTATCGAGCAGTTCAAAGATGTCTCGCTGGATGCGTTCTACCGCGCAGTCAATAAAGTACACCCATCGTTCATTCGCGTGGAAGCCGATGAAGCCACCTACAATCTGCACATCATGGTGCGCTTCGAGATCGAGCGCGATCTGTTCGGCGGCAAGCTGGCGGTAGAGGACATCCCGCAAATCTGGAACGACAAGTTCAACGATTATCTGGGCGTCGTGCCGCCAACGGATGCGCTCGGCTGCTTGCAAGACATCCACTGGTCAGCGGGCTTGCTCGGCTACTTCCCAACTTACTCGATGGGCAATCTGCTCTCGGTGCAGCTCTACGACACCGCACTCAAGCAGTACCCTACCATCCCCGACGAGATCGCCGTTGGCGAGTTCGGATCGTTGCTGCGCTGGATGCGCGAGAATATCCACCAGTACGGTCAGAAGTACGAGCCGCAAGAGTTGGTCAAGCGGGCGACGGGCGAACCGATGCAGTCGCGCTCCTATATGGCGTATCTGAAGCAGAAGTACGGCGAAATCTATAACGTCTAGGCTGCACGTTCAGCATTGGACAACCGGAGGGAGTGGTAGAGATGAACATCTCTACCACCCCAGATTTCAGCGCTGGCGTTGTTAGTGCGCTACCGTGATGACCACGTTGCCCTTTTTGTGCCCCTCTTCAACATAGCGATGCGCCTCACGAATTTGCTCTAGGGCATACTGGCGATCAATGATCGGTCTGAGTTTGCCCGCCTCGATCAGTTCCTTGAGAATGGCTAGATCACCCGCTGCTTCCTTAGCGTTGCCTGTGACACTTTCAAATACGCCGTTCGCGCTGAGTGCCTGCTTTCTTTTATCTTTGGGTAGCTTACCCACCGCATCGAAGATCAGATCGTACTTCGTGCCCCGCTGCGTAAAATCCTCGCGGGTATAGTCAATGACCTGATCGGCTCCTAGCGATTTGACCATCTCCACATTGGTGGTACTGCAAACGCCAGTCACTTCTGCGCCATAATGCTTGGCAAGCTGTACTGCGTAGGTCCCCACACTCCCCGACGCTCCATAAATCAGTACTTTTTGCCCGCGCTGGATGTTTCCTTCTCTCAAAAAGCGTAAGGCTGTCGTTGCCCCGATCGGTATGGCGGCAGCTTCCTCATAACTCAGATTAGCGGGCTTGATCGCCATCACCGCGTCTTCGGGCAAACAGCGATACTCGGCGTAGCCGCCAAAGCCAAGCCCGCAGGAGGCAAAGACAGGATCGCCGGGCTTGAAGCGGGTGACATCCTTCCCGACTGCTTCGACATCTCCGGCTATCTCAAAGCCCAGAATGTTTATCTTACGGGGACTGAATAGACCGTTGAAAATCCGCGCCAGAAATGGATCTGCCTTACGCATTCGCCAGTCTCCGGCGGTCACGGTGGTAGCGTGAACCTTGATCAGGATTTCATTGTCCTTCGGCGTTGGTTTGGCTACCTCGGTAAGCTGAAGCACATCCGCTGACCCGTACTGTCTGTAAACTACTGCTTTCATTGGTCGATCCTCCATGTGTCATTCGTGTGGCTAGCTTGCGTGCAGTGTGACAGTCTGCGCTTAGTTCGATTCGCTAGAGTTGGAGGGTTCTAAGGATAGCCTTCCGCCGTCCTCGTCTCTCTAGAATCCATTACGCAGTTGCAGCACACTCTGTCGCTCCTTTGCTGCTGCTTGATCGGCGCGGCTGCAACAGAGGATCGGGTAGAGCCTTCAGTTCTGAGGGAGATAGCCTGTGACACTTATTTTGCAAGGATAGGAACTACAGCGAGGTTGAGCGCACAGACGTACGCTACAGCAGCCGACAACGATGAGGTAGATTCTGGCTTATGTCACCCAATCAGTCGGGCACACTGCCGTCATGTTGCACGCGAGTACAGCTAGGGCGAAAAGATGCCGTCACGTCCGAACAAGGTGTAATTGAGGAAAATTACGGGGAAATAACTCTGGCTGCTGTATTGGAGATCAATTGTGCAGCCTAAGTTGTAGTTGAATTGGGAAAGGAATGTGGTGAGCTGATGCTTATTGATCGTGCTCACCACTGCTTAACTTCCTTGTCTAGATCGGGCTGGTGGACGAGATAAGGGAAATTTCGCCGGATTCAATGCGCTCGCGGAAATGCTTTAGGTCCTCGCGCACTTGATGCTCCGGTTCCTCGCCTAATAGTTTAGCAATCGCTGCGCCGATTGCACCAGCGGGCGGATCGTATTTGAGGGTCACTTCAACGAGCGTCTGGTTATCCGGTGTGCCTTTGAAAGTGACCGATCCGGCGTTGTCGATCTGAGAACCTTCAAGCGAACGCCAGCCGATGCGCTCGTTAGGTACCTCGTTGATGATCTCGGCGTCCCATTCTACCCGCGCGCCAGCGGGTGCTTTTGCCACCCAGTGCGAACGTCTGCCATTCAGCACGGTTACAGATTCTAGATGGCTCATGATGCGCGGCAGGTTAGTGACGTTGCGCCAGAAATTATAGAGTTCTTCCGGCGAACGACGGATCAGCACCGCTTCTTCAATCTTGTAGCCCTGCTGATGCGGCACACTGACCTGTCGGCTGGTGCCTAAGACAGCGCGGTTGACGCCCACCGCGTCATAGAGGCGCGAATTGCCCGTGATGCCCATTCTGGTCAATTCACCGCCGAGCAGGGCTAACCCGAAGCCGACCAGACGACGGCGCGACGCGGTCAAGACGAAAGCGGCGACGCTGATTACGCCACCGCCAACTAGCGAGAGTATTCGTTCCGGCTCGCTCATGTTGATCTTGGTGTCGGGGTGATCAGCGCCAGAGTCAACCCTAACTATTACTTCAGTCTCAGCCTGTGAATGCTGTGCTTCATTCTGTGTAGAACTAGAAACGCTCATGCTGCAATACTCCTCATCAACACTTCCTTGTTCCATTTTAGGAGCACAGTGCGGCGCTGAGTATTCGTAGGATACCGTAATTCGGGCGCAGATTTATGCTAAGGAGGTAACTAGCTTCGATGTTGACCGACTAGGGTTTACCTCACCTACCCCCGATTCTGCTTATAGTGGTTGATCAATCCATTGGTGGAAGAATCGTGTGTGGTGACGCGATCCGTGCCTTTCAACTCCGGTTCGATTGCTTTCGCCAACTGCTTACCCAACTCCACGCCCCACTGATCGAACGAGTTGATGTTCCAGATCACGCCCTGTGTGAAGATTTTGTGCTCGTAGAGCGCGATCAACGATCCGAGCGTTTGCGGTGTCAAGCGTTTGAAGAAGAAGCTGTTGGTGGGCTTATTGCCCGCGAAGGTCTTTGCCGCCACCAGCAGATCGGAGGGCTGATCATTACCTGCTGCCTTGAACTCGGCGCGGACTTCATCGGGCGTTTTACCTTTCATCAGCGCCTCGGTCTGCGCGATGAAGTTGGCGACCAGTACTGGATGATGATCACCCAGCGGATTGAGCGTGGTCGCCGCCGCCAGAAAATCGCAGGGGATCAGCTTAGTTCCCTGATGGATCAGTTGATAGAAGGCGTGCTGACCATTGGTGCCGGGTTCGCCCCAGAGGATCGGTCCGGTGCTGTAATCGACGTGAGCGCCGTCCAGTGTCACGCTCTTGCCATTGCTCTCCATATCGCCTTGCTGGAAGTACGCTGCAAAGCGCGAGAGGTATTGATCATAAGGCAGGATCGCCTGAGTCTGTGCGCCGAAAAAGTCGTTGTACCAGATGCCCAGCAGCGCCATGATCACGGGGATGTTCTGCTCCAGCGGTGTGCTGCGGAAATATTCATCGACTAAGTGAGCGCCGGTTAGTAATTCCTCGAAGCGATCCATGCCAATAGAGAGGGCGATGGATAAGCCGATTGCCGACCACAACGAGTAGCGCCCGCCGACCCAATCCCAGAACTCGAACATATTGTCGGGATCGATGCCGAACTGCTGCACCTTCGCCGCGTTGGTGGAGAGCGCCACGAAGTGCTTGCTCACGGCGGATTCGTCTTTGGCGGTCGTCAAGAACCACTGCCGCGCGGAGTAGGCGTTGAGCATCGTCTCCTGCGTGGTGAAGGTCTTGGAGGCGATCAGGAACAGCGTGGTTTCGGGATTCAGCCGTTTCAATGTCTCGACGATGTCGGTGCTATCGACGTTGGAGACGAAGTGCAGGTTCAGATCGGGTTTAGCGTAGTGCGCCAACGCCAGCGTGACCATCTTCGGTCCGAGATCGGAGCCACCGATGCCGATGTTGACCACATCGCTGATCTGTTTACCCGTGTAGCCCATCCACGCGCCAGAGCGCACCCTCTCGCTGAAGGAGCGCATCTTGGCGAGTACACGGTTGACTTCGGGCATCACATCAACGCCATCGACGAGGATCGGACGGTTGGAGCGATTACGCAGCGCGATATGGAGCACAGCGCGATCTTCGGTAACGTTGATCTTCTGCCCTGTAAACATCCCCTCGATGCGTTGGCTAAGATTGGCAGCGCGGGCGAGATCGAGCAGTAGATTGCGCGTTTTGTCGGTAATGCGATTCTTGGAATAGTCGAACAGAATGTCATTGAAGGTCAGCGAGAAGTGATCGAAGCGCTTGGGGTCAGTGGCGAACAGATCACGCAGGTGAACATCTTTGATCTCGTTGTAGTGCTGCTGCAAAGCGATCCACGCGGGACTAGTGGTAAGTGATGGCATAAGCGCGTTTCCTCTTGGTGGTTGACGATGAATAGAAGTTACGGATGAGTCTATACCGGAATCCCCCTCACCCCAACCCCTCTCCCACGCTGCGCGAGTACACTTGCGGGCTAGAGGAGTGTAGTGATTGATCGTGATTGGTCAAGGCACTGAGCGAGAGGTTAAGATTATCCGACTATCAGCGGTGAAACATTTAGAGGGCAGGCGTGATGGTTGATGATGCTGGATCAGTGAACGAGCGGCGATCCCAGCGGTTTGTGCGCTTGGCGGAACGAGACATCAACAAGGAAACTTATGTGACGCCATGGGCGGAAGCGGGCTTGACCGTCACTGACAGCCCCTACGATCCCATGCCGAGCCTGCGGATCGAGGATGGGCGCGTGGTCGAGATGGATGGCAAGCAAGCATCTGATTTCGATACGCTGGATGCTTTCATCGCCGCACACGCCATGGATCTCAGTGCCGCAGCAGAAGCGATGGCGACGCCATCGTTAAGCATTGCGAGGATGCTAGTGGACATCAATGTGCCTGCTGCACAGGTACGCCGCCTGATCGATGGCTGCACGCCCGCGAAATTAGTCGAAATTCTGCGGCAGATGAACGTGCTGGAAATGATGATGGGGCTGGCGAAGATGCGGGTACGCCGCACGCCCGCGAATCAGGCACATGTGACCAACTTTGCGGAGAATCCGGCATTGTTGGCTGCCGATGCCGCTGAAGCCGCATTGCGCGGCTTCTCCGAGATCGAGACGACGGTGCGGGTCGCGCCGATTGCGCCGCTGAACGCGCTGGCGATCCTGATCGGCGCACAGACCGGGCGCGGCGGCGTGCTGACCCAATGCGCCGTCGAAGAGTCGCTTGGGCTGCGGCTCGCCATGAAGGGCTTGACCACCTACGCAGAGACGCTCTCCGTTTATGGCACCGAACGCGCTTTCGTGGATGGCGACGATACGCCGTGGTCGAAGGCGTTCCTCAACGCGGCGTATGCCTCGCGCGGGGTCAAAGTGCGCTTCACCAGCGGTACCGGATCAGAGGCGCTGATGGGACACGCCGAACAGCGATCCATGTTGTATCTGGAAGCGCGCTGCTTGCTGGTGACGCGCGGCGCGGGCAGTCAGGGCGTGCAGAACGGATCGATCTCCTGCATCGCGCTGCCGGAAGCCTTGCCCGCTGGTGTGGCGACGGTGCTGGCGGAAAATCTGCTGGCGTCGATGCTCGGCTTAGAGGTGGCGTCGGGCAATGATGCGCTAGCGTCGCACTCCGCGATCCGCAAGACCTCCAAGCTGATGCTGCAATTCATCCCCGGCACGGATTTCATCTTCTCCGGCTACAGCGCAGTGCCCAAACGCGACAATCTGTTCGGCGGCGGCAACTTCGACGCGGAAGATTTCGACGATTACAACGTGATCCAGCGCGATATGCAGATCGACGGCGGCTTGCGACCGATCAACGAAGCGGAAGCGGTGGCGATCCGGCGGCGCGGCGCACAGGCAATACAGGCGGTATACGCGGCGTGCGGAATGCCCGCGATCAGCGATCAAGAGGTGGAAGCGGCGGCATATGCTCACAGCAGTGATGACATGCCCGCGCGGGCGCTGGTGTCAGATTTGCAGGCGGCGCAAGCATTTCTGAAGGGCGACTCGACGCTGTTCACGGTGATTAAGGCGCTGCATGAGGCGGGCTTTGATGAGGTAGCAGGCAATCTTCTGGAAATGGCGCGGCAGCGAGTGGCGGGCGATTACTTGCAGCCATCGGCGATCTTTGATCGTCAGTTTCAGGTGCAGAGCGCGATCAACGACGCTAACGACTACGAAGGTCCGGGCAGTGGCTATCGGCTGAGTGGCGAACGGTGGCAGGAAGTGCAGGCGATCCCGCAGGCGAAAGCACCGCACGACTTCATCCAAGATCGGCAGGGCACTGCGATCAAGGGACTGGTGGAACTGGGACAGGCGCGGGTCGGCACGCAGACCGAAGTAGTGATCGCGGTCAGTCCAGCGTTCGGCAGCACGTTGGTCAAGACGATTGAAGGCTTGGATCACCATGATGTGTTAGCCGCGCTGTTGACGGGGATCGCTAAGGAGGGCTTGGTCGCCCGTTTGGTCAAGGTCTATCACACCGCTGACTGTGGCGCGATTGGACATGTGGCGGCGACTCTCAGCGGCAGCGGGATCGGCATCGGGATTCAGTCGCGCGGGACGACGATCATTCAGAAAAAGGGACTGCCGCGCCTGAGCAACCTCGAATTATTCCCGCAGTCACCCAGTTTGACGCTGGCGCATTATGAGCAGATCGGGCGCAACGCAGCGATTTACGCCAAAGGTAAGAATCCCGATCCGGTGGCGGTGAAGGTGGATAACACGGCACGTCTGCGATTGATCGTCAAGACGGCACTGCTGCATCGCCACGAAACCGAACACGTCGATCCAAATCAGCCGCCCGTCGAAATGCTCTTTGATTGGGAGCCGGATTTCGCATGAAATACCCTTTTGGTCAGCACGAAACCGATAAGCTGAAGGCGGCGAGTGAACGTCCGTTTGAGCAGATCACACTGGATCAGCTTAATGACCTTTCCGCCGCCGATATGGTGATCCACGCCGAGACGCTGCGAGCGCAGGCACAGATCGCGCGGGCGGCAGGTTATCCGCAGTTGGCATCAAACTTGCTGCGGGCGGCAGAGTTGACAGTAGTACCGAACGAGGAAGTGTTGAAGATTTACGATACGCTGCGCCCTGAACGCGCCTCGCTGGAGGAGCTACTACAGTTGGCGGATTATCTGGAAGCGCAGTATCAGGCGGTGGAGAATGCGCGCTTCATCCGCGAGGCGGCGGACGTGTATCGGAAGCGCGGGCTATTGCGACGGGAGGGATGATAGACTCTATTCTAAACTCGGAGCATTCTGATAAGACAAAAACGATTGGTGTTAACGAATCAAGAGAGGTCAGAATCTACCTTTCATAATTAAGATTTTTTCGTGAATTGCTTTCGTCTCACAGCCTCTCTTTCTGCTGGAGTCAGATCGCTCCAGTTACTCGGTGGCGTACTTATATTCTCCCATTGACCATCAAAATGTGATCGCTGTGATTCCACTACATTGGGCGCTGGCACTGGTTGCTGTTCCTCAAATTTTGATTGATATTGATGCTCAGGTACAGCTCGCGCAGGCATAACGCGCTGAAGCCGATACTCGAATCCACCAGCTAACCATAGTGCCATGTTCAAGATTGCAGTAATAACCGCCCAACCAACTCCGGCAAGTATGCTGCCGATTGGCAGAAACACCGCAACCATGAGGAGTAGTAGCGCTACGGCACCAAGCTCGCGTCCAAAAAGTTGGCGATTGAGTAAGTCTAGCGAGGTAGCGTTTAGGAGCGCTACAGGTAGTCCACAGAGAATTGCAGCTAGAGCGTGGAAGGCGCATCCAACCTTAAATGCACTCCAGACGGATAGGCGACGGACGATAGCGTTCATTTAGTACCCCCGAACCAGATGAACGTGATAACGGTAACACAGCAATTAAAACTTAAGGAACTGCTAACATTACTTGTTATGAAACTTAGATGCGGCTCGACTTTGCAGAACAAATGCTGTGTAAATGGAAACAACAATCGCCCAATGTGTCAACATCGGGCGATTGAATTTGCTGTACCTACGAGAAAATCTTACACCCTCTCCGTGACCGGACGGAGCAGATTGCGGAGTTTG
>JAHBVK010000075.1 GCA_019637555.1 Anaerolineae bacterium
CCCATAGGTGTCAATTTAAGGATTTGGGTAGAGTAGGTAACTGTTTCCCGGCAATGAATTGCCGGGCTGAACGAACAAAGTCCCTGCGGGACTCCAGCCCTGCAAATAGCAAAATGCTGCCTGATCCCGATTGATTGGGCGGTGATGCGCTTAAGTTGACACCTATGCGGGGCAGGGAGCATAGCCCCCTAGCCCGCCACTTGCGATGATGATCATTGTGTTGCTGTGGCGCAACATCCCTTTTTGTTCTTTCCAGTAGCTACGATCAAGGAATGCCGAGCACGACAGTTTTAGGAAAGCCGTTTCAGAAAAGACCGCAAGGTATTCATAAACTCGCCGGGCTTGTCAAAGCGTATCAAGTGTCCCACATCAGAAATAACGGTGATGTTCACCTGTGGGTTCAACTGCTTAACTTTAGCCACGACTTCAGCCGTCACGATCCCTCCAAGTTCCGCATTGCCTACCACTAGCAGTACGGGGTGTTTGACATTTTCGATGCTGGTCAACCAGTTGACTTCCTGTGCGTTCATCCTTTTCACCATCGTATCGACAATCGCAGGATCGAGTTGCTTTTTAGACTCGCACATGGGGAGCAGCAGTTCGTCGGGCCAATCGGGATGATCAAGGCGGTTTTGCGCTAATAACTCATCAAAGGTCTGGTGGGCAAGACTCCTAGCCCATTTGGCGATAGGAGGTTCAGCAGATTCGTCCGATTGTGGGGGCTGAACGACCTGCGGTTGAGGAAACCACCATGGCGGATCTTCGAGGACGAGGGCGCTTGCCAATTCAGGGAAGCGCACCCCAATTTGATAGGTGATCATTGCGCCCATTGAGTGCCCGCAGATGAGCGGGCTGCCCAACGCCAGGGTACGGATAAGTCCGGCTAGGTCGGCAGCCATATCCACCTTTTCACCGGGCTGCAAGCGTGCCGAAAGACCATGCCCGCGCATGTCTGGCATGATCACATCATATTCGGACTCAAGTTGGCGTGCCACAGGTGACCAGCATAAACCGTTATCTGAAAAGCCATGTACCAAGACCAGTGGGCGCTTATCGCCCTTACCGGTACGGTAATAGTGAATCTGCACGCCGTTGACAATCAAATCACTCTGCGTCCAATGTGACAGCATCAGGTTACTTCCTTATACATGCTTTTATGCAGCTATTGGCGATTCGCGGGGCTGATCTCTAGCAGAGTGACCCCAAACGGTGCGACGCTAGTAGTCCATTCAAGGCTGCCGTCGGGCGTGGAAATGCGCTCAACCGTTACCTCTAATTCCATACGACGACGCAGCACTTCCAGATCGGCGGGCAGGATGTGTTGTGGCGCACCCATAGCGACCCATTCGTCGTAAACACTACCATGCTGGCGGTCAAAACGGGTGATCTGAAGGCGGATGCCCGATCCGACACCGCTCACATTTAGCTGATATTCGCGCGGTGGTTGAATGGCGAACAGATCATAAATTTCCTGTGGTTTGGCGGCGGCTAACAAGCGGCTGTCGTTGGCGTCATCGCGGTAGTGGCAGTAGTTCCACAACAAAATGGCGATGGTACCATCACTGCGACGGGTGATTGCGTACCCATCCCCTTCACCCAGCACTTCGCTGCCCAGTCGGGATAGGAACCAGTAGCCATGGTATGATGCCTTCTTTAGCCCCTGAATATTGACCAGTCCGAAGCCACCATGAAAGGGAGTGTCACCCTGACGGCTTTCTTCAAAAATATCGCTGACTACCCAGAAGGACAGCGAATCCATCAGCCCACGTGCCCGCCAGTTGTTGTCTACGATGAATGAGGCGAGGAAGGCAGTATCATGAACTGGATCGCGCGGACTGGGGCTGGAACTCCATTCCGTGTAATGACGTTCGACATTAGGAAAGGCGGATTCCCGCAAGAGCTTCTCGCAGCCGCGCACATCTATTAGCAGACGGTCAGGTCCATCCCACGTCATGTAACCGTGTCCTTCCAGATCAACCGGGTAGAGTGTTGGGTAAGGGTGCGTGGAGAAGAAATCGAGTGGTAGGTTGCGTTCGGCACAGGCAGCTAAAAACTCCTTGCCCCATGGTGGCTCCCCGATATGCTCGCCAAAGCCATGACTGGATGGTCCACCGACGCGGAGTTCGGAGTCGATGTTCTTGATGGTGCGAACCGTGTGCGCGTAGAGTTCCATGTAGGCGGCGAAATCGGCGTCTTTCCAGAAGACATCAAGGCTCGGCTCGTTCCATACCTCGAAGTACCAGCGACGCACTTCGCTCAATCCGTAGCGCTCAATAATGTGACGCATGAACTGTTCAATGAACCAATCCCAGCGCTCCCAATCTTTGGGCGGCGTGATATTACCCTTCCACCAGAAAACGGTTTGCTCACCACTAGCGAGATCGTAGGGCATAAAGCCTAGTTCCACGAATGGGCGGATGCCAATGGATAACCAATGGTCATACACCAGATCGACATACTGCCAGTTCACGATAGGTTTGCCGTTCTTTTCACGGTAGACCATCATGTCTTCATGGAACAAGCCATGCATACGGATGAATTGGAAAGGCATCTCACGCTGAACCATTTCCAGATGCTTCTGGAAGTCAGCGCGCATGGCTTCACCCACTCGCCCGCCACCGACACAAACACGCCAATAGGGGACAACGGATTTGCCAGACTGATTGAGGTCAATATCGATTTTCATAGTCCAGAAATTGACTTTCAAAGTGCGTCAGATAAATAAGGGGAATGTGCGACATCCTTGATCAAAAGTATACAACGGTTGAGTGCGCTTCTCGAAGAGTCGCGGAGGTTAAATTGGCTGTATGGAGGCGGGCAGAAGCCTGCTGAATTACGCATGAGCGTGCAAGCACGTGCTGTGATCAGCATGAGGTTCGGTAAAACGGGTGCGGCGAATTGATTACATTGAGCGACGCTGAATAAGGCGTGCTGATGATTGACGGTATCGGTGCGCGATCACCACGACGAGAGTGATTTCCGTTTGCCAGCGCCGCTAGAAGCGCACATTCAGATTCAACCATATCCCGATCAACACGCTGATCAGCAGTGGCAGCAACGTCATGTAGAGCACGGTCTTGCGGCTGAAGATGCCCAGATACATCGCCATGCTCTTGATGTCCACCATCGGACCAAAGGTCAGGAAGGTCAAGATCGACCCGATAGTGAAACCGCCACCCGCAATCGGATTGGCGAACGACAGCGCGAGGATCGCATCGGTAGTACTGCACAGCGAGAGCACGAATGCCAATCCTGCCATCGCCAGCACCGAAGTCACGGGATTCGTCGCTACATTTTTGAGCGCGTCCTGAGCGATGAAGGTCTGCATCCCCGCCGCCAGCGCACAGCCTACGATCAGGTATTTGCCCATGTCGAAGAAATCATCACCCGCGATCCGCAGCGCCTCGCGCAGTCCCGGCAGCAGATCAGGGCGTCCGCCGCTGTGACCGGGCAATACTTTGGGTTTCGCCGCGCTCGACCCGCCGGACGAAGTAGCGAGATTTGCCAGCGCACGGGGATTGAGCATCCGCTGCGGACGCGTTTGCAGCGTGAACAGCAAGCCAATCGACACCGCGATGATGAAGGTGATCACGAACCTGCCGATCAATACCGGACCGACTCCGAATGCTGACCATGTGCTTGCCAGCACAATCGGGTTCATCACTGGCGCTGCCAGCAAAAAGGTGACGCCCGTCGCCACAGGCAGCCCTTTCTGATACAAACGACGCGTCACGGGTACAACGCCGCACTCGCATACCGGAAAGATGAAGCCCAACAAACTGCCCACGAATACAGCCGCCACCGGATTGCGCGGCATCAATCTGGCGATGTCCTCGTTGCGGATGAACACCGCGATCAAGCCCGCCACCAGCGAACCGAGCAGCAAAAACGCTACTGCCTCGATGAATATTCCTAAGAAGCGCGTGGTGAAGATTGAGAACTGTGTGGCAAATTCGCTGGCAAAATCCATAGCGCCGTGTTCCTACTACACTCGACGAACGCAGCGATCATAGCACCGACACGGGTTCAGGGGTGCGGGGAAAGATGAGAGTTCGCTACGTGCTCTGGATCGGTGGCAAGCGCAAGCAGGCACGGATCAATGCCTTGAGCAGTTGCAAGCTGTTCTTTTGAAAATCATGATTGATCGGAAAATAACGCAGTGCGTGCCAGCAGTCGCCGCGTGACGCACTGAACTGGTGCTGTTCAATGTGCAGCCTAGCCAGCGCTAGATAGCGTTGAAAAAAGCGCGGACGAAGATAGCGCCGTTGCCAGTGAGGGAGTTGACGCGCAATAAGCTGCGTATCGGCAATGCTGCCAAGCAAGCGACCCTCATACTGCTGATTAGTAGTATTCGTTCGTCCGCGATCGCGCATCACGTGCGTAATGCTTTCCACATGCAGCCGATAACTTGCCATCGGTTCCGTCTCCAGATAGCAGAAATAGCCGTCATGCAGCGATAACCAGAAATACAGGGGCCAATCTTGAACAGTACGAAGCTGAGCAAACCATGCAGGTAACCTGCCGTCTACAGCCCGGAACATTACCGCTGCGGTGGTGATATCGTTGCGCGCGAGAATGCTGTTGATCTCGATCTTTTGCTCATGGTTGAACGTCGCGCGCCCTGCTACCTGAATCTCCTGACCATCTACATTCACCACTCGCGCCGTATGAAAGCACAACCGACAATCGGGATGCTGCTCCATGTACTCAACTTGCCATTGCAGCTTGTGCGCCGATGTCCAGTAATCATCGCCGTCCAGCCACGCGATGTACTCTCCGCGACAGGCGTTATAACTCGCGATAGTGTTGCTGATCAAGCCGAGATTACGCTCATGCAGCAGCAGTTTGATCTGATCAGGGAATTCCGCTTGCAGACGCAGCAGCACAGCCCGCGTATCATCCGTCGAACAATCCTCGCCGATTACCAGTTCAAACGGAAAGGTAGTCTGCTGCATCATCACGCTGCGGACGCACTGCTCGATGAACCTCTCTTGATTGTAGGTGAGGGTCAAGACGCTGACTTTGGGAGCTTGCCGCTGCGCTACCGCCATTATTCCTGTACTATTGTGCCGCAACCGGAACGCGAGCCTCAGCCCATCCAATCGATCCACTGATGATTTAGTGGCTTATCCATTGCCTTCAGGTAGAGGCTGACTTTAGCGAAGAAGATCAGCAGCGCCTCGCGGTAAAACTGGTAGTTCAACTTGATCGGGATTTTCCAGCCGTGCGCGCGCTCGATGATCATGCCCTCGATTTCCTCATCCTTCAAGTTAGCCAGCACTTCCTCAACCAGTGCATCAAGCACATCGGTTCGCGCCTTGATCGCCGCGATGCTGGTCGCCAGTTCGGCGGGTGCACTGTTCGGCTTGAACTCTAGCTTCTGCGTCTTGAAGGACTCCAGATAATCCTGCTGCACTTCGATTACTTCGCGGCACAACTCGCCCAACGTCACATTCGATCCCGGCAGCCGATAGCTCAGGTCTTCATCGGTCAGCACATCGTACATGTGGACGCGCATCCGTACCGTCAGCCGTAATAACCAAAAATCGTCGCGCTCGAAGCTATTCATTAAGTTATCCTACTTGTAGATCAGGCAGTTTCGCCCTGATAAGCCAATACAATCTGATCACGCGGAATACCAGCTTGCATCAATGCTTCGTGCAAGGGTTTATTTGTAATGTCTGTTTCAATCACAACTTTTCCATCAACGATCCTGCCAAACACTACTACTCGTGACTGTGGATTGCGCGAATGGGGGATACTGATGGCAACAAACGCCTCGTTTTCCACGTTCTCAGCAAAATACATGGTGGCGTTAGGTGAGGGACGCACATATCCTTTGACAGTTTCCCGTAGCACAGTCGTCAACTCGATTACTCTATCCATCGAACTATCCTCTCCATCTGCCTATCTATGAGTACAATTTTAATATCATAATGGTCGATAGCGTATTGTTCTGTGAAGCTAAAAATTTGATCGTAAAGTTCATGGGGCATAGCCATATATAGAGGAATCGGATTATTGGTTCGCAGCAATAGCGCCTGATAAAGAATTATCTGTCCAAAGGCAACATACAATTCCTGAGTCACACTGTTGCCCGGAAAACATTTGATCTCAATATAACGATATTCTCCATTCATTTCGATTTGAAGGTCGATGTAGCTTGGATGGAAATCGTCCAGATAAACTTGCTCGGTAACGATATTCCATCCTGCAGCGATAAGGGCGCGTACAATTTCTCGGTGACATTTATCGAATGCTGGCATCCAATCTCACTCTACTTTCATGGTACACGCCCATTGTACTGACATTCTGTCTACTAACTACAGCACCTTGGTGATTTGCCAGCCACCGCGGGCTTCACTCGCTGCGTTGACCGCATCCACCGATCCAACCACCGCGATGCGTCCATTCTGCTTCACGGTATCCAGCGCATCCGCGAAGTTGCGGAAGTCCTGCGCCGTTGTGCCCAGTGTTTCCTCGCGCCGCTGCTGGCGATACTCATCCGTGATGCCCGTCAAGTGCCGCACCATCGAAGTGTAGCCCTTGGCATCCGGCAGTTGATAAGCGTCGATGTTGCTGATCGCGCCGATGATGCTGCGCGTCAGTTCGACATCGCTGAGGTGTGCCTGCCGCAAGAAATCGCCTGTGCCGTCGTAGACATCCAGCGTCGCCGTCAGGTTTGGATCGCGGTATGAGACGTACGCTAGCCCGCCCGACAGCGGATCGAAGCTGACGAAACCGCCGTAAGCGCCACCCTGTACGCGCACGCGCTCCCACAGATACACCGTGCGGAGGTAGTTGGTGATCACGCTCTGCGATCCGTGCAGCTTGTAGCCCAGCTTGTACAGGTTCGCACCCTTCGCTACGTAATTCACCTGCGCGGGGATGGTTAAACCCTCGTTAACCGTCGGATAGGTCGGCGTCCACTTGCTGATCGATGCGCCGTTGGTGGGCATCGCGCTCAGGAAACGGCTCAGTTTCGGTTGCAGCGCCGACCAGTGATCAGCGTCCACCGTCACGTTCGCCAGCATGGTCGAGCGATTCAGCAGCGTTTTGCGGATCGCTTCCAATGCCGCCAGCACCGAGTCCCAATCCTTGTCGATCTTCTCCAGCAAGTCGCGGGTGAAGAACAGATTGTTGGTGCCATCCATCTGCTCGGACGCCCAATCCGCTTCGTTGAAGGATGCCTTCAAGCGCGTCATCGCCACAAGGTGACCGCTGGGCACGATGCCCGACTCCGCGCCTGCTTTTTCTTCCAGCGCCAACTGACGGAAACGATCTTTGTTGTCCAGCTTCACCGTCAGCAGCACGTCCTGAAGGATCGCCAGCATATCATCAGCCTGTGCGGGCGTCCCTTTGGCGCGTAAGAATAGCCAAGCCTGCGCCTGATCGCTCTCTCGCGGCATGGTCAGCAGCGAACTGGTGCGGATGCCGCCCGTCTTTTGCCCGATGCGCTGAGACAGTTTGATGTAATCCTCGCTCTGCGTACCTAGTTCCAGCAGCGAACGGCTGAACAGCGAGATGTACGGCAGATATTCTTGCGGCAGGGTATGCAGGTTCAAGCCCAGATCGAGGTATACGATGCCGTTGGTGAACAGATCGTGGTGCAGCACTTTCGTGCCTTGCACATCACTCTCAGCGATGGGGATCGTCTTACTCTGCTTATCCAGATCTTCCAGCTTCAGCGAAGGGATCGTGGCAATCGCTTCGGGGGAATCAGGCGTGACTTGCAGTTCCTTCAGCTTCTTGGTGTTTTCTACGATGCTTTCCAGATCGGCATCGCTTAGTCTTTCGCGCACCTTCGCCAGCCGATCCTTTTCCTGCTCATCATTGCGTGCGTTCAGTTCCGCATCTGGACGCAGCAGCACCGTGACGCGATGCGTGTTGTTGATCAGGTAATCGCGGATCAAATCTTCGAAGTAGCGTTCGCCCTTCGCCAAACGCGCCTTCAGGCTTGCCAGCGGCTTCTCGAAAGCAAGCTCATTGATCGGATCACCTCCGTACAGCCACGCACCGAGCGCTGTACCCATCAGCACCAAGCCGCGCGGATAGCCACCTGTGTTCATCTCGCGCAGGTTGAACTCTGTCGTGTTCATGGCAGCTTCGACGGTTGCCGGATCGATGCCCTCTTTCGCCAATCCCGCCAGCGTTTCGAGGATCAGCGCTTCCACTTTGTCGGCGTCAGCGGTGTTGATGCCCTTCAAACCAGCAGCGTAATAACTGGGCACCACCACATCCACCAGATAGCCGATCACGTCTTCGCCCAGACCGGAGTTCATCAGCGCGTTGTACAGCGGTGAGGCGGGCGATCCGGTCAGGATGTAGCTGAGGATCGACAAGCCCAAGCGCTTCTCAGGATCACCGCCATCATCGACCAGCCAATTGAGCTGCACCATGCTCTTGCGGGCATCTTCCGCCATGTCCTCCTCGCTCGCGCCGTATTCGTAGACATAGCGGCGAGGTTCGCTCAGGCGTGGTTGGTTAGGCGCTTTCTTATCCACCGGACGCGCCTCGAAATCCTTGAGCCATGAATCCAGATAACGCAGCCGTTCCTCCGTATCGTCATCGCCGTACATATAGATCAGCGAGTTGGACGGATGATAGTAGGTATCGTGGAAGTCGCGGAACTGTTCATAGCTCAGGTTCGGCATCTGCTGCGGATCGCCACCTGCGTCGTTGGCGTAGAAAGTGTCGGGAAAGGTCGCTTGCAGCGAACGATCAAACAGGCGGTCATCGGGGTTCGAGTACGCGCCCTTCATCTCGTTAAAGACCACTCCCTTATAGATCAGCGGATCATTTTTGTCGTTCAGTTCGTAGTGCCAACCTTCCTGATCGAGGATGTGCGGTGGGATCAGCGGATAGAACACCGCGTCCATGTACACATCGATCAGGTTGTAGAAGTCGCGCAGATTGGTGCTGGCGACGGGATAGCGCGTGTGATCGGGATAGGTGCTGGCGTTGACGAATGTCTTCAGCGATCCTTTGATCAGCTCTACGAACGGCTCCTTCAGCGGATACTTGCGCGATCCATCCAGCACCGAATGTTCCATGATGTGCGGCAGACCGGTGGCGTCCGGCGGTGGCGTCCAGAAGGTGATCCCGAACGACTTGTTCTCGTCATCGTTGGACAGTGAAAGAAACTGAGCGCCCGTTTTCACATGGCGATATAGTTTCGCCTTGGTGTTCAGTTCCGCAATTTCCTGCTCTTTGATCAGTTCAAACCCGTGCTGTGTTGTCATTGTCTCCTGAAGTCCTACTGTCTTAGCGATTCAATGAACCAATTGTGCAAATACGAAATTAGCCCTTTTTACGCGGATTTTCAACTAGAGTTCCATTAGATATTGGGACTCACTCCGCGTTGACCATCTCTTTCTTCGCGTCATAACGCTGCTGCGCGGCAGAGACTTCCCCGATATGCTCCTCCGACCAGCGCAGAATCGCCGTAATCGGATCGCACAGCGTCTTGCCCAACGGCGTCAGCGCATACTCTACATGCGGCGGCACTTCGGGATAGATCTTCCGGCTGATCAACCCATCGCGCTCCAGACTACGCAGCGTTTGAGTCAGCATTTTGTGCGAGATGCCCTGAATACTGCGCTGCAATGCCGAAAATCGCTGCGGACCTTCCTCCAATAACCCGATGATCAGCGTCGTCCATTTGTCACCGATGCGATCCAGCACCCGCCGCGTCGGGCAGTCTTCCGCGTACACATCACCATAAGCAAACTTGGTTTCCACGAGGTAACTCCATCACTATAAAGTGCGTACTTCCGATTATAGAGTAAGTCACTTATAGTAACTATTGACGTTATCATTTTCGATTTTGGACGTACAGGAGTCTGTTCATGTCTGTGAAGGGAAACTCTACGCTGCTGGTCACCGGAGCATCGGGGCAACTGGGCAGCCGCGTTGTGGAACTGCTGCTAGAAGCGCAGGTCGAGCCGGGTCGCATCATCGCCGCTACGCGCACGCCCGAAAAGCTAGATCGCTTCAGCCAGCAGGGGATCAGTGTGCGTTATGCCAGCTTTGATGACCATGATTCAATGCTCAAGGCATTCGCAGGTGCGGATCGCTTGCTGCTAATCAGTACCGATACGGTGGGCGCTGCCGACTACCGCTTGAATCAGCACCGCGGCGCGGTCAAAGCTGCCGAAGAGGCGGGCGTCAAGCACATCCTCTATACTTCCATCGTGGAGGCAACCCCCACCTCCGCCGTGATCCTGACCGCTGATCACTACGGCACCGAGCAGGCGATGGCGGAGAGCAAGATGGGCTACACCGCACTACGCAACAACATCTACGCCGATCTGCAAGTGTTTTCGCTGGCACGGGCAATACAGATGGGTCAGCTCTTCAGCGCCGCCGGAGAGGGCAAAGCCGCTTACGTCACGCGCGAGGATTGTGCCCGTGTTGCCGCCGTGACGCTGGCGGATGAGTTTGAGGGACGGCGCAAATTCGATGTCACCGGACCGGAGGCACTCTCGCAAGCCGATCTTGCGGCGCTCGCCAGCCAGATCAGTGGCAAGCCCGTCTCCTACATTCCCTTGCCAGTAGAAGCGCTGATCGAAGGCATGGTCAGCGCCGGATTGCCACGTCCTGCGGCGGAAGTGTACGCTTCTTTCGACGTCGCCATTGCGCGTGGTGAGTTCAGCAAGGTCAGCAACACTGTCGAATCACTGACCGGACGCCCGCCGATCCGCATGGCTGATCTGCTAGCTGCCCACCGCGAGCAATTGCTCGGCGTCACCGCTGGCTGATCCCTAATTCTCGCCCGACATCCCCTCTCCAGATGACCACAGATTGGAGAGGGTGTAGCGGTGAAGCTATTTCCCGATCACTTCATCCCCGTTGTGGCGATGCCCGTCGTGATGAACTTCTGCAAGAAGGCGAACACGATGGTGATCGGCAGCAGACTGAGCACCGTCATCGCTAGCACGTAATTCCACTGAATGTTCAACTCGCCCTGAAAGGCATTTAAGCCCACTTGCAGCGTGAACAACTCATTGCGCGAGAGCACGATCAGGGGCCATAGGAAGTCGTTCCAGCGCCACATCACCGAGAAGATCGCCAGTACAGCCAGCGCCGGACGCGCCAACGGCAGCACGATCTGCCAGTAGATGCGCCACTCGCTCGCACCGTCGATGCGTGCCGAGTCCAGCAGTTCATCGGGGATCGTCAGCATGTATTGGCGCAGTAAGAACACGCCCGTTGGAGTCGCCGCACCGGGGATGATCACGCCCCACAGGTTGTTGTTCCAGCCAATTTCAGTGATCACAAGGAACACCGGCACAAGAATCACCGAGATCGGGATCATCAACGTGGAGAGGATGACCACAAAGATCAGTGAACGCCCGCGAAAGGTGTACTTACTGAGCGCGAACGCTGCCATGCTGTTGACGATCAGGGTGATGATCGTCGCCACCACCGTAACTACCACGCTGTTCTTGAGGTAATTGAGGAAGTTGAAACGCTCCAGTGGATCAAGGTAATTTTCCGTCGCCAAACGCAGTTCTTTGACCTCGGTACGCTGGTCGATCTTGACCTTGATCACTTCTCCCGGAGTCACCGGATCGACCATCTGCGCTTCCAATCCAACACGCCGCACCTGTGCCATCCGCCGCACCGAGCCATCCTCGAACTTGACATCATACAGCGGCAGCGGTTTATCGTAGCCTTCCACTAAGGTAGTCTCTTGCGAGTAGGGCAGCAGCGTTGGCGGGAACTGGATCAACGCGGATTGCGTTTTGAACGAGGAAAACACCAGCCAGAGCACCGGACCGAACATTAGCAGCACGCCCGCGACCAGATACAAGTAACTGAGCCAATCCGCCCAATCCATGCCCTTGCGTCCGTGCCGATTGCGTAGAAAGTATCTAATAGTACTCATTGATCGATTCTCATTATTTAATGTGTGCTTGGGTGCCCTCACCCCTAGCCCCTCTACCGCAAGGAAAGGGGAATAAGGCGATTTCCTTTTCTGGAAGTCCTTCTCCTTGCGGGAGAAGAATTTAGGATGAGGGCGCTGCTCCTAGGCATGTTCCGACGCATTACCCATGCGCAACTGCGCCAGCGTGAAGACCAGCAGCCCCACCGCCAGCACTACCGACGCGGCAGCCGCCAGTCCAAACAGGTGAATCTGGTTGCCGAAGCCCGTCTCGTAGATGTACTGCACGATGTACTGCGTTGCCGTGCCGGGACCACCGCCCGTCAGCACGAACACCTGATCGAACACCTGCACCGCGCGGATCAACGCTAAGACCGTGACCACCAACATCGTCGGCATCAGCAGTGGCAGCGTGATGAAACGGAAGCTCTGCCATTTACCCGTGCCATCCATCTGCCCCGCTTCATACAATTCATGCGGGATCGATTGCAGCCCCGCCAGCAGAATCAACGTGTAAAAGCCCATCTGCGCCCAGATGCTGACAATGATCACCCAGAACATGGCAGATGCACCGTTGAGCAGAAAGAGGATCGGTTCGCCGCCGAAAATGGTGACGAAGGCGTTGAGCAAACCGTCGCGCTGCAAAATCCACTTCCAGATCAAACCGACTACGACGGGAGAGAGCAGCACCGGATAGAAGAACACGCTGCGGAAGAAGCCGCGCCCCACGATCTTGCGGTTGAGGATCAGCGCGGTCAGCAGCGAGATCAGCACCATGCCGCCGACCTGAAACAGCACGAACCAGAAGGTGTTGTACATGCCGCGCCAGAAGTGATCCTCCGCGCAAGTGTTGGGATCGAGGTAGTTGACGCAGTTGAACAGACGCTGAAAGTTCTCCATACCTACGAACGGACGACTCTGCGGCAGCAGATCGACGCCACCCGTGAAGGCATAGTAAAAGTTGAGCAGCATGGGGAACAGTACGAAGATGCCAAAAATTAGTAAGTTGGGCAGCACAAAAAAATAGCCCATGCGCTGTGTACCGACCAAGCGCTGCAGTGGTGCGGCAATAGCCTCGATTCCGGTCATGGCGAGGCGGAACGCGGCGATCACCACTTCCGTCGGCAGGTCGATCAGCCGCTGCAGCGCAGATCGCTTGGGCTTGGCGGTAGGCGCACTAGTAACATGTGATGACATGGCGCTCTCAGGGGAAACTTCTGGCGAAAGGTATTTTTAGCGTTGCGCTCCCACCACGACGGGCGAGAGCGCAACTTTGAGTTTAGAACGTGAGGAGCGTTACTTGACCGCTGCCAGCGCCGCGTCGATGTCGTCCTGCATCCGCTGGATGGCGTCATCGAGCGACAGTTCGCCAGCCAACACCTGCGACAGACGATCGCGGGTGGCGTTGAACAGCGCGGTGTTGTAGGTGTACGCCTGTAGGCGGTACGCCAGCGGATCGAGCTTGCCAACCTGCGCTGCGAAGGTCGCCAGCGCTGCTTTCGCCTGTGGGTTGTCGGTCTGGAAGTCAACACCCTTCGCCGCGATGCCCAGATGACCGGGCAGGAACAGCGTCTTGGCGTAGAACTCGGTCAGCACTTCCTCGCTCGCCAGCCAGTCCATCAGCTTAGCGACGGCTTCGGGGTTCTTGGTAGTCTTGATCGCTACCAGCGCCGCACCACCGGGCATTCCCGTGCAGGCAGCCGGACCACAAGGATTGGGTACGGCTTCCCAGTCGAAGGAATCACCGATGTTGGTGGCGAACTGGCTGATCTGCCAGCTACCGGACATGTAGAAGGCGATCTGCGCGTTGACGAATGGCTCATTGGCGGCGGCATACGTGCCAGCGTTGCCGATCCACACTTCCGGCGGCATCAAGCCGTCTTTGTGCCACTGAACCATCAACTCCGCCATCTTTTTGAAGCCTTCATCACCAACTAGAGAGGGCTTGCCATCGGCATCGAAGTACTTCGCGCCCATGCTCACTGCGGGACCAGCCAGACGGTGACCGCTGCGATCCATCGCCATGGCGAAGGGCGTGCCAGTTTTCTCGGCTACTTCTTTGGCAGCAGCAGCCCACTCTTCCCATGTCGCGCCATCAGCGGGGACGGCAACGCCAGCCTGATCGAACAGGGTCTTGTTGATGAAGGGACCGGTGACGGTGAGTTGCGTCATATAGCCGGGGATCGTGGTAGTGTCGCCGGGTAAACGCAGCGCACCGAGGAACGGATCCATGTTATCTAGCCAATACTTGGTATCGGAAAGATAAGGAGTCAGGTCGAGGTAATACTGCGCCAGACCACCGAGGTTGGTCACGCGGGCGATGTCGGGACCTTCGCCAGCTTCCAACTGTACGGGCAGTGTTTTCTGGATGCCATTGGCGTAATCGACTTCATCGAGCACGACTTTAACGTCGGGGTTGGCTTCCATGTACTTCGCCAACTGCTCTTTGATGACTTCGCCTTCGTTGCCGTCGCTGTACCACGTGATGCGGATTTCAGTTTGGGCGCGGCTAACATGAGTGCCCAATGCGCCGAAAAGAAGGGCTAAAACGAGGACCAATGCCAGCTTTTTCATCGTTGCGACTCCTAATAACTAAGCTTTAAGTGATGGGTGAAAGACGATTGATCGTTTGGCTTTCCTTGCTGACAATATCTTAGTAGTGTCGGTTGCTGTAACGACGACTGACCTCCTTTGCCTAAAGAGCGTACCCAAGACGCGTAGCCGATGGTACGCACAGTAAGCTGGTTGCACTTTTACGGGACGGGTTATATCATATACGATATACAATTTATTGCAATATTTCTGCACTAAATAGTCTGGATTACGACATGCGTTTGAGCTTCAAAAGCAAGAACCAGATGGTTCACGAGGCACTGCTAGATGCCATCGTGCGCGGCGAATTTCCTCCCGACGAACGTATCATCATCGACGAACTGGCACAGCGGATGCAGGTTAGCCCGATCCCCATCCGCGAAGCGCTGCGCGAACTGGAGGCAGATGGTTTCGTCTCTTTCGCGCCGCACGTCGGCTTCACCGTCACGCCCATCCATGCCGAACTGATGATCGAGGTCTTCGCGCTGCTGGAATCGATGGAAGTATTCAGCAGTCGTCGTGCCTGCGAAACGATCACCGACAGCGACCTCGCCGCACTAGAAACCATGATCCGCAAGATGGATCAGAGCGTCAGCGATCCGGCGCGTTGGTCGCAAGACAACAAGGCGCTGCACTCACTGATCTGCGACATTGCGCAAGCCGCGCTGATCAAGCAGATGCTGCAAAAGGCGCTGAATCACTGGGAACGCCTGATGCGCTTCTACTTTCAGGATGTGTTCTCCCGCCGTGTACAGATCGCCCAGCAAGAACACTGGCAGTTGCTGGATGCCTTCAAAAAGCGTGACGCCGACTCCGCCGAACACATCATCCGCACCCATAACCAGACCGCGCTGGCGGACTACCTCAAGCAAGTGAGCGAAATTCAGCGAGAGGAACACTCATGAACGCACCAGAAGTGATGACTCAGATGGATCCGGTGGGGATGATCAAGCCACGCCGCAAGATCAGCGGAATTTCCGCTATCCTGCTGCCGTTTCTGGAAGATGGCAGTGTGGATTGGGCGAGCTTCAACGCCCACGTCGAACGCACCAGCAATGCCGGACTCGCGCCCGCCGTCAACATGGATACGGGCTACGCTAACTTGCTCGACGAAGCTACACGCTTAGAAGTGCTGAAGCAAACCCGCGCCTCGCTAGGTACTCGTAAAGAAATTCGATTCGTAGCGGGGGCGTTCGTGGATGCCGCCGAAGGTTCGGCGTGGAATCGAGACGAAACGCTGCGCCAAGTCGAGTTAATTCAGCAGCAGGGCGGGATCCCTGTTATTTTTCAAAATTTCGGGTTGACCGGTCAACCACGAGATCAACTGTTAGAGAGTTACGCCGAGATCGGCAGGCACGCGCCGCAGTTCATCGCCTTTGAACTGGGCAAGATGTTCGCCTCCTTCGGCATGATCTACGATCTGGACACCTACGCCGGACTGCTGGACATCCCGCAGTGTATCGGTGCGAAGCACAGCTCACTCAGCCGCCAACAGGAATGGCAGCGCATTTTGCTGCGCGACAGCAAGCGTCCCGATTTCAAGGTGTACACGGGCAACGATCTGGCGATTGATATGGTTATGTACGGCAGCGATTACCTGCTCGGCTTAAGTACCTTCGCACCCGATCTGTTCGCCAAGCGCGATGCTATGTGGTTAGCGGGCGATCCAGCGTTCTACGGACTCAATGATCTGCTGCAATATCTGGGCTTCTTTGCTTTCCGCGCTCCTGTGCCTGCTTACAAACACAGCGCGGCGCAGTTCTTGAAGCTGCGTGGCTGGACTAAAACCAACAAGACGCATCCACGTTCGCCGGAGCGTCCGGAGAGCGACATCCCCATCCTCGGAGAAATTGCTATTCGTTTAGGGGAATATCAATGAGTGACGCCGGGAATCAAGCTGAGAATCAACATTATCGCCGCCTCGCGCAGCTACGCACTGCCGACGATTTCCGCAGCTACACTGCCAGTGTCGGCGCTGATCTGCACTTCGATCAGGAGGTGCAGCACGGCACTGACTCACCGATGGCGCAGCCGCTGACGGTCTACGGACGCAAGATCGGCAACCGCTTCACGGTGCTGCCGATGGAAGGCTGGGACGGCGAAACCGACGGGATGCCCAACGAATTGGTGGAACGGCGCTGGCAGCGATTCGGCTTGAGTGGCGCGAAGCTGATCTGGGGTGGCGAGGCGGTGGCGGTGCGTCCTGATGGTCGCGCCAATCCCAACCAACTGATGATCAACGAGCACACGATTGGCGCGCTGGCGAACTTGCGCGAAGGTTTGGAGTCGGCGCACCGCGATCATCACGGCACGACGGACGATATACTGGTCGGCTTGCAGCTAACGCATTCGGGACGTTTCGCCCGCCCTACCGATAAGAAGCGGCTCGATTCGCATATCCTCTATCATCATCCGATCCTTGATCGCAAGTTCAACCTGAGCACCGACTATCCGCTGATGACCGATGACGAGATCAGTCGTCTTATCGAGCAGTTCATCAGCGCGGCGAAGCTGGCGTATTCGGCAGGCTTCAGCTTCGTGGACGTGAAACACTGTCACGGCTATCTCGGTCACGAGTTTTTGAGCGCGGTAGATCGAGAAGGGAAATTCGGCGGCAGCTTCGAGAATCGCACCCGCTTCCTGCGCGAGATCACGGCGGGCATCCGCGCCGAAGTGCCGGGATTGGAGATCGGCGTGCGCCTGAGCGCCTTCGACTTCATCCCCTTCCGCAAAGGCGGCGATGGACGCGGTGAGCCAGAAATTTACAGCAACGGGCATTACTGCTACAGCTTCGGCGGCGATGGTGGCACAGGCATTGATCTGACCGAACCGGGTAAGTTCCTCGATCTGCTGCTGGAACTGAACATCCAGTTGGTCTGCATCACGGCAGGCAGCCCCTACTACAATCCGCACATCCAGCGTCCAGCATACTTCCCACCCTCCGATGGCTACCTGCCGCCGGAAGATCCGCTAGTCGGCGTGGGACGGCAGATCGCGGCGACGACGGAATTGAAGCAGCGCCGCCCCGAACTGCTGGTCGTTGGATCGGGCTACTCGTATTTGCAGGAATGGCTGCCCCATGTGGCGCAGTATTCGGTGCGTACTGGCGGAGTCGATTCGGTGGGCTTGGGGCGCATGGTACTAGCGTATCCTGAAATGGCAGCGGATGTGATCGCAGGGCGACCACTGCAACGCAAGAAGCTCTGTCGCACCTTCAGCGACTGCACCACCGCGCCGCGCAACGGCATGATCTCAGGCTGCTATCCGCTGGACGACTTCTACAAATCGAAGCCGGAATATAAGCAGTTGATGGAAGTGAAGAAAGAGGCGTAAGTCCCTCACCCCCTGCCCTCATCCCGCAAGCGGGAGAGGGTGATCTGTATCGGGGGAAAACTAGTCTGGTTCCGAAGTTGACGAATTATAGTCGTCACTACTGATTAGGTATCATCTAGTTTTAGCCCGGTGCTTTAGCGCCGGAACTCTTGATCACGAAAGGATTTATTCGTGAAAACGCTGCAATTAGGGCATACCGGCGTACAGGTCAGCGCCCTTTGTCTAGGCGCGATGTACTTCGGTACGCGCAACGATCAAGCCACTTCGTTCCGCATCCTCGACGCCTATGTGGACGCGGGCGGCACGTTCATCGATACTGCCAACATCTACGCGCACTGGGTCAATAAATCGCCCAGCGGTGAGAGCGAAACGCTGCTTGGTGAATGGCTGCGTCAGCGCGGCAATCGGGATCGCATCTTCATGGCGTCCAAAGTCGGATTCGGCTATCCCGGTGTTCCAGTCGGCTTGCGCGCCTCTCAGATCGAGGAGGAGTGCAACAAGAGCCTGCAACGCATGGGCATCGATTCCTTCGATCTCTACTACGCGCACGTCGATGATCGCAAGACACCGCTAGAAGAAACGCTGGCGGCATTCGATAAGCTGGTAAAAGCGGGTAAAGTGCGCTTCATCGGTGCGAGTAATTATCGGGCGTGGCGCTTAGAGGAAGCGCGTTGGCTGTCGCAGGTCAACGGTTGGGCGCAGTTCTGCTGCATCCAACAGCACTACACCTATCTGCATCTGCGCCCCGGCACGACGGTTTCGCCGCAGGAGTTCGCTAACGAGGATTTGCACGATTACTGCGCCAGTCGCGGGATCACACTGCTGGCGTATTCGGCGCTGCAAGCAGGATCATACATCCGCCCTGATCGTCCCTTCCGCTTGGAATACGGCGGCACGGATAACGAGAAGCGGCTGGCGACGCTGCGCGAAGTTGCAGGGGAGATCGGCGCGACGGTCAATCAAGTGATCCTCGCGTGGATGCTCAACTCTAAACCGCCCGTGCTCCCGCTGATCGCCGCCAGCGATCTGGATCAGTTGAACGAGAACATCGCCGCGCTGGATGTGAAGCTGACAGCGGATCAGATGGATCGGTTGGATAAGGCGGGACCGCATTAACCCTCACCCCCTAACCCCTCTCCCGCAAGCGGTTAGAGGGGAGTCAGATTTTGCCCTTCTCCCGCTTGCGGGAGAGGGTTTGGGGTGAGGGCTGGTGTTACACACAAATCAATATTGGTAACTCTACTGCTTAAATCGCAGCAGTGTGTTCTGAAAATTCAGGTTGAATCTAGGAACGATCAGGTAGCATCTTGTTTCAGCCCGGTGCTTTAGCGCCGGGAATCGGGAACAACGAGAATAAGACGGAGACAACGAACCATGACCGATCAAACGCTCACGCCGATCAACGCCGCCGTCGCGCCGCTGCGGATGCCCGGTGCTACGCTGGTGACGCGGCTCAAAGTCTACGACACCGAGACGCCCGATGGACAGTACGGCGGTACGCCGCATTTCCATTTCATGTGTACCGAGATGTACTTCGTGGTCGCTGGCAGCGGACACGTCGAGTTGATCGATCACAACGGCTTCTCGCGCGTCGATCTGTATCCGCACTCGGCGCTGATCTTCAGTCCGGGCACGATCCATCGGCTGATCAACCCTAACCGCGATCTCGAACTGCTGGTGGTGATGCAGAACAGCGGCTTGCCCGAACGCGGCGATAACGTGGTCTGCTTCGGCGAAGAATGGATGGCAGATGACGCCAAATTTGCTGAAGCGATGAAGGTGAGCAGCTTCGAGGAGGCATACGTGCGCCGTGATCGCGGTGTCGAGGGTTTCTTGCAGATCAAAGCGGCGTTCGAGCGCGGCGAGGAAGAGGGTCGGCAGGCATTGCAGCACTTCTACGATCTAGCGGCAGATCGGACGCGCAACCTGCGGGCAAATTGGCGCAGCATCGTGGAGAACGGCGCACAGGCGGAAGTCAACGCCTCGCTAGATCACTTGGCAGCGCTGGACGCTGGCAGTACCGATTTCCTCGCCAATTCGCAGCAGTATTTGATCCACGCGGGCGAGTACAACAAACCGGGCTTCTGCGGCAAGCTGAACCGCTACTTCGATCCCGCTACGCTGTCACCGGAAGGCGTGAAGCAGTAGGCGAAATTAACCTCACCCCGTCGCTTCGCGCCACCTCTCTCCGTCAACGGAGAGGGAATCGGTTGATGGCGGATATTCCGTTCTACGGGCGGATGGGTAGGGTGAAGTAAATTACTTGAATAGGCATGATCGATCCACTGAATAAGGATACTTATGGCTAATCCACAGACCGTTAAAACCTATAATGTGGCTATCGTGGGCACGGGCGCGATTGCCGCCTCCAACCATGTGCCAGCGCTCAGGGCAGCCGGAGATCGCGTGAAGCTGGTCGCGGCGATGGACGTTGACGCCACCCGCGCGCAGGAATTTGCAGCTAAGTTCGAGATTCCGCAGTGGTTCACCGATGTCAATGCGCTGCTAGAGACGGCGAAGCCCGATCTGGTGGTGATCTGTACGCCGCCCGCCACACATGTCGATCTGAGCATTGCCTGTTTGGAAGCGGGAGCACACGTGCTCTGCGAGAAGCCGTTAGCGCGATCCATCGCGGATTTTGATCGGCTGATCGAAGCGGAGAAGCGCAGCGGCAAGACCGTCAGCACGGTGTTTCAGTGGCGCTTCGGATCGGCAGCGCAGCACTACAAGAAGTTGATTGATTCGGGTGAATATGGCAAGCCGCTAGTCGGTCACTGTCTGACGCTGTGGTACCGCGATTTCGATTATTACGCTGTGCCGTGGCGTGGCAAATGGGCGACGGAACTGGGCGGTCCAACGATGGGACACGGCATCCATCTGACCGATCTATTCCTGTGGCTGTACGGCGATTGGGACGAAGTGCGCGCAATGATGGGTACGCTGGATCGCCCGATTGAGGTGGAGGATGTGTCGATGGCGCTGGTCAGGTTTTCTAGCGGCGCGATGGGCAGCATTACCAACAGCGTGCTCTCACCGCGACAGGAAACCTATCTGCGACTCGATCTGCAAAAGCTGACGATTGAGCTGTCGGCGCTGTACTCCGCCAACAACGATCACTGGCGGGTGAATGTGCCCAATGTGCCGCAGCCAGAGACTAACATCACGGGCGGACACACGGCACAGGTCGTTGCGCTGCTCGACAGCCTTGATCGTGGCGAAACTCCGTTGGTGACGGGCAATGAGGCGCGCCGCATTATCGAATTCAGCAGCAGCCTGTACAAATCCGCGATCACTGGCACGCCTGTACAACGCGGATCAATCGCCGCGCCTGATCCTTTTTATTACGCGATGAACGGTCAGCCTGTGGAGACAGGCAGAGGCTAGGATAACAGGGGTAATTTTTTGGATAGATTGATTGCAGAATGGGTGGGTTAGAAACCCACCCCTACAAATGGCATTATCGTGTTTGCACCTATCTATGCCTGTAGGGGTAGGTTTCCAAACCTACCCTCTTAAGAAAAACTAGGGGAAAAGATGACTATTCGATTTGCCGCCGTCGGTTTAAATCACAACCACATTTTAGGCATGACGGATCAACTGCTCGGCGCGGGCGCGGAACTGGTCTGGTACTACGCCGCCGAGCCGGAACTCGCCGCCGATTATGCTGCCAAATATCCGCAGGGTAAGCCAGCCAGCAGCGCCGAGCAAGTGCTGGAAGACCCCACGATCCAACTGGTGATCAGCGCGGGGATTCCGAGTGATCGCGCACCGTTGGGTATTCGCGCCATGCAGCACGGCAAGGATTACATGGCGGATAAGCCCGGATTCACTACGCTGGATCAGTTGGCGGAAGCGCGGCGCGTGCAGGCGGAAACAGGGCGTATTTACTCAGTCTTCTTCAGCGAACGTCTGGGCAACCGCGCCAGCATGAAAGCGGGTGAACTGGTACACGCGGGCGCAATCGGACAGGTGCTGCAAACCATCGGGCTTGGTCCGCACAAGATCGGCATCGTGTCGCGCCCGTCGTGGTTCTTCCACCGCAAATACTTCGGCGGCATCCTCAACGATCTGGCGTCGCATCAGATGGAGCAGTTCCTCTACTATACCAGCAGCACCTCGGCGCAGGTGGTGGCGGCGCAGCTTGCTAACTTCCACTATCCGCAGTATCCCGATTTCGATGACTTTGGTGACATGATGGTGAGCAGCGATCATGCTACGGGTTACTGCCGCGTCGATTGGTTCACGCCCGACGGACTCGGATCGTGGGGCGATGGACGCATGACCATCTTAGGTACCGATGGCTTCATCGAAATCCGCAAGAACATCGACATCGCGGGTCGCCCCGGCGGCAATCATCTTATTCTGGTGGATCAGAAGGGCACGCAGTACATCAACTGCGAGGATGTGCCGCTGACCTATGGCAAGACGCTGGTTCAGGATATTTTGAACCGCACCGAGACGACAATGCCGCAAGCACACTGCTTCCTCGCCTCGGAGTTAGTGTTGCAGGCGGAACAAGTGGCACGAAGGATCAAGTAGCGCCGGATCGCGCCAGCCCAATCCGAACACAAAGGCTGATCATCGTAGCTGGTAGATGGTCAGCCTTGATGTGCCGTCAGGGCGCGCGATGGTCGTCAGTGGTTGCAGCACAGCAGTGATGCCCGTCGTGCTGACATAGGGCAAATTCTCCACGATCAGGTACAGGTTAGCGGTGCTTTCGCTGGCACGTTGATTGACCAGCGCGGCGATTTGCTGCTGGTAGGAGCCATCCCACGCGATCAGCGGACATTCGAGCGTCATTTGCTCGGCGGCGGCGAAATAGAGGCGCAAGCTGCGGCAGTTTGCCAGCAGTCCGATCACTTGCGCGGGTTGGACTGATGTTCTATCCGCAAAGTAAGCAGCCAGTTCGGGCAGTGCGAAGCCAGCGGAGTCGGCGCTGACGTATTCGCCGCGATCTGCCGGAGGTAACACCAGCGCAGCAGGATCGTTGACTAACGTGTTGTAGAAGGGTGCGAACACCAGCATCAGCCAGCCCGCTAGCAGCAGCACAGAGACACTGCGCACACTAAGAACGGTGAAACGCTGTTCCAGCCAGCGCCGCGCGATCTGCGTCCCTACCGATGCCGCGATGATCAGCAGCGGCACATGATAGACAATGTAACGGGAGCGCACATTGGGAGATAGGAAAATAATAGCAACGGTGGGGATCACTAGACAGAGCAGCACATACGCGGCTGTGCGCGGCTGGCGTAACAGCCAGTAGATCGCCAATCCGAGTAAGATCAGCAGTCCGATGGTCGAGAAATAGATCGCATCGATCTGCCACGTCTGACCGAGATTGCTAACAAGTCGCCCGATAACGTCTGTCGCCGCGTTGGTATTGGAAAGCGTGCCTGCCAAGCCGAAATAATCAATCTTACGCCAGCGCAGCAGCAGGTACAGTGGCAGCCAGATCAGGGCGAAGATGCCGTAACAGATCACTAGCCAGCGCAGCATAGATCGCGTTAACCACTGCCGAACCGGAACTAGAAACGCCACCGCGAGCAGAGGGATCACTGCGAAAACGATGCCGGTTCCTTTTGCGCCCAACCCACCAACGAGCGCCATACCGCACAGCAGCGCATCACTTGCACGAACCTGTGTCCGCAGCCTCAGCGCCGCCCAGATCGCCAGCAGACCAAAGGTCATCACATAGGTGTCAATAAGGACAAGGCGTTCGTAGAATAACAGATAGGGCGCGGCAATATACAGCACTGTCGCCGTGAGTCCGGAAGCACGACCCGCGAGATCGCTTGCTAGTCGGTACACCAGCGCCAGTGTGATCAAGCTGAAGAAGATGGTTGCCGCGCGTGCCAGCCATAAACCCGGCAGATTAGCATCATTTGGTAGGAATAATGCCGTCCACAGCGGCGTTAACAGCTTGCTATCGGCTGCACCGGGGAAAAGGCGACCCGATAGTACCTCCAGCGCAAAGTTGAGATGCCCTGTTTCGTCGATGAATGGCGGCATTTGCAGCAAGGCGCTCAGGCGGGTGACGGCTTGCAGCAGCAGCAGAACGATGATCAGCGGCATTCTTAATTTCACAGCGATCTCCCTGCACTTGAATGCCGCCATTATAGTGGGTTTGTGTTAGTCGTGAAAAATGCCCGGAGCAGCAACACCAAGCATCACCATGATTTGAGGAAATAACAGGCTAAGAACTCTCAATCGACAGGTAACACAAGACGCCTCGCAGGTTGTCCCGTCGCCATCAGCTCAAGCATCCCATCGGTTTCCTTGAGCACAAACCCCAGCTCGGCAACCGCGCTATTAATGGCAGCCCGGTAAAGCGGTGTCTCTATCGCAGAACCATCAAGGATGCTCACCAGCTCGGCGGGAACAGGTGCTGCGGTCAGCCGCTTAGCGATAGTCAGCGCGTCGTCTAGTGAACTGAAACGGACGGGATAATCCTGCTGTCCAGCTAGCCACACACGCAGTAGATCGAATAACGACGAGTTGTGTTGACGCAAATGCATGTCGAGCAGCCACAACGCGATCTGATGACGACGCTTCCGCCGCAGCGACATCACGATCACGCCGTTGAGAAATTGGGCGAGTGCCCGCTCATAATTGGGAGCAGTCAGAGTCAGGTACAAGCGATGCAGATAACCCGTTAGCGCTTCACCCAGTAACGAGGCAGTGTCGGGCGAACAATCCGCTGTAGGGATGAGCAAGGAACGCGTGGCAGCGGCGGGATCACCGCTGGCGTAGTAGTGGAATAGTTCGTGGATCATGCCGTCGCGCAAGAATAGATCGTAATCCTCGTAGCCAAACAATTTACGCAAGTAAGCGGGATCGCGCGGTGCGAAGGTGATGATCCCACCGAGCATGTTCTCGCCCGTCGCAAACGTCCTGCCGTTGGCGATCTGCTCGAAATCGGCGGGAGCACGGAGCAATAGAACCCTGGCGTCAGCTTCAGGACGATAGGGCAGCAGATGATTGCTTAACCACTTCAGACAACCTTCGATAGAAATCCATAAGCTGTCGAGGTCAACATCCTCCGTAGGAACAACGAATTCGAAGTGCCGATCTGCCTGCTGAAAGGTGCGAACGTTGATGTCTTTGGCGCAGTAGAGAAAAAAGCTGTGCAAAATTTCGGCTTCCTGATCACCTTGTATAATGTTCGTGAACACTGTCCAACCATCGGGTACACCCATAATGGCGATCCGCGCCCATGCGCCAGCAGTCAGCGCGGCGGGCAGATGCGGCAGTAGACCGGACGCGATAAATATCTCGTCATCGTTGATGAAGGGATAATCGAAGGCGTGTTCCTTATCCGAGCCGACGCAAACCGTATAATCGATGCTGATGCTGTAATAGCGGCGCGTTGGCGAGGATTCAGTTTGAATCACCTCAATGCCGTTGCCGACCAGCAATGCTTCGTGTTCTAGCGGTGGCAGTACCTCAGAGTCGCCCGTTGAAATGTCAAAGTAGAATTCGACAACGCGGCGACCATATCTGTACTTGGAAAGATCAATAAGCACCATGAATTCGATCATCTGGTGTTTGCTCCAGCACATGCCGTAGACAGAAACAATAAAGGGCAGATGATCGTCTGCCCTTTTTGTTACTTCGATTATCAGACGAGGATTACTTCACATCCTGCCATGCGGTGCGAACTTCCGTTTCGCCGTGCTTGATCGCCCGCAGCAGTGCATCCTGATCGACAGGCAGCGAGTAGACGCGCACCCCGACAGCGTTGGCGATGGCATTGGCGATGGCGGGCGTGGTATTGATCGAGGAGATTTCGCCCACGCCTTTCGCGCCATAAGGACCATCCGCCGTTTGCGCCTCGATGATGTGCGAGACGATCTCCGGCGTGTGCACGATGCTGGGCATCTTGTAGCGCGAGAGCAGCCGCGACCACGGCACGCTCTGTTCGCTGATGAAGGCTTCGGTCAGGCAGTTGCCCATACCCATCACGATGCCGCCTTCGATCTGCCCTTGCAGCGACAGCGGATTGATCGCCCGTCCGATATCGTGCGCGCCGATCACTTTGAGGCAGTCCACTTTGCCGCTTTCCAGATCCACCGAAACGAGCGCCGCTTGTGTGGCGTAACTGAAAGCGAAGTGCATATCGCCACCAGTGCCCAATGGTTGTGTAGTCGGCGCGGTGTATTCGTAGATGGTGCGCGGCTGAATGCCCTGACTGCGCATCCACCGGGCGATCTCGCCCACTTGCACCTCTACCTGCTGCTCGTCATAGCGGATCAGACCTTCCTCGAAGCGCAGACGTTCCGGTGGTGCGTCCAATTTCTCGGCGGCAGCGCGGGTCATCGCCTGTCGCAATTCGTTGGCGGCGAAACGGGCAGCGTTGCCCGTCACGTAAGTTTGACGCGAAGCGGTGGTTGGTCCGCCGTTGGGCGTCAGATCGGTATCGCTCAGTAATACGCGGACGCGTTCATAAGGTACGCGCAGTTCTTCGGCAGCACACTGCGCCACCACCATCACCAGCCCCTGCCCCATATCAGCGGAGGAGGTGCGTACCTCGAAGGTGCCGTCATCGAACGCCTCGACTTCCGCGCCCGCCTTATCAGGAGCGCCGCCGCCGAGTCCGGTGTTCTTGTACGCAGAAGCAACGCCCCATGCATACGCCTTGTTGCCTTCGCGCCACGCCCACTTGAACTCGCCATCTGTGTGGGCTTCCGCATGTTCAACCATGCTGCCGTGAACTTTGTCCAGCGAGTCGAGCAGACCGACGCTCTCGCGCAGTAGCTGCCCCGTCGCGGTAGTCGCGCCGACGCGCTGCGCGTTGATCTTGCGGAACTCAATCGGGTCGATGCCCAATTCCTTCGCTAATAAGTCCATGTTCTGCTCAACGGCGAAAGCGGACTGCGTGACGCCGAATCCGCGAAACGCGCCGCTGACCGGATTGTTGGTGTACATGGCGAAACAGTCGATCTTAGCGTTGGGCACGATGTAGGGTCCCGTCGCGTGCGTGGTAGCGCGGGTCAGCACCTTATCGCTCAGGCTGGCATAAGCACCGCCGTCGCCGTACAGTTCCGCCTGTACAGCGGTTAACTTGCCATCACGTTTCGCGCCCGTCTTGATGCGGATCACGGTGGCGTGGCGCTTGGGATGGAAGACCAGCGACTCCTGCCGTGTGTACAGCATCTTCACCGGACGACCCGTAGCCAGTGCTAACAGCGCCACATGCGCCTGACCAGCGATGTCCTCTTTGCCGCCGAAGCCGCCGCCGATCAATGTACCGCGCACGCGCACGGCTTCTTCCGGTAGATCGAGGATTCCGGCAAGCTGGCTGCGATCCTGATAAGGAATTTGCGAACCGACGTAAACGGTCAGCTTATCGTGATTTTGGAAGCCAGCGGGCACACCAATCGCGCACTCCGGTTCGAGGAAGGCGTGTTCGGTGGTCGGTGTGTGGTACTCGCGCTCTACGATCACGTCTGCTTCCGCGAAACCCTTGTCAATATCGCCGTGCCGCACTTTGATGTGCTTGAGCAGATTGCCGCCTTCGCGTCCTTCGTGCAGGATCGGCGCTTCCGGTGAACGCGCATATTCAGGATCATCGACCACGCCGAGCGGCTCATACTCGACTTCGATTAATCCTAATGCTTGCTGCGCGATGTCCTCGGTATCAGCCGCCACTACTGCC
>JAHBVK010000076.1 GCA_019637555.1 Anaerolineae bacterium
GGAGCAAAAGGTGATCTTTGCTGAACCCTCTTTAGAGGGTTTCTAGAGTGTTGTAGCAGGGGGTTTTGAACCCCATGCGTCGGCAGCAAGCAGATAAATAAACTCCGGACAAGCCTTAAATCCTCCGGTTACAACACCTAGTAACTCCACTTTCGCAGGTTGAACTGCACCTCAGTAACGTTAGTCCTGATATTTATAGAGATAAAAGCTTCATCTTGATAGCGGAATTCAGGGTCTCGTTTGGCAGTGCGTAAATAGAACTTTTTTAGCCCCACGCTCTATAATTGCAAACATTCAGCCGTATTTTGAAATCCAGAATACTTAGTTTCTAACGCCCGATCCTGCTCTGCATGGCTCGTCCTAGTTTCTAACTGGAATTGGTTTAAGACGTTGTAGTAATGAGAAAACGCCGTGCTGCAAGACTATTCGATAATGACCTCTGCCCGGGATCTGGTTCTCTCAATCATTGAGCAGTACCCCACAATTGATGTTCTTACCTATATTCCGGGTACGGAACGCTGGTTTGCGATCCGCGTGCGCGCTAATGCGCTAGAGAAATGGCATCCTCTGGAAACACACATCCAGCAGATGGGTCTGGAAGTTAAAGCTCAGTTTCCGATGAGTACCGCGAGGGGAACGGGCTATAAAATCTTCTTGACTATCCACGTTCCGCCGGAATGGCAATTGCCTAGTTAATCTTACTGATCGCCAATCGATGCTACGTTAGCCAATATCGATTGAATCAACGCAGCAATGTGCTCATATGCGGTTGGAAACTCGATGCCGACTCGTGTGGTGGTTTCTTCTACTAGCCAGCGGAACAGATCGAGGATCGTGAGTATGGCGCGCTTCATGCTCTTTTGATCGTATTGAGGAAAAAGCGAGGGTAAGCTGGCAAGCACACGCTGATCCGCCCACTGGTCGATGAAGCGACCCGCATACCAGGTATCGCGTCCATAGGCGTGCCATGCGATCAAGGTGAGCAGCGCCGAACGTAACTGCTGTGCTAGCGAACGCTGTGCCCGCCACAGATCGTTACGGGCGACGAACTTAGCGGTGTTCACAGCATCAAGCAGAAATCCGTTGATGAGGTGATCAAACGCTGGCTGGGTCAATGGTGCAGGAGCTGTAAATGGTTGTGCTGGTATCCGTCGTGGAGCGCCCTCACGGTCATACAGCACATCGACACCACGCGCGATCACACTGCTATAGGGGAAAGATGCCAGCAGTGCGGCAGTATCCAGCGCAGCATCTGGAACGGAAAATAACAGCGCATCCAACTTGAGTCCGCCATCGTAAAAGGCGAACCATTCAGGATCGCCTGCCCCCGCGTTCTCCAGATACGTCAGCCAGACCGTGCCGAAGCCACGCAGCCAATCGTCATCTTTGGCATAGCGCTCCCGATCCGTTGTGAAGATCACGAGATCAAGATCTGACCACTGATCAATCTCGCCACGCGCCCGCGAGCCAACTGAGATCAGAGCGCGGATAGCAGGTTGAGTCTTCGCCCACTCTACGATGTGTTTCTCAAGAAGTTCGTAGGACATAGAAGGTGCTCGTTTGTCTACTGTTTTTGCGCGATCACAACCTGTGCGATGCTGCGTTTACACTGCACTTCCAGTACCTGCAAAGAAAAGCCTACGCTGCTGAATCGCCTTGTGACCTGCGAGGGCCAGCCACCGCGCTGTCCGGTCACGCGATACGCCAACTCCAAGCCTTGCTCAACAGCGCCGCGATTGGTCAGTTCACCGTTGGGCACGAAGACCAACCGTCCATCAGGGTGCAGCACTCGGTTGATCTCGCTCAGTGTGGCAGGATCGATGATGAACTCGGTGGGGAAGGTGGAAACGACGGCGTGAAAACTGGCATCCGCGAACGGCAATGCTTGAGCACGGCCACGGATCAACGATGGCTGAATGCCCTCGCGGAGCAGTTTGCGCCGCGCGATCTGCCCCATGTACGGACTGAGATCAATGCCGATAGAGCGATAGCCCGCTGCCCGCAGATCGATCTGCAAATTCGCTGTACCATGTGCTACTTCGAGGATCAGTGAATCAGGCGGCGCGTTAAGATGCGGGATCGCGGCACGCTGCCAGCTACGCCATTCACCCAGACTGACGCCCCAGCTCACCGCGTCGTAAGTCCACGCCATCTCGTTGTAAAGCAAACGAAATCCGAACCGCAGCACTCGCAGCCATGCGCCCATGAGTGGAGAAACCTTAAATGGCGGTGGTGCTGGTGCTGTCATCATCTAGTCCTATGGTCATCCGGTAGCAGAAAGACGAAGCACGAGCCAGCCAGCCAGCCAGCCGAGTGCGATCAACAAGCCGAAGCGCCAGTGCAGCCGTGCCGTTAGCCCCTGTGCCTTGTGCAGTTCTTTGGGATCGTCGGTAGTGGTCGCCAGCTTGATCAACGAGAGGGCTTCCGGCACGGTGGCATAGGCGAGAAAGGTTTGCGCGGGTATGGCTTCAGCGAGGATCAAGATACCCAGCGTCACATATGCACCGTAGATTAATATTTTGAACTCGGTGCGTGCGCCTTGCAAGCCGAAGCGTACTGCCAGCGTCTGTTTGTTGGCGGCGCGATCTGCGTCAATGTCGCGCATGTTGTTGGCGTGCAGGATCGCCGCGCAGGTGAAAGCAATCGGCAGTCCGGCAAGCAAGGCATTGGTGTTGAAATAGCCCAAGGGATTCTGAAATGTAGTGACGGCATAAAACGTGCCATACGTCATCAGCGGTCCCATCGCAATGAATACTGCCAGTTCACCGAGTCCGATGTAAGACAGCGGCACCGGTCCGGCGGTATAAGCGATGACCACCACAACGCCGAAAACCCCTACCCACAGTAAACTCGGACCGCTGAGAGCAACCAGCAGTATCCCGATCAACGCGCCACCGACCACGCTAAAGATCGCACCGAACAGCACTTGGGGCGGAGTCAACTGCGCTTGCGAGAGCACCATGCCCATGCCAGCCACTTTCTGCGTATCCGTGCCGCGTCGATAATCGACATACTCATTGATGAAGTTAGAACCAATCTGCAATAGCAGCGCACCCAGTAATGCCAGTAGGAAGCGCACTGGCTCAAATAACTCGAAGAACACCGCTACCGCGCCACCAATGAACAGCGGCGCGTAAGTGGCTGGCAGACTGCGCGGACGTGCCGCTAAATACCACGGGCGAAGGCTGGCAGGCAAGACATTTACCAGATTCATTGGCAGCAATTACTCATTTCATTGAAGCTAAGTTGTTGAGTGTTAGCGCGAAGCATAGATTGTAGCTTCATACAGCGTTGTTAGTGTATCGCGTCGCCGTTCGGGAGAGAAGGTCTTACGCGCTTGTTCTTGTGCCCGCAGTCCTAAACGCTGTGCATACTCAGGTTGAGTCAGCAAGCGCACTGTTTGTAGTGCCAGGTCGCGGACATCGCCGGGGGTGACCAGCAATCCTGTGATCGCTGATTCGATGATCTCGGTGACACCGCTGACGCGCGGCGCGACGACAGGACGCCCATACATCACCGCCATCACCAACTCGTCTGGCCAGCGATCTTGCGAGGTATGCACTACGATGACATCGCTGGAAGCGAGCACCGCAGGCATACGTTCGACATCCGTCAGCCAGCGGATCGGAAAGGTAGGGCGACTGTTGGCAAAACGGCGCTGCCAGGTGGAGAGTGCCGATTGTTTGCCGATCACGATAGTGTTGGCGTCCGGTACACGCTGTTTGACACGGGGCAGCGCGTCGAAGATCGCATTGTAACCATCATCAGACTGCCAGATCGGGATGCAGATCAGCGGGTGTTCCGGCAGCGCCAAGAATGAGCGCTCCGCTTCCGACGGCGTCGTGATGCCTGTTATGCTCGGATAGATGATGTCTATGCGCTCTCTAGGAAATTCGGTCACCCGCCGGAATCGTCGCTGCATCAGTTCGGAGGGCACGATCACACGGGCGATTAGATGCTGGAGCAAGCGCCAGCCAAAACGCTGCACCAGACGGCGCAGAAAAGTGGTCTCGGGCGCGATGTGATGAATTGAGACCAACACAGGACGATCTGCCAGCAGTCCGGCGAGTACAGCGTTATAGATGCTGCGCTCGTCCAGTACGTGGATCAGTTCGATATCCTGTTCACGGATTAACTTGGCAAGGCGGTAACTGGCGGCGAAATCGAGTAAACGCCGCGTATTGATGCTGTAGTCAATGCCGGAGATGCCCGGATGCAGCGAACCGATAGTGGTCTGGATGCGCGTGCGATCCAAGCGATAAAGCAAGAATTCCGCTTCATCGTGTACCGCCGTATTACTGAGATCATCGATCAGCAGCAAGACGCGCATTTAGAGATTACCCTTATCTTAATCCACCCATGATCGAGAACGCTCGACAGCTTTTTGCCAACCGCGATAAAGCGTAGTCCGTTGATCCATGCTCATCTGCGGCTCGAAGGATCGGGCAACCTGCCACTGCGCCGCGATCTCAGCCGTCGATTTCCAGAATCCAGTAGCAAGACCAGCCAAATACGCTGCGCCGAGTGCCGTCGTCTCCGCAGTAGCGGGGACTTGCACCGTAACGCCGAGAATATCCGCCTGAAACTGCATCAGCCAGCTATTCGCCGTCGCACCACCATCGACGCGCAGTGACTCCAGCCGCAATCCGGCGTCGCGCGTCATCACTTCGACCACATCACGGGTCTGATAGGCGATGCTCTCCAGCGTGGCGCGAACGATGTGAGCACGATTGCTGCCGCGCGTCAGTCCGACGATTGCGCCGCGTGCGTAACCATCCCAATAAGGCGCACCTAAGCCGACGAACGCTGGAACCATATATACACCAGCGGTATCGCTGACCGATTTAGCGATTTCCTCCGACTCGGCAGCGCTGCTGATTAACTTCATCTCATCGCGCAGCCACTGGATCGCCGCGCCAGCGATGAATACGCTGCCTTCCAGCGCATAGATCGTCTGCCCTTTGAGCCGCCAGTTGATGGTCGTCAACAAGCCACCCTTTGAATCGACGGCAGCCTCGCCCGTATTCATCAGCATGAAGCAGCCTGTACCGTAGGTATTCTTGACCATACCGGGCGTGAAACAGGTCTGCCCGAAGGTCGCCGCCTGCTGATCGCCAGCCACGCCGCTAAGCGGGATCGCGCTGCCGAACAACTGCGGATCAGTTTCACCGTACACTTCACTGGACGCTCTGACATCGGGCAATATTTCGTGCGGGACGTTGAGCAGTTGAAGCAGATGATCATCCCACTGCTGTGTGTGGATATTGAACAGCATTGTACGGCTGGCGTTGCTGACATCAGTGACGTGCAATTTGCCACCGCTGAGATTCCACAGCAACCATGTATCCACTGTGCCGAAACAGAGTTCACCGCGTGCAGCCCGTTCGCGTGCACCGTCCACGTGGTCTAGAATCCACTCGACTTTAGTGCCGGAGAAGTAGGCATCGACCACCAAGCCAGTACGGGCGCGAATCTCCTCGGCGTGCCCCTGCTCCTTCAACGCCGCGCAGCGATCCGCCGTGCGCCGACACTGCCATACAATTGCGTTGTGGATCGGCTGTCCGGTACGGCGATCCCAGATCAGGGTGGTTTCGCGCTGATTGGTCACGCCAATAGCCGCAATATCCTTAGCATGGATGCCTAAGCGCGCAATTGCTTCCGACGCCACGCTGATCTGGCTGCTCCAAATATCCGTCGGATCATGTTCTACCCATCCCGGCTGTGGATAAATCTGGCGATATTCTTTCTGTGCGCTGGCAGCGGGACGTCCGCTTTCATCGAACAGGATAGCGCGAGAGCTAGTAGTGCCTTGATCGAGAGCGAGGATATAACGCGGCATTCTTTCTCCGTAAAAAGAATTTTAAGGTAGAGCGACTTTGATAATAACTTGAACCCGGTGCTAAAGCATCAGCACCGGATCAAGCATGATAAGTGGCAGCGATTGACTAGGGATTCAGCGGATCGAATTCGGGCGCGCTTAGGATCAATGGTTTTACGCGAGTTCCGTTGCTGATAGCGACGATGGTGTAGACCGTGTTGTAGCGAAAGGTGATCGCGGGCGCGTTGATCAGTACATTCTCGGTGCCTGCAGCTAGAAAAGTAACAGCGGAGGTACCGGCATCAACGGGAACAGGCACGGTGTTAGCGCGTCCGAAGCGCAGATTACGAACTGCCGGACTGCTACTGCCTCCGATAACCACATCAACGTTAGGTGCGCCCGTCGCCGCATGAACCACATAGAGTCGCGCTGGTCCGCCCGTTGGTTCGCGGTTGATGTTGTAGATACCTAACCCGAACGCCTGATCGTCCTGAGCCGCCAGTAACCCCTGTGCCACCATCAGCGTTGAACTGTTGACCGCCAATTCAACACCTTTCGCTTCAAAGAGAGGCAACGAGTATGGACTAGCATTGCCAGCTCGCAGCGCGATGTCGTGCGTTCCGGCGGTGATATTCAGGTAGTTGGAATAGCCACCATAATACGCTGAACCGAAGATGAATTCGCCGTCCACATAAACATCCAGCGGCGGTGCGTCGGAGGCGGCGTGAACCAGCCGAATAAATGCCGCGTATGGCTTACTCGTCAGCACTAGCGCCCGCAGATTGCCAGCCGTGCCTACGGCGAGGATGGTATAGATAGTGCCCGATTCCAGCCGGAAATCCGGCTGATCTAGCACGACCTCATCGCTTTGGTCAGCGAGTGTGATCTGAATATCTATCGGATCAAGCGCTGGTACTTCCAGCGGCACAATATTCTTCCGTCCAAAGCTCAAGGTGCGGATCACCGCGCCACCGTTGATCAGCACATCAATCGCGGCGGTATCAGGGGCGGCATGGATCACATCGATGCGGGCGTTGCCTTTAGGATCAAGGCGGTTGAGGGCATAAGCGTGCAGTGCCAGCGACGGCTCGCCATTAGTCGGGTTCATCATGCCGAGCGCCACCACCGCTAAGGAAGCATCTTTGGTCAGCGTGTAACTACCTTCCGCCAGTGGATCGCTATCGGCGGGCGCGTTGGTCGGACGGATCGCCACTTCATATGTCTGACCAGCGGGCAGTGGCAGCCAATTACTGGCGTTGCCATACGACAGGTTTTCTAATACCCGCGTGTCGTTCACGTATAGATCGAGGTTGGAGGCGTCAGCAGAAGCATGGACAGCGCGCAGATAGGCGATGCCGACCTCCTCAGCCTTGACGCGAGTACTAGGATTGCCAAGATTCAGTCCAGCGATGGCAACGATAGCAATGATGACTACTAGGCTTAGGCGATGAATTTTCATGGAAGTTTGCCCCTGCTGGTAAATCTACTGACATTCAAATTTTATATGATCATTGAGAAACAGCGTAGATGTAACAGACTCTGACGGTGAACGTATTGAGGTTGGGAAGGCAAACAAAAACTCCATCCGATTGGTAGCGGATGGAGTCCTGTTGGTTTTGGCTGAAGATAAGTCGCAGAGAGCGTCAGACGATCTTAGTTGTCTTCTACCGTCTTGATGCGTACTGTTGGCGGGCGCTGCTTCATCTTACGAAGGATGTTTTCTTCCATCGTAGCGCGGCGAATCTCATCAATGATCATGTGGCTGCGATCCGCAGGTACACCCTCTCGACGCAGACGCTCCGCGTTTTCGCGTGCTTGGTGTGCCTTCGCCTCGTCCAGATCGTAGGAGGACTGTGCGGTATCCGCCAGCACCAGTACACGATCAGGGCGCACTTCAGCGACGCCACCATAGACAGCGAAGCTTTCTTCCGCGCCCGCTTTACGCACGCGCAGTTCCCCGAATCCGAGTGTAGTCAGCAGCGCGGCGTGATGCGGCAGGATGCCCATCTCGCCTTCTGTTCCGGGCAGCACCACCGAGTCGGCAGCGTCTTCCTCGAACAGCGGTCCTTCTTGCGTAACAATCGTTACCCGTAATGGCATGGTCTGTTTCCCTCTTATCGTAGGGGTGGAGGTTAGACCTCGCCCTTCGCTTTGGCTTCGTCGTAACGCTGCTGCACTTCTTCAATGCCACCAGCCATGTAGAACATCTGCTCCGGTACGTGATCCAGATCGCCGTTCAGGATCATGCGGAAACCGCGCACGGTCTCCTTGATCTTGACGTAGCGACCAGAGCGCCCCGTGAACTTTTCCGCCACGAACATCGGCTGCGTCAGGAAGCGCTGAATACGACGGGCGCGACCAACGACCACGCGGTCTTCTGGCGGCAGTTCCTCGATACCGAGAATGGCGATGATGTCCTGCAAGTTCTTGTAGCGCTGCAAGACTGCCTGCACTTCGCGGGCGGTGTTGTAGTGATCGTCACCCACCACCAGCGGATCGAGCAGACGGCTGTTAGAAGTCAACGGGTCTACGGCGGGGAACAAGCCCTGCGCCGCCAACTCGCGCTCCAGCGTGATCGTACCGTTCAGGTGCAAGAAGGTGGCGACTGGCGCAGGGTCGGAGTAGTCGTCTGCGGGCACGAATACCGCCTGCATCGAAGTGATCGAGCCGGACTTGGTGGAAGCGATACGCTCCTGCAAGTCACCCATTTCCTTCGCCAGCGTGGGCTGATAACCCACTGCCGAGGGCAGACGTCCGAGCAGCGCCGACACTTCCGAACCCGCCAGCGAGAAGCGGAAGATGTTGTCGATGAACAGCAGCACGTCCTTACCCTGATCGCGGAAGTATTCGGCGTGAGCAAGACCAGTCAGCGCCACACGCAAGCGCACGCCGGACGGCTCGTTCATCTGACCGAAGACCATCACCACTTTGTCCAGCACGCCGTAGTCATCGCGCATTTCGTAGTAGAGCTGCGTGCCTTCGCGGGTGCGCTCGCCGACGCCAGCAAACACCGAGTAACCGGAGTGCTCCTGCGCCACCGAGCGGATCAGTTCGGAGATGGTCACGGTCTTGCCCGTGCCTGCACCACCGAACACGCCCATCTTACCGCCCTTGGTGAAGGGGGCGAGCAAGTCGATAACCTTGATGCCCGTCTCGAACATTTCCGGTGTGGTGGAAAGTTCGTCGAAGGCTGGCTTCTCACGGTGGATCGGATAGTAGTTGTTGGAGGTCACTTCGCCAGCATTATCGACGGCGCGACCCAACACGTTGAACAAACGACCCAGCGCGGGTTCGCCTACGGGCACAGTGATCGGTGCGCCAGTGGCAAATGCTGCCAGACCTCGCGAGTAGCCGTCGGTGGCGTCCATCGCTACCGTGCGGACGCGACCATGCCCTAAGTGCATCTGGGTTTCCAAAATCAGATCGGGCTGACCTTCTAGCGGTACGCGGATAGCGTCATAAATATCGGGCAGGTTGGAGTCGGCGGGAAATTGCACATCGACCACCGCGCCCTGAATCTGAACGACTTGTCCCTCGACTTCGTTCGTCATAACTTGATTGGTCATGGATCAGTGTTTCCTTTAACAGTTCAGTAGAGTTAGTAACTCTGATAGTTGGCGTCAACCCGTTCAGGGCTTTCATCAGGCGCAGCGCCTGCCAAATCCTTCACACTCTTGAGTGCTTCCGAGCCGCCTACGATGTCCAGAATTTCGGACGTGATGGCTGCCTGACGCGCCTTGTTGTAGGAGAGCTGGTAAACGTTCGCCAGTTCTCTGGCGTTATCGGAGGCATTACGCATCGCCACCATACGCGCGCTATGTTCGCTGGCAGCGCTTTCCAGCAGCGCCTGATAGATCACCGTTTCGGTGAACTTGGGCACGATCTCGTTGAGAATGCCTTCTGCGCTCGGCTCGAAGATGTAATCCGCCACCTTCGTCGTCGGTGCGGTGATCACCTTGAGATAATCGGGCGCGGCTCCCAGATCTTCCATTTCACCGGGGAGCAGTGGGAACAAGCGCTGCAAACGGGGACGCTGCGTTAGCTGGTTGATGAAGTCGGTGTAAGCGATGAATGTCTCATCGTTATTGCCACCGAGATAGTCATCGATCAGCACGCGGGCAATCGGACGAATATCCGACACCGATAGCCATGCAGGAAGTCCGGTAAACTCCGCCACTACGTTCTCGCCCATGCGGATCAGGGCATCGCGTCCCTTGCGACCGACAGCGATCCAGCGCACAGGCTTGCCTGCCCGCTGCGCGAAGCTGCGCGCTACGCGGATGATATTGGCGTTGTACGCGCCCGCTTGCCCGCGATCACTGGTAATCAGCATGATAGCAATCGTGCCGACTTGCTCGCGCGTGGTCAGCAGCGGATGCATAGGCGTGTTCTTGTTGGAACTAGCGATATTGAGCAGCATTTCCATCGCAGCGTTGGCGTATGCGCGGCTTGCCAGCACCATCGCGGTAGCACGGCGCACCTTCGATGCAGAGACAGCCTCTAGCGCCATCGTGATCTGCATGATGTTCTTCACGCTGCGGATGCGTCTTCTAATTTCACGAGGATTTGCCATAAGTCATCCTTTAGAGAGTGCTCAAGTGCTTCGAGTGCTAGCAGTACCAAAGAAAGAATTCCTCAGCATTCAGCACCTAGCACTCAGCACAGACTCTGGTTAGCTCCAGCTCGCGTTGAATTCGGTCAGCGCCTGCTGTAGCAGCTTTTCCGTGTCCTCGTTGAGGTCGTACTTGGTCTCCGCGCTTTCAATCGACTTAGCGATCTGCGGATACTGCGTATTCACGAAGCGCATGAAATTGGTCTGGTATTCCTTGATGCGGTTGACGGGGATGCTATCCATATAACCGCGAGTACCAGCGTAAATGATGGTCACTTCTTCTGCCAGCGACAGCGGCTGATACTGCTGCTGCTTGAGCAGTTCGGTCAGGCGCAGACCGCGCTCCAACTGCTGCTGCGTGGCTTTATCCAAGTCAGAGCCGAACTGGGCGAAGGCGGCGAGGGCGCGGAACTGCGATAGTTCCAGCTTCATGCGACCACCGACCTTCTTCATGGCTTTGCGCTGGGCGTCACCACCCACGCGGCTGACCGAGATACCGACGTTGATCGCGGGTCGCTGACCAGCATTGAACAACTCGGTTTCGAGGAAGATCTGACCGTCGGTGATGCTGATGACGTTCGTCGGCACGTAGGCAGACACGTCACCGAGCAGCGTCTCAATGATTGGCAGTGCTGTCAGGCTGCCGCCACCGCGTTCCTTAGAGAGACGGGCAGCACGTTCCAGCAAGCGGCTGTGCAGATAGAACACGTCACCGGGGTAAGCTTCACGACCCGGAGGACGGCGCATCAGCAGGGAAACTTGACGATACGCCCACGCATGGCGGGAGAGATCGTCATAAACGATCAGCGCGTCCATGCCGTTTTCCATGAACCACTCGCCCATCGCCGCGCCAGCGTAAGGAGCAATGTATTGCAGTGTGGCAGGGTCGGCGGCGGAAGCGACGACGATGATGGTGTAATCCAGCGCACCGTACTTCTCCAGCGTGGCACGCACGGCAGCGATCTGCGCGTCCTTCTGACCGATGGCGACATAAATGCAGTAAACGCCCTGACCCTTCTGGTTGATGATGGCGTCCAGCGCGATTGCCGTCTTACCTGTCTGGCGGTCACCGATGATCAATTCGCGCTGACCACGCCCGATGGGGAACATGGCGTCGATGGAGACGATGCCCGTCTGCACAGGCGTATCCACGTTAGCGCGCTCAATCACACCCGGAGCAATGCGCTCGACCTTATACAATTCCGTCGTATCGACCTGCCCCTTACCATCGATAGGCTGACCGAGGGCGTTGACGACGCGACCAAGCAAGCCCTTGCCGACGGGTACGGAAATAACTTCACCCGTACCACGCACCTCATCACCTTCGCTGATGTTGAGGTACTCGCCCATGATAATGACACCGACGTTATCTTCTTCGAGGTTGAATGCCATGCCGAAGGTGCCATTCGAGAACTGCACCAACTCACTAGCTTTAACATTCGGCAGTCCGGCAACACGGGCGATACCATCGCCGATTTCCAGCACATGCCCAACCTCAACGGATTGCACGGCGGGCTTCCAGTCCTTAATCTGGTCTAGAAATCCCTGTGCGAAATCAAGTTGAGCCATTACTCACTCCTCCAAAACTTATGGATTAAACACAAATAGCGCACTAAATGGCGCGCTGCTTCAACGGGTAGTGTGCGTGATTTTATCGCAAGAATGTCAGATTTCACGGCATGTGAATTTTAGAACAAAGGAGCGGTAATTGTCAAGGAATTGATAGCCTAGCGCGGAGCGACCCATTGAAAGCGCTAGATAACATTGTTATTGGCAACGCTGAATAAGAACGACAGTGGTAAGTCTCAGCAACCTACCCTGTCAATGATAACGGAACATGAAGTTAGCTAAACGTCAGCCACGTTAGCACCAGCGTGATCGCGCCGAGCAGCGTGATGATCCCCCAACGAATATAGAAGAACAACCCGTTGTCGATATCCGCAGAAGAAAGTGACCACTGCTGTTGTTGATTACGTGCCATATGCGACATCAGCCGTTCCAGATCAGCACCTTTACGCAGCACACTGACGCGAATTTGCGAGGCTAAAACCAGCAGCGCCGCGACCAAGCCGATGATGCCCAAGCACAGCAGCGCCCGCCATAATGGTCCCCATTCCTGTGTGGTCAGCCCCTTGATGCCTGCCAGTGCTCCGAATGCCGTAATAAACAGTGTCGCCGCCCAACTGAACAGCTTATCGTCCAGCTCGCGCAGCGATTTCTGCTCCTCAGAGGTTCGGTTGGTTAGCCACATTAGTGTGGCAAGTTCTTGATCGTCAACAACGAGGTTTGTGCCGGAAGGTGATGGCGATGGCGAGGTGGTCATGGCTCGTGCTCGGCTCCTCAACGAATAGATGGAACATCAGATCACTGATACAGATGCATCAATTCTACCTCGTCCGGCGTCTCTACATCGCGGGCACGCAGATCGACAACCAGAACTGCTTCGCCCGCCGCCTCCGCCCGTTCATAGAAGTGCCAGACCAAGGGCAGCGCCTCTCGCAGATGACGAAGCTGCTTGCCGATGTAACCGGCAAAGCGGGTATCTCGCTCATTGCTGCGAATCTGTGCGGCGATTCGATCCGGATTCGTGCCTAGCCGCCGACGGGCAATAGTCATGCGCTCATGCAGCGTTTCTGGCATCACGCTGGTGGAAAATAGACTGGGTGCAAAGACGCCTTCATCTGCTGGCAGTTCCAATTCAAGCATGGATAGCCCATGCGCTTGTACTTCCGTGAGTTCTAGCGCTTCAGTTGCCTGCGCTTTGCCCGCTTGATCCAACTTGCGGGCGACTTCGCGGACATGCTCGTAATTGTACTCATCGGGTTGATCAATCCAGTAGCCACGTGCGCGAGGACCGAGCAGGTCAGCCTCGTGATCAGCGATCAGTGGCAGAAGTTCTTCCATTAGATCAGGAGCAAAGCGGTAGTAGGCTAATCCCATCTTACAATTCCTCACGATGATCTTGCGTCCAGATCAGGCGCGGTTTCATATCCAGATAATCAGCAGCCACCAGCATATATTCAACACCCTCAAATTGTCCCTGTTTGGCTACTTCCCATTCACGCTGGCTGTGCAGATGTCCGTAAAGACAAATCGTCGGTTGGTAACGTGAGATCACATCAACGTAAGCAGTACGCTGCCCCTCTGAAGTGAAGGGTGGATAGTGAGTCATCAATAAAACTGGCTCACCGTGCCGTCGTTGTACCGCTGCGTGCATCAGAGCGCGTTCGAGTCGCTGCAATTCACGGTTGTAGCGATCTTTAACTGCGTCTTCCTTATAGAACGGATCTCCCGGCGCAATGTGCCCCATCGCCCCTGCAATGATCACGCCATCTAGGGTGATGCTGTCGCCCTCCAAAGCGTAGAAGCCCATCGGCTCGACGATCTTACGAACTTTGTCGATGTCCTTCCACCAGTGATCATGGTTGCCGCGGAGCAAAATTTTACGTCCCGGCAGGGGGCGCAGCCACATTAAGTCTGACCAGATCCGGCTGGTTGCTTGCGCCCATGAAACATCACCGGGCAGCAGCACCACATCCTGATCAGCAATGCTCTCACGCCAATTTTGTGCAATGCGTGCGGTGTGATCGAGCCATTTCTCACCGAAGCGAACCATATCTCTCGGTTTGGCGAACGATAAATGTGTATCCGCGAGTGCCCAAAAACGCGTTGGTTGTGATTGTCGTTGTATGGTTGAGTCTTGCATCAATGTGGATTATACAGCAAGCAGGTTCAATACCAGAGTGTCTATTACGACGATATAACAGTTCCACGTAAATCCTGTAACAGATCGCCTTTTGTGATGCGATTTGGATTTATAACTAGTACAGGATTATGAGGGTCATTATGTTGTTTTTTAACACCAACAAACCTGAACAGCAGCCGACAAAACGTATCCCACATGTAGATCACATCGTAGATCGTGTGTATATTGGTAATCATCGGGCAACGGGTTATGTAGCGCAATTGCGTCGTGCTGGCATTAAGCACATCCTCAAGCTGTATTCCGGAGAACCACAATTCCCGCGTGATTTCATCGTGCTTGAGAATCCGATCCCCGATGGTCAGTTTGTCTCTAGGGCGGTGTTGAATCGCGGTGTGGACTTCGTGTTGAAACATACCGAAGTAGGTCATTCGGTGTTGGTGATGTGCGCGGCGGGCATCAGTCGATCTTCGACCTTTGTGCTGGCATACATGCTGGAAATTGGCTACAACATTCAGGATGCCTATAACATCCTGTTTGCACAGCACCCCGAAGCCGATCCACACCCGCGTTTATGGGAATCGCTGATCGTTCACCACGATCTGCACTATTCGCTGGATGACTTGTTAAGTTTGTAATCTGAGTATTCTAAAGATAGACAGCTTGGGCGCGATGCTCCTGCATTACTGCTACAGTTAACCCGCTGTGAACGGCAGGATTTTTATTCCTCTGCCAACTGCTCCAAGCCCTCAGGATCGATGATCACATAACTGCGACCTTCACGGCGCACCAATCCGAGATCGTAGAGCTGGCGTAGTGCCCGTCCCAACACCTCGCGGGAAGTACCGAGGACAGCGGCAATCTCATCTTGAGACAGCGTATCTAGCGGGATATTGACTTCGGTCTCGAAGCCGCCGCGATGCAGCAGCAGTCGAGCTAACCGCGCGGGCACAGTGCGAAAACCGAGATCATCGATTCGTTCCATCAACTGCCGATTCTGCAAAGTGAGCATCCGCAAGCAGGATTGCATCAGCACCATATCCTGCTGCATCAGATCGAGCAATTCGGCACGGGGCAACCAGCCAACCTGACAATCTGTGACCGCTTCGGCACTGGTGGGATTAGGTCGCCCGTCGAGCGCGGAAGTCATATTGAAGGTGGCAAATGGACGTACGTAGTGGTGGACATGGACGCGCCCATCGATCATCACGCGGTAGATGCGGACCAAGCCGCTGGTGGTGATGCACAATCCGGTGGGACGATGCCCTTCCAACACGATAGATTGTCCACTGCTGTATTTACGCACATGAATGTGCTCATCCAGCCGCGCTTGCGTTTCCGCACTCAAGCGGATGAACAGGGGCACGCGGGGAATCCATTCATGCGCTAATGGTGGCACACAATACTTACTGCTCAACTTATCACTCACGATTTCCGATCAGGTTCTGGTCAGCTACTTCTTGAACTGCACGCTTTTCCATGCGAGGAAGCGATCTCGCAGGCGGAGGCGCTGGTATTTCCCAGTAGTAGTGACGGGAATCTCGCTGCCAAACACGACGACTTTGGGCGACTTCTCGAACGACATCACACGGCGGCAGTACGCCAGCACCTCCGCTTCAGTGAGCGATGCTTCTGGTTCCTGCACGATATATGCGCCGACTTCCTCGCCATAATAATCATTTTCAAAGGCGATTGCCAATCCCACTTTGACGCCGCGAATTTGCAGCAGCACTTCCTCAATGTCAAACGGCGAGAATTTGACGCCACCGCGATTGATCAGTTCCTTCAGCCTTCCGGTGATGAAGAAAAAATGGCGTCCCTGCTCATCTACTTCATAGAATCCTTCGTCACCAGTGCGGAACCAACCGAACTTGAACGTCTCACGGTTGGAATCAGGACGCTGATAGTAATACTTCATCACATTATGACCACGCACGCAGATTTCGCCGCGTTCCCCCGATCCTAGCTGCTTGCCTTCGCCCAACGCATCGAAGATCGCCATCTCGTTAACGCTGATCGGACAGCCGATGCTGGGATAACCAAAATCCTCCAACCAATGCTGATGTTGGTCGTCGCTCAAATCGGTGGGCAGATAGCAACTATAGCAGGTCGTCTCGCTCAAGCCATAGCCATGCAAGATGCGCTTGCCGAAGCGATCCTCGAAGCGTTTGACCAACGCCACCGCCAGCGTACCAGCACCACAAATCAAATGGCGGAAGTGCGCCAAGTCTGCTGCGCTTACTCCTTCACCCCAAATACTGTTGCCCTCAGCTTCTTGTGCGTCGGCATATTCGCAGCAGAATTGCAGCAGCGTAGGCACAACGCTAACGATATGTACTTTTTCCCATGCTATGCGTTGCCAGAAGGTCGATGATTGGTACTGCCGATTCAACACTACGCTGGCACCAGCGTACAGCGGCGTGATCAAGGTAACGATAATGCCATTGACATGGTGGATCGGCAGTACGTTCATCAACCGCTGATCGGGCGTGATCTGCTGCCATGCAGCGATGGCATGGGCATCGGCAAGCATGTTGTACTGCACCAAAACCACGCCTTTCGGTGCACCTGTCGTTCCGCTGGTGTAAACCAGCAAACTCTCATCCATCAAGGTTGGTTCTGACGGCAGCTCACAGTGATCGGATTGTGTTTGCAGTAACTCCTCGTAGTTGAGGAAATCAGCATACGGAGACGATCCGCCGACTTGCACGATCTGGTGGATGTTCGCCGCGCCGAGTCCCGCGTCCGTGCCACGAATGATCTTGGCGGCGCGTTCAGCGTATTCACCGCGCACCAAACAGATCACCGATTCGCTGTTACGTAAGATGAACGCGATCCGCGAGTCATCCTCAGCCGTGTTTTGAGGGGCAACCGTCGCGCCGATCTTCCAGCAAGCGAAGTAAATCAGTACTGTATCGACGTGGTTAACCATGATCGTTGCCACCCGATCACCGCGCCGCACGCCGCGCGAGAGCAGCAGATTGGCGACGCGGTTCACTTTACGCGCAAACTCCGCGTAGCTCAATTCGGCGCGATTGCCCTCACTATCGTAGTGAATGAGAAAGATTTTGTCTGGTGAGGCGACGGCACGTTGATCGAGCAAATGACCGACGCTGTGATATGTCACTAGCGAATCTTCAAACGGGCGACTGTTAAGGGTTCGAGCAGCACGGAGATTGGCAGCAGTCTGCTCATCGGGAATGCTTTGATTCAAGTAATCTATAGTTGATTCGCTAGTCATACTGCGCCTCGAAATTTAAGTTGATCTTGTAATGGTTATGCACCGGTTGATTAGGTTCAATTGTAGCAGTTTGCTGTGAGTCGGTTTGCGATGTTTGAAGATGTGTCCGCCAATGATTTACTTAGACAGCGACTAGTCGTTGCATCATCGAGGCTTTTAAACCTCTGGCGTAGCAGCGAATGATCGTTCAGGCAGTGGACACAACCTCAATCATTGTACATTTACGGTGATTCAATGCTGCTGCGCCGATTGTCTTTCCCTGCCCTGATTGCGATCCTCTTAATACTACTGACCATCACACCGTATGTGCTGGCGATAGCTAGCGCTCCGACTGGTGCGACGTTCAGCGGCGTGCTGGCGAATCCGGTGGACTTCAATAGTCATCTGGCGAAGATGCAGCAAGGCTTACGCGGAGAGTGGCTGTACTCGCTGCTGTTTACCACCGAGCCACATCAGCCAGCGTTCCTGCAAACATTCTATGTGGCGCTCGGTCACGTCGCGCGGATCACTGGACTATCACTGGAAGTCACCTTCCATCTAGCGCGGCTGATCGGGATCGCGCTGATGGTCTGGGGATTATGGTCGCTGCTGCGCGTTTATCTGGAGGAGAGTCCAGCGCGGTGGTCGCTGCTGCTGGCAATCTTCGGTGGCGGGATCGGCTATCTGCTGTATTTCGTCGCGCCACAGCTCACGGCGGCAGTTTCGCCAATCGAGTTGTGGTTGCAAGATGGCTACATTTTCCTTGCCGTGTTTTCATTTCCGCACTTCGCGGCGGCGTTGGCATTACTATTCTGGTGCTTCGTGTTCCTTAACCGCCAGCAGTGGATCGGTGTGCTGATCACTTCGGCGCTGCTTGGATTCATTCAGCCGTTTCTGCTGCCATTCGTAGATATCCAGATCCTCTTATTCATCGCCTGGAATGTCTGGCGGCGGAAAGTGAGTTGGAAAGCTGGTTTACTCCCGCTGATCTTGCTCGGCGTGATTCACCTGCCGATCCTCGGTTATCAGTACGTGATCCTGTACACATGGGAGGTGTGGAAAGAGTTCACGGCGCAGAATATCACCCTGTCACCGACTCCATTGTTTTACATCTTCGGTTATGCGCCGTTGTTACTGCCAGCACTCGGCGGACTCTGGATCGCATTACGCCGACGCGGAGAGATGCTAGATCGCTGGTTGCTGCCGATGGCGTGGCTGATCCTCACTGCGATCCTGCTGTATGCGCCGTTGGCGACTCAGCGTCGCTACAGCTTCGGTGTGCAAGCGCCGTTGGCGGCATTAGCAGTGATGTGGTTTACTGAAGCGGGCATTCCCTATTTGCGACGGCATTGGCGCAAACGCTGGAAGCTGTCGATCCTGGTGTATGGTGCAGTGGCGGTACTTTCAACCCTGATCCTGTACTATTCGGTGCTGCTCAAAGTGCGTGATACGCGCGATCCGGAGACTTACATCAGCGATGATGTATCCGCTGCGCTGGCGTGGGTGCGTAGCAATACCGAAGTGACCGATTCGCTGCTCAGTGGTTTCAGAACAGGCGGACAGATCGCCGCTCGGACTGGTCGGCGGGTCGTCTTGGGACACTGGATAGAAACGATCAATTACGATCAGGTACGTGCCGAGGTCAGCCGTTTCTTTCAGCCAGAGACTGAGGATCAATGGCGCTACCAATTTCTGTCGGAGCAGGGCATTCACTACGTCTGGTATGGCGAGGAGGAGCGAAAGCTAGGGACGTGGCAGCCCTCGCAGCTACGCTATTTAGTACCTGTATTTGAGGATGAAACGGTGACGATTTATCGTATGGATTGGGTGTTTTAATGCCAACTAGACGCGACTACATGCTCATCGCGCTGCTGGCGCTCGTGATCAGTATCGTATGTTCAGCGCTGATCCAGCATCCGGGTTACACCGACGCTTACTATTACTTTAACGCGGCGAAGCGCTTGGTGCAGGGACAGGGCTTGACTGACATCGCCGTCTGGACGTATGTTGGTCTGCCGATGGATGCCAAGCTGCCTGTGCCCAGCCACCTCTACTGGATGCCGCTAACCTCGTTCGTTGCTGCACTTGGCATGATCTTCGGTCCAAATTTCGACGCCGCACAGATCGCCTTCGCGCCGTTCTACATTGCGTTATCGCTAATCGCGGCATGGCTCGGTGGCAAGATCGGCGGTACGCGGCGCAGCGCATGGCTATCAGCGATTGTGATGCTGGCGTGCGGCTACTTCATGCCCTTCTGGTTCACCTCGGATGCCTTCGCCGTCTATGGCGTGGTCGGATCGCTGGCGCTAATCGGCATCGGCATGGGACGGAAAACTGGATCGCCGCGCTGGTTTGCGCTGGCTGGCGTGTGCATTGGTTTGGCACATCTGTCGCGTAATGATGGCGTGCTGCTGCTGCCGATCCTCGTGCTGGTGGCGCTGTGGCCCGGTCATTCGCTGCGCAGCGCCCTGATCGGGATCGCGTTAGGCATTGCGGGCTATCTGCTGGTGATGTCGCCGTGGTTCCTCCGCAATCTCAGCCTGATCGGTGCGCCGCTGCCCGTTGGTGGTTTTCAAATGGCATGGGCACGCGAATACAACGAATTGTTCAACTATCCGCCTGTGATCGACATTCGCGGCTTCATCGCATGGGGACTGCCCAACATCTTCAAATCGCGGCTCGATGCGCTGATCAGCAACCTGCAAACCCTGATCGCAGTGGAAGGCACGATCATCCTCACGCCGTTCATGCTGATCGCCTTATGGCGACGCCGACTCGATCCACTGCTCAATGGGTTCTGGCTGTACGCGCTCGGTTTGCATCTTGCCATGACGTTGATCTTTGCGCTTCCCGGCACGCGCGGTGGTTTATTCCATTCAGCGGCGGCGCTGATGCCCTTCTGGGCTGCACTTGGAGTCGCCGGATTCGATGATGCACTGGCGTGGGCGGCAAAGCGGCGGCGCTGGTCTCTGCGACAGGCGCGGGGATTCTTCACCGTTTTCCTGCTGCTGTGGTTGATCGGTTTCAGCGCCGTGATCTTTGCGGGACAGATGACGCGCTGGAATAACGCGGGCGCACAGTTTCAGGTGGCGCGGGTCTACAGCGGCGAGACGATCATGATCAACGATCCATCGGCGTATTCTTACTTTACAGGTGGACGCGCGGTAGTGATCCCCAATGCTCCCGTAGATCGGCTGCCAGATATTTTCGGACGTTTCGATGTCTCCATTTTGGTGCTGGATGAACAGGTGACCACGCCGCTGCAATCGCTGTGGTTGCGGCAGAATGTGCCCTTCTACTTCAAACACGAGTATTACAACGGCACCACGCGCGTCTATCGGTTCCGCTTGGATTAAGAGGTCAACGTGAAGTTGAAACGGCGTGATCTATTGTTCATCTGGTTATCGGCGCTAGCGGTGCTGCTCTACGCCTTCGTTGCGATGCAGCGCAGCGCCGGACGCTTCCCGCTGGATGACTCATGGATTCACCAGACGTACGCCCGCAATCTGGCACTGACCGGACGCTGGGAATACGTACCCGGCGTGCCCAGCGCCGGATCGACTTCACCGCTGTACACCGTCTTACTGGCGACAGGCTATATGCTCCGACTGCCGTATCTGCTGTGGACGCATTTTCTCGGTGCGCTGGCGTTGGCACTCGGCGGGATCGTGGGTGCGCGGATCGCGGATCGATTGTTTCCTTCGGTCAAACGCGCTGGCTTGTGGACTGGCTTGGCACTCGTGCTCTCGTGGCATCTGGTTTGGGCAGCGACATCCGGCATGGAGACGATGCTGTTTGGCGCACTTTGTCTGTGCGTGATCGCACTGGCATACCGTCAGATCGATACCCGTCCTGATCTTAGCCGTTTCGGTGAAGGGGTGGCGTTTGGCATGGTCGGCGCGATCTTGATCGCCACTAGACCGGAAGGCAGTCTACTACTGTTGATCATTGGTGGGATCATGCTGCTGGCGCGTCCACAAGGATCGTGGCGTGGACTGCTTCTGTGGTACGCAGGCGCGGCACTCGGTGGAGGGATCGGGCTGACACCTTACGCGCTGCTCAACCTTAGCCTCAACGGATCATTGCTGCCGAATACGTTCTCCGCCAAGCAAATGCAGGGCAGTTTATTGGCGGCACAAGGATTCTTCTACAATCTGGCGCGGATGTTAGAACCGATGTCGGCGGGCGGGCAACTGCTGCTGCTCCCCGGCGCTGTCTGGTTCGTGGTCAAGCAGGCTCGTCCTTTTCAGCGGATCAATCTGCTGTATCTCATACCGCTGCTGTGGTCTGCCGCGCTGATCTTGCTTTTCGTGATCCGTTTGCCAGCGCCTTACCAGCATGGACGCTACATCATCCCCGCGCTGCCTACCTTCATCGTGATCGGAGTCGGCGCGACGGTGCAACTGGTCTCGCGGCGCTATCGTGGCATGATCGGACGGGTGGCAGTACGCACGCTTGGCTTCACGACGATGGGTATTTTTGTCTTGTTTTTCGTCATCGGCGCGACTACTTTTGCCACTGACGTGCAACTAATAGAGTCGGATATGGTCGTGGCGGCGCAATGGTTAGCGCAGAATATCCCGGCTGATCAACTCTTGGCGGTGCACGACATTGGCGCTGTTGGCTATTTCGCGCCGCGCCCAATTTTGGACATCGCCGGTCTGATCACGCCGGAGACGATTCCCTATTACTACGATCCTGATAACATGTTGAGGCTGATGCAGGAACGCGGCGCACGCTACTTGATGGTACTGCCAACGCAAATGTATCCGCAGTGGCAGCCATACGTCTGCGAACGCTTTAATGCACAGGGCGGCATGGGCGGCATGACTATATATGAGTTTGAGATAGCCGGAAAGTGTTAACAAGGGATAACCTAATACAACGTTTACTGTGTGCAATTTAGTTGCGACGATTGGTCTATCTCTATACAATTTTTATGTGTCATAAATGAGAATAAGCTAGAAATAGAAATAGTCGCGCGTTGAGCAGGTAGGATTCGCATGTCTACACGTCGTTTCCCGGATGAAAATGATCAGGCAGCACCGCCGCCACAACCTCGCACCGTCCGCCCGCCATCAATGGGACAAGTGGGACAGCCAATGCAACCGATGCAGCAGTCACAGCCGCCTGCTCCCCCACCGCAGCAAGCACCCGCGCAGCGTCCCAGCCGACCATCGCGCAATACACCGCACATGCCGCGCACGCTGGCGCAGGTGATGAACGAAGCAAATGATCATGTGGTGCGCGGCGATCTCTCCGACTTTGTGCCACTACCCACCGGATTCGACCCGCTGGATGGTCTAATCGGTGGTGGTTTGCGTAAGACCGAATTGGTACTGCTCGGCGGCGCACAGGGCATCGGCAAGACGATCACGGCGCTGCAAGTGGCGCGTAACGTTGCTGCCCGCCCCGATCAATTTGCTTTCTATCTCTCCTATGAGCACACCGAGACGCACCTGATGAATCGTCTGCTGTGCTTGGAGAGCATTAACCCGCCGGAAGTCGATCTGCGCGGCGGCGTCAAGCTGAAAGATTTGTACGACATTATCATCTCGCAGCGGGCACGCGGTTTTCTTGATCGGGATGGCGCGGCGGGATCACTGCAAACGATCCTGCGCGAGAATCCACGCACCTCACCAGCCTTAGCGAGGATGAACAAGTACGCGGATCGCTTGATTATGGTCAAGGCGAGTCCTGCGGTAACGACCTTGCGTACCATCCGCGAGATGACGCAGCGCTTAGTGGAAGCCACTAACGGCAATGTGACGCTGTTCGTGGATTATCTGCAAAAGATCGCTATTCATCCCGAACGCGCTAATGATGAGAACGAGAAAGTGACCATCGTGGTCGAGGGCTTGAAGGACATCGCGCTGGCGCTGGATATTCCGGTGTTCTCCATCGTGGCGGCAGATCGTGAAGGCTTGCGCGCCAAACGCTTACACCTGTTCCACCTGCGCGGCAGTTCGGCGTTGGATTACGAGTGCGATATCGCCATCATCATGAACAACAAGTATCACATTCTGGCGAAGGATCACATCACCTTCAACGCTTATCAGGCGAAGCAATACCGCGACTGGGTGGTGTTTACGGTAGAGAAGAACCGTGCCGGACGCGCCATGATGGATATGGAATTCCAACTACACGCGCCTTTCTTCGCCTTCGATCCGCGTGGTCAGACGGTGCAGCAGCAGTTGATCGACGACAAGATTATCGAGTCGTAAGCTACGGTTCGCCGCGCACCTACCACCGTTACTCCGAAGTTTTACGCTAATCTCAGCGCCTGATCACAACTGTTGATCAGGCGTTGGCAATTCATGACAAACTAAGCCTTGACTGATTGCGCAATTGCAGTATCGTAGCAGTATCTCCTCGTTAAAAGGCTAATTTGATGCAAGGAAAGAACACTTCTGAGGCTACACCAGAAGCTGCACAGATGGACGCTGTAGCGGCATGGAAGCGCATGATGAGCTATCTGCGCCCCTATTGGAAGTGGTCTCTGATCGCTTTCGTCGGGTTGCTTGGCGGTGTGGTTCTGGCGGTGATGATCCCTCAGGTGCTGCGGCAGGTCATCGATATTGGCATCGAGATGAACGATCCCAGTTTTATGCTCAAGGCGGGTTTCTTAGTCGTCGGACTGGGAATCTTGCGCGGCATCAGTGGTTTTCTGGCGCGTTATTTCGGTGAGCGCCTCTCGCATTTCGTTAGCTATGACATCCGCAATCAACTGTACAACAAAGTACAGCGCCTACCCTTCAGTTTCCACGATGACGCCCAAACTGGCACCTTAGTCACCATCGCTATTGCCGATGTGGACGAGATGCAGCGCTATTTTGCTTACGGGTTGTTCGACGGCTTGAACACGCTGCTGCTGTTCTCTTTCTCGGTGATCGTAATGGCGCTGACAAGCCTGCCGCTAACCTTAATCGCCCTGATCCCGCTAATCCCGCTGGCGTTTATGTCCAAACGCTTTGCCAGTCTTGTCGATCCCGGTTGGCGCAAAGTGATGGAGCGCGTGCAAAAGCTAGGCAATCAGTTGCAAGAGACTGTGCTCGGCGCACAGGTCGTCCGTGCCTTTGCCCGCGAAGATTATGAAATCCGCAAGTTCGGTAACGAAAATGAAGAACTGTTCGGGGAACAGTGGTACTTAATGCGGCAGTGGGCAAAGTTCCTGCCTTACGGCGCGTTCATCGTCGCCATCTGCATTGCTACCGTGCTATTCTTCGGCGGTTTGATGGCGCAAACTGGCTTCGGCGGCGTCACTGTTGGTACGGTGGTGGCATTTAATGCTTACGTCGCCCTGATGGGACAGCCGCTGCGCTTTCTCGGTTTCGTGATCATCCTGACCACGCAAGCGATTGCTAGCAGCCGCCGCGTGTTCACGGTGATGGATGCATCGGAAACTATCCTGAGCAAGCCGGGCGCACTCTCAGCGGAAAAGATGCGGGGACACGTTAAGTTTGAAGATGTCAGCTTTCGCTACAGCGAGAATACACCCGTCGCCTTGCAACAGATCAATCTGAGCGCCAACCCCGGCGAGGTGATCGCGCTGCTAGGTCAGACTGGATCAGGCAAAAGCAGTGTGATCAACCTGATCCCGCGCTTCTACGAGGTGACACAGGGACGAGTCACCATTGATGGCGTGGACGTGCGCGACTATGATTTGGAGAGCTTGCGTCGTCAGATCGGCGTGGTGCTGCAAGAGTCGCTGCTGTTCTCCTCGACCATTCACGGCAACATTTGCTATGGTCGCCCCGACGCCACGCGTGAGGAAGTGATCGCCGCTGCCAAAGCTGCCAATGCGCATGACTTCATCCTCGAATTTGAGGAAGGTTATGACACTGAAGTTGGTGAACGCGGTGTGACCTTATCGGGTGGGCAGCGCCAGCGTATCGCCATCGCCCGCGCACTGTTGATTAATCCCCGCATCTTGATCCTTGATGACTCGACCAGCAGCGTAGACACCCAGACAGAATTTCTAATTCAGGAGGCGCTCAATCGGTTGATGCAAGGACGCACTACTTTCGTCATTGCGCAGCGCTTGACCACTGTGCAAAATGCCTCGCAGATTCTGGTGCTGGACAAGGGGCATATTGTGGAGCGCGGGAAGCACGTTGACCTGCTGGAAAAGAATGGTCTCTACAGCGAGATTTACCGCTTGCAATTGCAGGATCAGGAGCGCTTGAAGCACGAATTGATGGCACTCGGCGGCTTATTGGAAGAAGCGCCGCCGCGCCGCACCGAGTCGACGGAGTGATAGGGAGTTCACAGGCATATGGGTATGATTGGAACCGCCACCGAAGCGGGCAAGGGATTTGATTGGCAAGTAACCAAGCGACTAGCGAGCTATCTCTCCCCCTATAAGCGCAATATCTTCACCGCCGTGGGTGCCATGTTGTTCACCGTCACTGCCTCGATCATCGGTCCGCGCCTGATCGGGCTGGCAGTGGAACAGGGTGTGCAGCAGAAAAATATGAGCATCGTGGGCTTAGCGGTGTTTGGCTACCTCTTTGGCGAGGCAATAGGTCAGATCGGCTTTCGCATCCAGCTTGCCAATATGTCCTACGCGGGACAGCGCGTGATCCAAAAACTGCGCGATGAGTTGTTCAGCCACATTCAATATCTATCCATGTCATTCTTTTCTACCTATGAGACAGGACGCCTCATCGCCCGTGTGATCGGGGATGTCAATGTCCTGCGCGAAACTCTGACATGGGCGGTAGTCGGCACGATGCGCGATGTGCTGATCCTCGTGGGCATCCTGATCAGTATGCTGCTGCTCAGTCTGCCGCTGACGCTGGTCATGATCGTGGTGATGGGGGCGCTGCTGTTCGTAGCCAATATCTGGCGTATTTATGCGCGCAAAGCCTATATTGCGGTGCGCGAAGCTAACGCCAAAGTGAACGCCGAACTCTCGGAAGCGTTCAATGGGGTACGCGTCACCCAGTCTTTCGCCCGCGAAACTTACAATTACCGCCGTTTCACCGATCACCTCAATTTTGAGCTGCGGCGCACCAATCTCGTGACCGCAGTCATCGCAGGGTTCTTCTTCCCCAGCATCGAACTGATCGGCGGTGTGGCTATCGGCTCACTGATCGTGGTAGGCGGTACACTGGCATTGCAGGGTCAGCTTTCCGTCTCGGTACTGATCACCTTCATCTTGTACATCGATCAACTTTTCTTCCCGATCCGCCTATTGGCGCAGCGTTACAACATGTTTCAGGCAGTGATGGCAGCAGGCGACAAGATCTTTACCCTCATGGACATGCCCATCGAGATCGAAGACGCGCCCGATGCCGTTGAAATGCCTGCGATCAAGGGCAGCGTGAAATTCGATCACGTGAGTTTCCGCTATACGGTGGAGGATCATCGCGAGGGCAGTGATGGGACGAACAAACAGGATGGTAAGAATAATGGCAGTGCTGCGCATGGCGATACCGACAAGCGCCACAAAGAGGGTGAGCTAGTGCTGCGTGACATCAATCTCAATGTGCCTGCTGGTGCAACAGTAGCCTTCGTCGGACATACGGGCGCGGGCAAAAGCAGCATGATCAAGCTACTGACGCGCTTTTATGATGTCACCGAGGGCAGCTTGAGCATTGATGGCTACGATATTCGCAAAGTCACACAACGCAGCTTACGCCGCCAGATCGGTGTCGTTTTGCAGGAAACGCATCTGTTCGCCGGAACGGTGCTGGATAACATTCGCTATGGACGACTGAATGCCAGCGACGAGGAAGTGATCGCGGCGGCGAAAGCGGTGGGCGCGGATGGCTTCATCAGCAAGCTGGAGCATGGTTACCAGACGGAAATCAAGGAAGGTGGCGCCCTGCTCTCCAGCGGGCAGCGGCAGTTGCTATCGTTTGCCCGTGCACTGCTCGCCGATCCGCGCGTGCTGATCTTGGATGAGGCGACCAGCAGCATTGACACGCAGACCGAAAAGGTGATTCAGGAGGCGCTCAAGCGCTTGCTCAAGGGACGTACCAGTTTCGTGATCGCCCATCGTCTCAGCACCATCACCAGCGCCGATATGAT
>JAHBVK010000077.1 GCA_019637555.1 Anaerolineae bacterium
GCCACTGCTACCGAAGCGGCGGGTGCAGGCAGCGTGCCGCCAACCCCAACGAACGGTAACAAGAGCGAGGCTAAGCTTAGCTAGCGATCTGCGTTACTTTTGTTGCAACTATTTAGCCCGAAGTACAACTTCGGGCTTATTGTTTATCGCCCTCAGTTTGCAGTGGCAGCGGTTTGCCTAGTTGCTTCTTGTAAAAAAGCTGCATTCGCCAGCAATTCCTCGCGCAATACCACGTTGACATGCGCCTGAGCAAGATCGTTGTACCGTCTACTTTCACTAGCAGCGAACTGCTGAAGGTAAAGAGTATTAGCACATTCTGACGGCGGGTGAGTGCCTCTACGATGATCTCGTTGAGTAACTCAGCCGCAGCCGCATCAACGTCGTGTAAGTCGTTAGTGCCCATATGCACCACGTAACTGCGCAAGATGTGCAGCAGCGAATTGCTCTCAGCCGAGAGAAAAGCACGCAATCGCTCTCGAAGTCGTTCAATCAGCGTCATGTGTTCAATGTACATCATCTAATATTCAGTGTGGCAGGCAGAGTTTACAGGTACAATCGCCACGACGTTCATTGAGGAGCGAACCGTGCGAATGTTGCGGCTCTTATTAACGCTAGTAGTAGTCATCACGATAGTTGCAATAGATGCACCCGTCCATGCACAAGACGAGTTGACCTTGCCAGATGAATCATTGTTCACCGATCCGGTGTTCGCGCGTCCCGGCATGGCAGGGGTAGCACAGCCTTATCTCAATCGCACGCGCTACTTGCTGGCGATTGATCTCGATAGCGCCACTGGACAGATGCGCGGGCAAGCGCGGATTCTGTTCGTCAATCGCGCCTATGTCGCTGTAGATCGCGTGATCTTGCGTCTTTATCAGAATCATCCGAAGCATGGCGGGCGGCGCACGGATGTCCTCGATCTAGCAGTCAACGGCGCTCCGACTCAAGGGCAGTTCCTTGATACGGATCGGACGATTTTCAGCGTGCCGCTCGGTGCAGTCGTGCAGCCCGGAGCTGGCGCGACCATCGACATGCGCTACACCATTTCCGTCGAAGGTGGCGGCTTTTATTACGTTAGCGAACCCTATCCCATCGTCGCGGTGTTCGACGCCTCCGGTTGGCGGCAAGATGTCGGCACAAACAGCCTCGATTACGCCTACACTGAATCGGCGCTGCATGTGGTCAAACTGCGCGTTTCCGCCAACTACGCCACTTATTTCGTGGGCATGCCCAAAACTGTCGAGCAATCTCCCGACGGCAGCAAAACCACCTATACCATCGTCACAGGACCTGTCCGCAACTTCATCATCGTGCAGGGGCGTGGTTGGCGCGACATGACCATCAGCGGCGCAAGTGTGCCGATTCGGATCGCCTTTTCTGGTCGCCAAGCTGCCGCCGAGGAGATCGGTCAGATCGCCGTCGCTGCCTTCAACTTCTACGAAAACCAGTTCGGCATTTACCCCTACGCCGAACTTGATATTGTCTCGATGGTCTTTTCTAGCGGTGGCGAGGAATATCCCAACATCCTGTTCATCAACAACGAGCGCGATAGCGTCTACCGCCGTTTTATCACCGCGCACGAAGTCGGGCATCAGTGGTTCTATGGCATCGCAGGTAACGATACGCTGAACAATGCTTGGCTAGATGAGAGCATGACGCAGTACGCGGGCTATCTGTTCTACAAATACACGCAATACGGCGGCGCAAACTCGGCAGAAACCTACTGGGCATCGATCCTGACGTGGTACAACCGCCTGCAAACTGTTCGTCCGCTGAACACGCCGATGACGGGCTACCGCGACTTCAACGATTTCATGAGCAACATCTACGGTGGTGGTGCGGTGTTCTTGCGTGAACTAGGGGAGAAGATCGGTGATCAGGCAATGATGGCGGGGATGAAGGCATACGTGCAAAACGTCTATCTCGGCATCGGCACTCTGGAACAGTTCTACCTCTCGGTGCAAGCGCAAACCACGATTGATCTCAGCGATCTATTCTGTCAGCGTGTTGGCGTCGGCTGCCGCTAAACTGCTTTCTACAAACGGTAACGAGTGAAGACAATAAGTTGCTTCACTCGATACTCATCACTCATTACTCGTTACTTACTACTTGGCTGGTGTCGCTTCCGCCATCATCGCATCATTCCCCGTCGGCATCGCCATCATATTGACGGTCATGCCCATATCATTGGTGATCGTCACCTTGAGCGAACTCAACACGCTTGGATAGTGATAGCCGTCTGTCACCGCGTAGATCGGCAGCACCACACCATTCTCAGCCGCGCCTGTATTCGGAGCAATTTGACGCGGCGCTTGATCAGCACCGACGAACGGTTCCTGATTCACTTCTGTTCCAGCGTCCCAGAGCTGGATCAAACCTGTGATCGACCCGCTGATTGGCGTGCCCTTGCCGGAGAACAGCGCGATCCCATTCTCATCTGGCGCGAAGAATAGATCGTTGGACTGTCCGAACATCTCGGTGAAGTACAGGCGATCCCCCGGCGCGGCGGTGAAGGTGAACTCGAAGGCTGCTCCCGGCGCTAATGGACCCGGCTTGTCCGCGCCAACTGGCGTATTGAACACACCGACTTGCTTGTAGGCGGCGCTCATACTCATGCTCATCGAAGTTAATGCTTCGCTCAACGCCGTCGGATTGCCATCTTCCGCTTGCGCTTCCAAGCCCTGACCGCGATCCTTCTCGCCCGCCTTGAAGATCGGCGCAAGCTGATCGCCGCTAGTAATTACAAACACACCGGGTGAAGCACCGACGTTCATCACTGCGCTGCCAGCAATTGCAGGAGCCAACACTTCGGCGTTACCGCTTTCCGCGATGCGCTCCAAGCCCAATCCGCGATCCTTCTCACCTGTCTTGAACAATGGTGCAACCTGATCGGCTGTGTGGACAACGTACAGTACAGGCGAGATACCAGTCGGGACGGGTGCGCTGCCAGTCGTATTCTCGATCCGCACCTTGATCTGTGTGTCGGTGACTGGTGTCAAGGTGACGTGTAGTAACGTATTTGCCGCCGGAAATTCGTCCGTAACGCCTACAACCTGCACGACGCCGTTCTCAACCTCACCTGCATCAGGTCCTGACTGTCGCGGTCCCTGATTTGCGCCCGTGCCGAGTGGCTCATTAACTTCGGTGCCTGCGTCCCACAGCACCACCTGATCGGATACGTCGCCACTGATCGCCTTACCTCTATCATCGAACAGCGCAATACCTGCGTCACTCGCGCCGAAGAACGAGTCGTTCGATTGCCCGTACATCGCAGCGAACGACAGCCGATCTCCTGCTACTGCCTTCACTGTGAACTCGTATGCCTCACTCGGCATCGCGGCACGGCGAACTGTATCGTTCACAGGGATGCCCGCGATTCCGATGTCCGAATACACTTGCGTATTCTGTCCCGACACATTTTCGATACGTACCGTAAAGTTCGCACCGGACATTGTTTGCGCTGCTGCTCCAACGCCACTGCCAAGTAAGGGCAGAGTCAGAAGTGAAGCCGCAACCACTAAACGCTTGATAAACATTACGCTATCCTCCAACAATTAACTTACAAGCGTTAGTGTTAGCCAAACTGCTTACGAGACAGTGACGGGCTTCTTACGAGTTTATTTCGGCAGCGCCGCTCCCATGATCGGTTCTAGATAGCGATTGGATAAAGCCTTCATCTCATCGAATACTTCGTCCAAAGTGTATTCCTGCGACATATGTGCTAAACCCATCAGCGCCTTCACGATAGTCATGCTCACCAACGCATACTTGCGCCGTTCGCGCGGCGAAAGATCGGGGCGGCGTAGGGCAAATACGGCATCGGTACGCATGATCAAACCCTCATCCATCACACGGATCGCCTCACCCAGATAACCGAACGCCAATGAGCTGGCGAAGATCACATGGAAATCGCGGTTATTACGGACGAACTCTCGCAGTGGATCAACGAAGTGATCGGTCATCTCTTCTATCGTCATCGTGGTGAATGCTTCGATTGGCACGGCATCAAACATTACACTTGCCTGCGCCACATAGCGATCTACCAGTGCCCGTACGATCTGCTCTTTGTTCTTAAAAAACTGATACAGCGATCCCACCGAGGTTTGCGCCCGCTCTGCGATCAGAATTGTGGTCGCTGATTCGTAACCAACTTCTGCGAACACTTGTGATGCCGCATCCAGAATCTTGTTGACGCGCTGCCTTCCGCGCTCCTGCTTTGGAATATGACGTAGCGTTTCTTCGGTTTCGCTCGGATCAGAATCATCCGAAAGTAGCATTTCTACCTCGTTGACAAATGCGAATAATCCTTCATATAATGCTACCATATCCAAACACGAATAACCATTCACATTTCTGGAGCCGAGGTCATCATGCCAACCGTCACCATCCAAAGCGCACAAATTCACTACAAAGTAACCGGATCTGACTCCGGCGAACCGGCGTTATTCCTGCACGGCGTACCCGATGCTGGCGACATGTGGGATCCACTAATCGCACGTATTGGCGGCAATCTACGTGCGGTTGCGCCTGATCTACCCGGCTTGGGGCAGTCAACTGCGCCCACCGATTTTGATGTCTCCCTCAACAATCTGGCGAACTTCACAGAAGAGTTTCGCCTTGCCGCTGGGATGAATGAGCCGCTGCATCTCTTTGTTACCGACTTCGGCGGACATCCCGGTCTGGCATGGGCGGTGCGTCATCCAGAAGCGGTACGCAGCATTACGATCTTTAACATCGCCTTCTCGTCACAATACCGTTGGCACATCAACGCGCAGCTCTGGCGTACACCGCTGATCGGTGAGTTGGCAGTCAGCACGATGCCCTTCGAGATGTATCGGCGTGTGATTCAGAAGACTTCTCCGGAACTGAGCACAGCCTACTTACGTGGTGTCTACAACATGTCATTCGCCAATCCCAACGTCCGTCGGATGATCCTACGTCTGTATCGCGAACAAGATCCGCGTAACTTCGCTGGTTGGGAAGATCAGTTGAAAGCACTGACGGCGCACGTCCCGACGACGGTAATGTGGGGAGATCGTGATCCCTTTGCCGCACCGCACTTCGCGGATCGCTATGGGAACGCCACAGTGCATCATTTCCCCGAATACGGTCACTGGTTGCCACTTGAAGCACCTGATGCCGTAGCTGAGAAATGGCAAATGTCAGTGTTTGCCACCGCCTAACGCAAATACCAGAATCTGCGAAGCTCACCTGAAAACAATGAGGTAACCATGTCTAAAAATATCAATATCTTGGGCGCAAATGTCTACTATCAGGTCGCCGGTACCGAGGCGGGTGAACCAGCCCTATTCCTGCACGGCGTACCTGATTCGGGCGACATGTGGAATCCGTTGATCGCGCGGCTGGGATCACAGTTACGGGCTGTTGCTCCCGATCTCCCCGGCTTAGGACGCTCTACCGCGCTCGCTGATTTCGACCTTTCGCTGGAGAATATGGCGCGCTTCGTGGAGAGCTTCCGTCTCACCGCCGGACTAACCGAACCTGTGCATCTGTTTGCTCATGACTTCGGCGGTCACTACGGTTTGGCATGGGCGGTGCGCCATCCCGAAGCGGTACGCAGCATCACTATCTTCAACACTAGCTTCTTCACCAGTTACCGTTGGCATCCCAACGCGCAGATCTATCGTGTCCCGCTGCTTGGCGAACTAACGCTTCGAGCGATCAATTTCAACATGTTCCGCAAAGTCGTTCAGAACATTTCTCCCGCACTGACGCCGGAATATCTGCGCGGCGTCTTCGAGATGTCCTATACTAAGCCCAGCGTCCGCCGCATGATCTTGCGCCTTTATCGTGAACGTAATCCAGCCGTTGATTTTGCTGGTTGGGAAACTGAACTGCGAGAACTGAACGCGCGTATCCCTTCTGCCGTCATGTGGGGTGATCGTGATCCCTTCGCTGCTTCGAACTTCGCGGAGCAGTTCGGTGCACAGCATGTCTATCACTTCTCCGATTATGGACACTGGCTCCCGCTTGAAGGTCCCGCTGCCGTTGCTGAGAAATGGTTGGCTACCGTCAACGCGACGAAGTAGCGATGCTAGTTTCAATGGGGAGAGCGCAATGCCTCCCCACTGCTCACCTCGCACCCTTAACGCTAATCATCTGCTACTGTTACTCTTCCCTAAACCGTGCGACAATCCTTCCCGCACGTTGCCCTACAATCTTGTCGGATACTGGATCGAGCGATTGATGCGAGTTATCAAATTTTGGCTAGTTCGGGCGCTAATGGTCGCCTTTGGGATCGTTCTCGCCTTTGGTCTATTAGAGGTCATGTTTCGCTTATTTCCGTCGTTGCGGGCATCAGATCGCGCCAATTCTGTCGATATGGGAGTCGTGCAGTTTACGGCAGGTATCGGGGATATGTTCATTCACCGTCCCGGCAAGATTGCACCTCCAGCCGATCCTTATGCTGTCCTTTCTGAGCATCATCTGCAATGGGATGCCGATGGCTTCCGTGTGCCAGCGACACCTGCCCCCGACTATCCGGTGATCACATTAGGCGATTCGTACACCGAAGCCGCCAACGTCAGCTTGCCATGGGCTGATGTGCTGGCGAAAGATAGCGGCTTGGCGGTGCGTAATCTCGGCTTTCGTGGTTATGGACCCGCCGAAGAAGCGCGCATACTGCGAGATTACGGGCTGAAATACAACCCACGTATCATCATCCTCGGCTTTTTCGAGGGCAACGATCTCTACGATGTGGCTGCCAGCGCGTGGAACAACGATTTCATCCTGCCCTCTTTATTGCGTCAGAAAATCGAACCGTTTGATCCCAACGCCAGAGTCTGGGAATCGGATAATAAAGGACCATTCCAGTATCCCGTCACCATCGAGATCAATGGTGCAAAGCACGATATGGTCTTCTTCGATACCTATATTTCTCTGCTCAACGCCACCAAAGAAACCTATCAACAGTCATCAAATCTCGATCTGTTCAAAAAAGCGTTAGCAGATATGCAGCAGTCCGCTGGATCAAACTGCTTTTACTTCGCCTACTTTCCCGACAAGGCACATATCTTGATGCCCTACGTCGCCGCCGCTGATCGTCCTCGGGTCATGCTCGACCTCAAACAGCAGACTGTCGGTAAAGCTGGCGAGTATATGACGGAGCAGCCCGCCACGCAGAGCTACGACGAAATACTGGCGCGGTTAGATAATCAACGTGATGTGATCAAACAGGTTATCGAGTCAATGGGCATCCCCTTCATCGATCTGCTACCTGCCTTCACCGAAGCCACCGCACGCGGCGATGTCCTCTACTACACCTACGACACCCACTGGAATCAGGCTGGTCACGATCTGGCGGGGCGCGTCATCGCGGATTATCTGGCTGCACATGCGTCAGCGTGCTTGGAATAATCGCTATCAGAGCCTATCTGACTATTCAATTAGTAGGCATAACAAGTAAGCGATGTTACTTGGTTCCTCCTCGTCCACTTTGTGGAGAGGGGGACAGGTGCTTCGTGCCAATAGTCGAGTGCTTGAACGCCCAGTATTGAGTCATCGTCCCGACTCAGACTAAGGGTTCAGCACGCCCTTCCCCTATGCTATAATCCCTCGCCACGATCACGTTCCCGCGTACTTACTTTACCGAGAGGTATCCACTGTGTATCACTATCACTTTCAAGAAGTGATCATGAAGCTGCACGAGTTCTGGGCGGCGAATGGCTGTTTGCTGTGGCAGCCCTATAACGTTCAGGTTGGCGCTGGTACGGGCAATCCCGCGACGCTGCTGCGCGTCCTCGGACCCGAACCGTGGCGCGTCGCCTACGTCGAGCCAAGTGTACGTCCTGATGACGGACGTTACGGTCAGAATCCCAACCGGATGCAATCTTATTATCAATATCAGGTCATCCTTAAGCCCGATCCCGGCAATCCGCAAGAACTGTACTTACAAAGCCTCGAAGCCATCGGCATTGATCTGCGTAAGCACGACATTCGCTTCGTGGAAGATAACTGGAAAAGTCCGGCGCTCGGTGCGTGGGGCTTGGGCTGGGAAGTCTGGCTTGATGGTCAGGAAATCTCCCAATTCACCTACTTCCAGCAGGCAGGTGGACTCAAGCTTGATCCCACCAGTGTAGAAATCACTTACGGCTTGGAGCGCATTGTCTTGGCGCTGCAAGGAAAAAATGCTGCATGGGACATCGAATGGACACAGGACATCACCTACCGCGACATCTTCCTTCAATCGGAGATCGAACACAGCACCTACTACTTCGACGTTGCTGATGTCGATGGCTTAAAGAAGGTTTATGATACTTACGAGCGCGAACATCAGCGTGCGCTTGAGGCGGGATTACTGATCCCCTCTTATGACTATGTGCTTAAGTGCAGCCACCTGTTCAATGTGCTGGATACCCGCGGTGCTATCGGTGTAACGGAACGCGCGGGCTATTTCCGGCGCATGGCGGCAATGACCCGTAATGTGTCAAAAGCATTTGCCGAGCAGCGCCAGCGCATGGAATATCCCATGATGGAAAACGGCAAGAGTTGGACCTATTTCGCGCAGCCTCGCAGCGGACTTCCCACAGTCAGCGCCCCCGCCGATCCCGCCGATGTGCTAATTGAGATTGGTACTGAGGAACTTCCCGCTACTGATCTGGAGTCCGCGCTAGCGCAGTTGAAAACCGCCGTACCCAAGCTGTTCAGCGATTTGCGCTTAACGCACGAAGGCATCGAGATCAGCGGTACGCCGCGTCGTCTGGTTGTACTAGCGAAGAAGGTCGCTGCCCGTCAGCCTGACGAGGAAAAGTTGATCAAGGGACCACCAGCCAATAAGGCGTTTGATTCGCTCGGTCAGCCGACGCCCGCCGCAGAAGGCTTCGCCCGCAAGCAAGGGATCGCCGTCGGTATGCTCAAGGTTCACGAGATCGAAGGTGGACAGTTCGCGGCGGCGCTGGTCAAAACAACCGGACGACCAGCGCAAGAAGTGTTGCAGGAGGCGCTTCCCGGCTTAATTGAGAGCATCAACTTCACAGGCACGATGCGCTGGAACAGCAGTGGTATCGCCTTCTCCCGCCCGATCCGTTGGTTTGTAGCGCTGATCGGTGAGGCGATCATCCCCTTCGAGTATGCGGCGACCTTCAGTGATCGCGTCACGCGCGGTACTCGTCCCACCGGATCGCCAGAGTTCAGTGTCCGAGATGCGGATGAGTATTTGACGTTGATGCGCGATAACGGGATCATCCTCAGCGTCGAGGAGCGCCGTCGCGTGATTTGGGATCAGGTGCAGAAGCTGGCGCAAGAGGTCGGCGGATCGGCATTACAGGATGACGAACTACTGGCGGAAGTCGCTAACCTCGTTGAGCAGCCAACCGCGCTGCGTGGTTCGTTCGACAAGAAGTACCTCGATCTGCCCCGCGAAGTGCTGATCAAGGTGATGGCAAGCAAACAGCGCTATTTCGCTATTGAGGGTAAAGAAGGCAAACTGCTGCCCTATTTCATCGCGGTACGTAACGGCGACAGCCTACATCTAGACGAAGTGATTAAGGGTAACGAGCACGTTCTCACCGCCCGCTTCTCTGATGCCGACTTCTTCTTCAACGATGATCGCAAGCACAAGCTAGCAGATCGGTTGCCCCGCCTCAAGACCATGACCTTTCAGGAAAAGCTCGGATCGCTTTACGATAAGAGTTTACGTCTGAGCAGCTATGTTGAACCATTGGCGGCGTTGTTCGGTGTCAGCGGTGATGCGCTCAAGACCGCGCAGGCTGCCGCCGCTATCGCCAGAGCCGATCAAGCGACGCGAATGGTTGTGGAGATGACCTCGCTAGAAGGCGTGATGGGACGCGAGTACGCTAGGTTAGAAGGGCAGCCTGCCGAAGTTGCTCAAGCCATCTTCGAGTCTTATCTCCCACGCAGCGCGGGCGATCAACTGCCGCAGAGTCCTGCCGGTTTGCTGCTGTCTGTCGCAGATCGTTTGGATAGTCTGATTGGTCTGTTTGCCGTTGATCTTGCGCCCACCGCTTCCGCCGATCCTTTCGCCCTGCGTCGAGCCGCGCTCGGTGTCGTGCAAGTGCTGCTCAAAAACCAATGTCAGATCGACCTGCGCGAAGCAATCCGCATCATCGCGGAAAAGCAGCCCGTTTCAGTCAGCGCTGAAAAGCAAAAAGATGTGCTCACCTTCATCGTAGGACGGCTGCGCGTGCTGCTGCTAGATGAGTTTGGCTTACCGCACGACTCTGTGGATGCGGTGTTGGCTGAGCAAGGTCATAATCCCTATCAGGCGTTGCTCGGCGTGCAGGAATTGGCAGCTTGGGTCAAGCGCGAAGATTGGAGTCAGCTGCTCGATTCCTTCGCCCGCTGCGTTCGCATCACCCGCGACAAACCAGCTTACATCCTGAAGCCCGAATTACTCACACCGGAGGAGTCCGTAGTCTTGTTCAAGGCAGCGCAGCAGGCGCATGCGGCACTCAAACCTACTGACAATGTGTCTGCGTTCTTGAGCAGTTTCCAGCCGATCATCCCCGCCGTCACCACATTCTTTGATAAGGTACTGGTGATGGATAAGGATGACGCCGTGCGCGAGAATCGCCTTGCGCTGCTGCAATACGTGGCGGCGTTGGCGAAAGGTCGCGCCGATCTCAGCCACCTCAGCGGCTTCTAGCCTATAATGTCGGTGTCAATGTAGGGGTGGGTTTCTAAACCCACCCACTACTACAATCCCTGCCAGTTAAATTCTCCAAACCATCTTCCAGCTTTTCATCTACCAAATTCCTGATCTGCCACCTGTTATTCCTGATAATATCAGGAGCTTTTTACCCTCCGACTCGCGCTTACTTGCGCCCCCGTCTTCTGAAGGCGCGGCGCAATCCCGGCATCCACTCCGGCAGATGCACCAACACGCCGATCCCCGCCGCGAATGCCGTCGCCAGCCTCACCTCGCTGCCCATCGGCAAGTAGATCAGTGACCAATCGATGAACACCTGCGATTGGTAGCTATAGCTGAGATATAGCGCCACAAACACCGCCACCGCGCCGATCAATGCCCTCGCCCAGTCTGGCAAGCGGAAGCCCGTCGGGAAGGCAAATCCAGCCGCGATCAGCCCACATAAGCCGATCAAGTAGTCCCATTTGGGGGCGTCGGGCAAGTTGTAGTTGAGTAGTCGCAGCAGCCAGAACCCCAGCACGAACAGCACAGCACCGATTACCACCGCCAGCACCGAGCGTCCCAGTGGCGTCCACACCTTCAACCGCTGCGCGATCTCGATAGTGACGGTGAACGGGATGGCAAAGATCGCACCCCAGAATAAGCCAGTCACTACCGCATTACCGATGGCAGCCAGCAGCAGCGTGTTGTCCGTCAAGGCACTAGCGGTGAATTGATCAGTAAATACCGCCAGTGCAATGCCCACCCAGCCGATCACGAAGCCGAGCATCGCGCCGATGAAGCGCAGTAGGAAGTTGCCGGCTAGTAGTTGACGCATGGTCAGTGCTACGAACGCCCGTCGCCTTAGATCGGCGGGAATGGATGTTGGCAGCGCGGGCGCTTCATCCCGCGCATCAATCAACGACTGTAGTGCCCGATCTGCAACTCCTGCGTCAGGATCACTGGTCGCTGCAGCGATCCGCTTCAGCGGCTTTTCAGCCCGCAAACGGCTGATCGCCCGTGCCGCTGCTTCACTAACGCTAGCATCAGCATCCTTAGCTGCCAACGATGCCAGCATATTGTCGATTTCGGCGCTATAAGCGTACTCGCGCCACGAACCGGAGGCTGATCGCTGTGCACGTGCTTCCAGCAGCTTCACACCTGCTAACTGCACATCCGCATCCGGATCGAACTCGATGATCGTCGCCACTCGTGTCGGGATCGCTGGTGGGGTTGAGTCTTCCAGCGCAGTTAGTTTCTCAATCGCGCGTAGTCGGGCGCTGGGTAGTTCGCTAGTTAGCGTTTGCAGCGCTACTGCCCGCTTATCCGCCACGTTCTCCGTACGATCCCACCACAGGTCAAGATGGTAGCCATGCTCAAGCGCGGCACGAAGCATCATCCGGCGCGAGGCATCATCAAGCTCGAAACCCCAGTTGTCATTATCGCTGTAGAACGAATCCACATACTGGAAGTCTTCTTCGTACAGGCGGAAACGTCCTGCGCCATCCGCCCACTTTGCCAGCGCCGCATCGAATAAGTTGTGAGCGTCAATGGAGGCTTGCAGTGCCGGATCGTTGATCGGCAGCAGGATGTCATCTTCTGTGAACTCTGGTCTGCGCTGCTGGATGTCCTTTAGGTCGCGTACGATTTCTGCCGCAGTGTCATAGCGATCTGCTGGGTCAACGGCAGTAGCGCGCCGCAGCACATCAAACACCGCTTCCGGGATGTCGAAGGAGTGTGGCAGTTCTGCGCCGCTGAGCATCTGCGTCAGGTTCCAGTGCTGGTTGTTGAACTGTGGCGGCGTTCCCGTGAACATCTCGTAGAGTAGAATGCCAAACGAGTAAATGTCGGAGCGGTGGTCGAACGATGCACCTTTAAGTTGTTCAGGTGCCATGTACGCCAGTGTTCCCGAACCCGATGTTGCACCTGCGTCGCCCTGTGTCACTGAAAGCCCGAAATCTGCCAGATATGGGCGCTTCTGTGCATCTAGCAAGATATTCACCGATTTGATGTCACGGTGGACGATGTGGCGAATGTGAGCCAGATCGAGCGCATCGGCAATCGGTTCGGCGATCTTGACAACTTCTTCCAACGATAACTTTCCCGACTGCACCAACTTCTTCAGCGTGCCGCCGGGCATGTAGCGCATCACGATGTAGAGCCAGTCCTCTTGCTGACCGAACCCGTACACTGGCAGAATGAAGGGATGCTCCAGATCGGCGATGATCTCTGCTTCTGCGCGGAAGCGCCGCACTTGTTCTTCTAATGCCACTGGCGACGTGGCGGGCGACGAACTGGCAAGGACGCCCGGTTGCACCTGTGTCGTCAAATTGATGGTTTTAATCGCAACGGTACGCTTTAACTGCACGTCCTCAGCAGACCAGACGGTAGCTTGCCCGCCCTGTCCGATCTGCTCAATGAGCACATACTGACCGATTCGCATTCCGGGCTGCATGGTTATAGTGGCTCCGGTAAAGATGAGATGCCTGAACTACACCTATTTCGTCGCAGAGTTTACGCGGATCGAGATGTCCTCACAACCGCATACATGTCTCAATTGTGTTGTAGGATTGCGTTTTGCTAGCTGAGCTAATGTTAAGAAATGGCGCGTGGTATAATCTGCCCCCTTAAGTTGCGACTCCATCAGAGGTTCAATGTCCGTTCCGTTCTACTTGATGCTTGTGTTTCACAACCATCAACCAGTTGGTCAGTTTGACCATGTGGTTGAACACAGCGTCAACGTAAGTTACTTACCACTGATCGAACTCCTAGAGCAGCATCCCACTATTCGAGTCGCTATGCACTACAGTGGACCACTGCTCGATTGGCTAAAGCAGCATCACGGCGAGATCGTAGAACGATTGCAGCGATTAGTGACGCGCAAACAGGTAGAACTGCTGTCTGGCGGTTATTACGATCCGGTGCTTGCTGTGCTGCCTGATGAGGATAAGGTCGGTCAGGTGCAAAAGATGACCGCCGAAGTGCAAGCGACCTTCGGCTGTGAGGTAGCAGGTGCATGGCTGGCAGAGCGCGTCTGGGAACCGCATTTAGCTCGCCCGATTGCCGAAGCGGGCATTAAATACGTAATCGTGGACGACACCCATTTTGAGAGTGTTGGCTTTGATCGGGACGGCGATTTGTTCGGGTATTACCTAACTGAGGATCAAGGTTTTCCTGTTGCCTTATTTCCTAGCCTGACGCGCTTACGCTACAGCATTCCGTGGGAAACAGTAGATGTCGCGATTGAATGGCTGCGTGAACAAGCCTCACAGCCACTCACCAGTAATCAACCCAAAATCGCGCTGATGGGTGATGACGGCGAGAAATTCGGCACATGGCCCCAAACTTATGAGCATTGTTGGGGCGATGGCAAATACATGGAAAGTCTATTCACTGCCCTCGAACACAACAGCGATTGGTTGCAGACGACCACACCCTCGCAGTATCTTGCCAAATATCCACCGCTTGGTCGCGCCTATCTCCCCTCCGCCAGCTACATGGAAATGGGTGTGTGGAGTCTGCCGACGGAGATGAGCCACAACCTGGATCGGCTGCTACAAGCGATGAACAACGCCAACCGAAGTGACGTCACCCGCTTTATGCGCGGTGGTCTTTGGCGTGGATTCATGGTCAAGTACGATGAAGTGAATCACATGCACAAACGCATGTTATTTGTCAGCCGCAAAATCCATGATATGCGGCGTGGTCGCAAACGGGATATGGCACTGGATCTACTATGGTCGTCGCAGAGCAATGATCCCTATTGGCATGGCTTGTTTGGCGGCATTTATCTGTTCAATTTCCGCGTTGCCAATTATGCTGGTTTACTTGCCGCCGAGAATGCCGTGAGCGATCACGAATCTCCCATTCAGTTGACCCGCGCTGATCTCGATCTTGATGGCTATGAAGACGTAATCATTAGTGGTTGGCCCCTCAATTCCTACTGGAGTCCGGCACGTGGTGGTGCTCTCTTTGAGCTAGATTACCGTCCAGCGCACTACAATCTCGCCAACGTAATGACGCGGCAGCGTGAGGCTTATCATATCGAGTTGGTAGAGGCAGCCGCCGATAACACGTTGATCACACCATTGTCGCCTCATCAGGAGCCAGAGAGTAGTCGTAGCAAAGTGGTGCGTGCCAAAGAAGCTGGCTTAGAACATCTACTGATCTATGACTGGCATCGACACGGATCATTCATCGATCATTTTATTGCGCCTTCTACCACTCTCAACGAGTTTTATCACGCGCAGTACGCTGAGCAAGGTGATTTTATTAATCAGCCATACGAGGTGCTGAATGCCACTTGCAACGAAGCCGAGGCGATCCTGCGCTTGCAACGACGCGGACAGGTCTGGATCGGCGAAGTACGACGCGACGTGATTGTGCACAAGACCGCCTATCAACAGCAGCATAGTCCGGCACTGCGGGTTGTTTACAACTTGAGTCACAATGCTGATCAAGCCGTCGATTTACGCTTCGGTGTGGAAACAGTGGTTGGCTTCGATGGTGGTCAAGATTTGCACTATTGCGCACTGCACATCAATGATGCACATGAACGTTTACTGCTCAACGCTATTCGCGAATTTGAAGCAATTACCCGTTACACAGCCGATACTAATCTTCGTAATCTAACATTGCGTACAGAGATCAGCCGTCCATGCTTTTTATGGCAGTATCCACTGGAAACAATCTCGCTTTCCGAAGCAGGCTTCGAGCGTGGTTATCAAGGTACGGTATTTCTGCATCTCTGGAATATCCACCTTGCTCCGGGTGAAACATGGCAAGTGACAATCACGCAATCTGTACAGCAAATGGCAACGCGTAACTAATTATCAATGAATGCTACCAGTCAGGAGATCGAAGTAAGCAGATGAAGGTCTTGTACCGTATTGTTATTACCTTGCTCGGCATGGTGATGTTATTAACTGCCTGTGGTCCTGTTGCTACTCCTGAAGTGATCCAGGATTTTAGTCGTTCCTTTACCCTGACGGCAGCGGCACGACCAACGCTAACACCGACTGGTCCGACTCGCACACCAACGATGACCAGCACCCCCTACATCCGTGCCACTGATAGCACCGATCTTGATCTAGCACTGCCCATTGTGCAGGTAGGGGATGAGACAATATCGCTTGGTCAGTTTAGGGCGCGTGTGCGTTATGAACGCTTCCGCTTGCTCAACAATGCTCGACGGATCGTTGAAACCTTAGGTATCGAGAATTTCAATTTTAGCAAGCCGACTGGGAATAATACTGAGGCGGTGCAGCAAGTCTCCGGAGTCTTTAATACACTTGCAAATTCCGATCGTTTCGGGCGCGACATTTATGATGTGATGGTACGCGAAGCGATTACTCGGCGTGAATTCGCATCACGCAACTTAGCACTCAAGGCGGATGACATCACCGATTACTGGATTCGCCAGTTCGATATGCAAATGGATAAAGACGCAAAATTCAAGATTCCAGCAATCTTGGATCAGTACGCAGCGGTAGCGGAGCGTTATTCGGGATTATCGCGTGCGGAGCTGGATCTAGTTGCGGAGACGGCGGTCAAGGCGGATGCCCTTCGCCCGATCATTGGCAATGAGTTTGCGGTACTTCCAGATGCCATTACTTACAAAGTGAAGCGCGTGATCGCAGCGTCGCAAGCGGATGCTGACGCTGCGCTGAAGGCATTGCAGGCTGGCGAAAGCTTCCGCAATGTTGCCTGCCAATATTCAACTGATCCAGTGGCGCTGGGCAACGGCGGCACACTTGGCACTATCTCTCGTGGTGGGTTGACGCCCGGACTCAATGATAGTGATCAAGTCTTTGCGGCGGAAGTTGGCGCGATAGTTGGTCCGCTATCCAGTCCTCTGGGCTACCACCTATTCAAGATCAACGGCAAGAGAACCAACGCTGATGGTGATTCGCTGGTCGATCTGCAGACTATTGTTGTAGCAACAGAATCTCTCGCCAAAGACATTCGCCAACGCTTGGAAGCTGGTGAGGACTTTGTGGCTCTGGCGTGCCAGTATTCACTAGATAATACCAGCGGCAATGGTGGCGATTACGGCTTCGTCAGCGATCAAAAATTGCCAAAAGAAGTAGTGTTGGCGCTGAACCCGATTCGCGACGACCAGATGAAGCAGTACGTAGGACCAATCCAAGCAGGGGACAAATGGGAAGTCGTATATGTGGAGGAACGCAAGATCGATGTGCCGTCGCCAGCCGATCTGGAACGGCTTCGACAGCAGGCGTTCGTCGATTGGCTAACAAATCAGGCAAACTCGCTTCTGGTCACCAGTTTGAACGATACGTGGCAAACCCTGATTCCCACCGATCCCTTGCCGCGTGATGTTGCGCCATTCATGACGGAAGAGAACTTTGGCTTACCGACTCCTGTGCCGACGTCAACGCGCACGGTAACTCCAACCCCTTCCGCCACAATTGACACTCCTTGACATCTATAGTGAAGAGTAGCAACTGTGCTTGCTACTCTTCACGACTACCTCCCTTTAGGTTTTCACTACCAGATATTGAATCTCCATAACGCCATCGCGGCTGGTAGAATTAGGTTGTGGAGAATGCACATAAATCTCTCTTGCTGGTCAGTCCACGCGATAGTCGTTTGGCTCGATCCACGTGCCAAGTTCAGTTCCTTGCTGGATCAGATCTGAACTCAGCTTAACTCAAGCAATTTGTGCACGTAAGGAATCATCCACTGTCCAGCGAGGCGAGAGTCAATAGGGAATCGAAAGCCAGTTTAGGTGAGTCGAGTCAGTTTATCGGGATTGCGAACAATAAACACTGATTGGATTTTGCCTTCTGCCACTGTGAAGATCATTACGTTGTCGATAGTGCCGTCTGCCTTCCAGTTGATGATCCCTTCGCGTCCGTTGATCATGGCGATTTCAAAGGTCATGCCGGGTTCGATGAAACGACGTAGTCCGAGAAGTAATTTGGTCACATGATCCTTACCCTGTAGCGGCTTTGTAGCGGCGGAGACTTTGCCCCCGCCATCGGACTGACTCACCACATCCTCCGCCATCAATTCCATCAACGCACTAACATCACCTGCCTGAAAAGCCGAAATGCACTGTTCCAGCAAAGCGCGATGTTCGTCGGGAGTATTACGCAAGCGTGATCGCTGTGCATCGATCAACTTGCGGGCGCGGCTGAACAATTGGCGGCAGTTTGCTTCCGATTTGCCAAGAATCAACGCGATCTCGCCATAGTCGTACTCAAACACTTGCCGAAGCAAGAACACGGCACGCGAATCGGGAGTGAGACTTTCCAGTAGCAGCAAGAAAGCCATCGATAGCGAATCGTATTGCTCGGTGGCGTCTGCTGGATCGATCCAGTTGCTGTGATCTGTTCGCACTGGCTCAGGTAGCCATGGTCCGACATAGGTTTCGCGTTGCATCCGCGCCGATTTCAGCCGATCCAGCGCCAATCGGATCGCTACAGTTCGCAGCCATGCCTCCTCAGAATCGATATCCTGCTTTTCCGCTGAGGATATGGCGAGGTAGCGTAAATACGCATCCTGCACCACATCCTCGGCTTCGACGCTGCTGCCTAACATGCGGTAAGCGATCGCGAATAGTTTTGGACGCCACTGCTCAAAAGTTGCCGTCAATTCAAGCTCCTATGTGCTGGCGCTTTGGAACATCGATTAGCCAAGCAATCAGCAGTAATAGGGCAAAAATCAGCAGCAAGATAGTTTGCCCGGATGGGAAACTATGGAGCAACAGATCATCGTAGGCATGGTTAAACGTGTGCAGCAAATTGCCAAGTGCCGCAGCGCCGATCAGTAAGTGATGCTTTTCAGGAGCGCGTACTGCCCACAACAGTGCTACGCCAAGTGCGAGTTGAAAAGTGCCGAGATCGCCTGTATAGTGCCGATTATAAGGTGGATAGGTTCCTATATTTTGGAAGAACCACTCCGGCGCGAACAGCATTGCTGATGCCGTTAGCGTGTGGAAAATCCCCATCGTTAGCACCAATGCGCGGACAAAGGCAATGCGTACTCGTGCGTTCATGACTAGCGATTCTCCTTGAGCAAAGTACCACCGCGACTCGCTGTATTGCGTCCAACGGCGTAACGCTGGCGCACGTATTCAGACCATGTGACTCTGCCATAATGACTGTCAGGGACGAGGTTGTTCTCTCGCACGAAACCTGCCGACGCTTCCTTAAAGGCAAGCCGCCCTAAAAGTTGGAACGGTAGCAGTGGACGATGATCCCCTTTTGCGTCCAACCACTGCCGCGCAATCTGACGCATGGGCAGCACTTCTGGACCGCCGAGATCGGGCAGGCGTCCCGCTGGAGTACCGAGGATATGTGGTACAAGATATGCTGCGACATCGCTGGTGTCGATCAGTTGGAATTTCCAGTCCAGTGGTAGTGGCACAAATGGCAGCAAATGTGCCGTCATTCGCTGCATCACCAGATCAAGCAGCGTGTGAAATTGCACAATACGGATGTTCGTCCAAGGAATACCGGACGCACATACTACCTGTTCAGCTTCACGCTTGATTTGATAATAGGTGGAGGGAATCTGGTCGATGCCGACGATAGAGATGTGTAAGACATGTTGAACACCTGCTTGTCGCGCTGCTTGTAGGAACTGGCGTGTTCCAGTCACGTCAGTTTGATATGCCTTACCGAAAGGATCACTGACGCAGTTGACGATAACATCGACATCTCGTACACCTTGAGCAATACCGCTCCCTGTAGCTACATCAGCCTGTACCCATTCGACACGCTGATCGATAGTTGTAGGCGCAGCCTTGCGGCTGAGGATTCGGATTGGATGTCCAGTGGGGCGTAGCGCGGCAACGATCTCGCGTCCTAACGCGCCGCTGCCACCTGCAATGAGAATACGGGGCATTTGTCACCTCACTTCTAGAAAATCCACCTATGAAAGATGACGAGCGAGATGACGTGTTTGTGACAAATGTTGAAAACTACTGCCGTCGCCAATCGCGGAAATTGATGTCGGGATACACCTTATCCAACTCCCACAACTGCTTCGCCAGTGCGCCATCAGGTTGATCGCGTTCGATGCTGCGTGCGAGTTCATTGAAGCGTTCTGTATGCTGCGTGAACCGCTGGATCGCATATTGACGTGCTTGTCCAGTGGTAACGAGGAAGGGCCAATCGCTCGACTCTAGCAGCAGCAGTTCTCGCGCCGTCTGGTTCAGCACACCGATCAGATTTTCGTCGCTGGTGTCGGCGTATTTGTCAGCCAGTTTCTGCATTTTTCGTTCAGCGTCACGGATCGGCGTCCACATCCAATGGGTGTCTTCATTATCCCACGTGAAGTGCGTACCGCCCGCGCCCCACGATCCTTCCGGTAAATTGATCCAGTGTTCAGGCGGATGCTGCTCTACGAAATCGCTGGCGCTGGTCAACTGCACGATCTCACTGGCGGATAGGATACGCAGCACTTCCTTGATCCAATGCACGCCCTCGAACCACCAATGACCAAACAATTCGGTGTCGTAGTTGCAAGAAACCAAGCCAAACTTGCCTGTTTCTTTGGCGTAGGTTGAAATCTCATCTTCTACAAGGGCACAGAAATGTTGGGCATGCTGCTTGACCTTGAATTCAGCCCAATCAGGATGCCATAAGTCCTTAAATCCTAGTTCGACGTTATTGCCCGTGACGCGCCAATATTGTAGACCGCTGACATCGTCCTTGCGGTGAAATTCGCGGTAATCGAAATCACCGGGATAGCCGGTATTGGCACTCCACACTTGCATTCCTAAGCGATTATTGCGCCCGATCACTGCCACGCCACTGTGACTGGTCGCATTGCGTCCGGCAGTGCTATCGATCACCCAATACGCTTGCATCGTCGTGCCGCCATCACGATCTTTTGCCGGGCGAACCGGGACTAGATAGCGCCGCTTGATGGCACCATAAGGTCCAATCGCCTCACCTGCTGCCATACCGACGGGCTGCCCGCCCGTAATTAAGTGTGTTTCAGTAAAAAAAACTTTTAAGTGTTCTTCACCAAGAAATTTTTCAATACCCGGACGCACTTTTCTGTTTTCATCGTAATAGGCGGGACGATACGCACATTCAGGCAACCAGATGCCGCGCGGTGCGCGCCCAAAGAAGCGTTCATAGCTGCGGACGCCTGTATTGAGCTGCGCGAATATAGCGCTATCGGTTCCTAACAATGGCAAATAGCCATGCGTAGCTGCAGATGTGGTGATCTCAATGTAGCCCTCATCCTGCAACCGTCGGAACGCACCGATAAGATCGCCATTAAAACGATCAAGGAGGGCACGTTTCGTGCCCTCAAAAAAGTTCTTATAGTATTTCGCTAGCTCTATTGCCTGTGGATTATTCTGCCACCAAGCGGGAGGGCTGTTCTCGACGCCAACAGTGGCGATAGCAGATGACTTGCGGTTGTAGTAACTATCGTCATCATCGTCATCGTCGTCGAAATCATCATCATCATCGAAGTCGTCATCGTCGTCGAAGTCATCATCGTCGTCGAAATCATCGTCTTCTTCAAAGTCGTCATCGTCGTCGAAGTCGTCTTCTTCATCTTCGTCCTCTTCGCTGTACCTACGACGACCCATTTCCACCCCGCTGGTGAATCGCTCAAGGTCTTTGGAAGCGCGTTCGATCTTGTCTTCCAGATACAGCTCAAGATTGCGGAGTACATCGGCATCGGCAAGCTGCTCCGCAAGAATTGGGGTGATGCCTAACGTCAGCTTGTAGTGGATGCCTTCTTCCTTAAGATCATATAGCGCTTGTAACAGTGGGATGTAGGTTTCCACTGCTGCCTCATGTATCCATTCCTCACCATGGGGCCACCGACCTGCCATACGCGCGTAAGGCAGGTGGCTGTGCAGCACGAATGTAAATGCTCCTTTAGCGCTCACTAGATGTGTTCTCCTTAGATACCGCGCAGATTGCCGATTGCTCTAACGGATTTTAACCGCATTCCCAACTTAGCGTCAACCAGTTTACCAGCCCTTGTCTACTGTCTGACAACAATTTGGTTACTTGTATGTGACGCTCAATTCAGCTTTACTTAACCCCGATCATGTTCACGAGTTCTTATGAGTGTTGCGGTATATTTCGCGACCTGCCTCCTGAGCGGCTTTACGCACGTCCAATTCTGGATCGGTGCGAAAAACCTGTTCCAACGCCTCTAATGCGCGTGGATCACCTATTAGCTTCAGTTCATTGATAGCATCTAGCCTTGTGTTGGTGTTCTTGTTTTTCAGTCTTTCGATATGATAATCTATCAGTCGTGCAGTCATCTTTCTCCTGCTCCTGCAAGCTAACTAAGGCAGTCATCGAGAAGATTACTAATGACTCGAATCAGTTGTTTATTTGCTTTGTGACTGCTCAGTCTTTATTTGATCTATCAGCTTTTCAACTTCTGAAATGACGAAATTCACTCCTTGTGGAGGTGTCGGCGCATCGTTCAAAGATCGCAATCCGCCAATCAGCGATTCAAGCGGACCGGCACTTGGTAAAACCGACTTCACAGTAGCGAGCCAATCTACCGCTCCATCTTTGTCCGCCATCGCTGTCAACGCAGTAATCACATTGAATCGCTGCCAATAATCGCCCGGCTGCACTTCCAACGCTCGTTCTGCCATTGCCTTTGACTTGCGGAAATAGCGCTCAGCCTTTTCCGTGTTCCCTTTCAGAAAATAAAGCATAGCCAGATTGTTCACAGGGTAGGCACTATGCGGCGTAACACGTTCAGCCTCTTCGTAACAACGAATTGCGTCATCGTTTTGACCACGCCGACGATATAAACCACCTAAGGCGCCATAGAATGATTCGTCATTGATGTCGCGCATATTCGGATCGATCTTGAGCGCGTGAATGAAATGCCCTTCAGCTTCCGAATAAAGTCGATTGCGCTCATCAGGGTCTTGTGATTGTTCTGCTTGGACGCGCAGAGCATATGCTAAACCAGCTTCTGCGGGCGGGTACAAGTCACCATGTTCGTTCTTGGTGCGCTCTAGGTGCTCGATCCCTTTTACCATATCGCGCTGAAGAATGTACAGCTCTCCCAAGAAAAAGTTAGTAGCACGATTGTTAGGGTCGAGCTGATAAGCCTCCATGTACGTTTGTAGGGCTGCCCGCGTGTTGCGTGCCTCCATCTGCTGCTCGCCAAGTTGCAGCAGCGCCAATGCGCGGATCGCCTTATCACCACGTGCGTAGACCTCAGCCAGTCCTATCCCGATCCGTTCGTCAACATCCTTCAACGTCTGTTCAGCGGCTTTGGTTTGTTCCTCTAGTGCATCTCGCAGTTTTCGCAATTCACTACGCGCTGAATCCAGTTCGCTGCCATAATTTCTCAGGTTTCTAAACGCCTCTCGTGCTAGCAAAAAGCCACCAACAGCAAACAATCCCGTAAAAGCTAATCCGACAACAGAAATAAACTGAAGCTGCGTATTTACGACGTTAACAGCGTTATCGGCACGAGCAGCAGCATCGTTAGCTGCAGCCAAGACCTCTTCGGGAGAGGGTGAATTAGGGGTGGGATTCCCTTGGGCGACCACTGAATGAGGTGTGAATAGCGCTACAACCGCGATTAAACCCACACAAACACTTAACGCCACCAGCCACCAGATGCGATTGCGACCTTGTTCCATCTGCGCCTCCACAATTCAGCCTTCCGCAACTATCGCTAGTATATAGGAGGTCAACGCATAGCGGCAACGAATCTTTTGGGTGATCTGTTTTGCTGACGGCTTTGATACGATACTGAGGCTTTTTTCGGCTAGATGGTTAAGGTAAACTTGCGGTATATGTGCTAAGGAGTCTGGATTTCATGAGCAATATTTGCGTGATCGGCGTTGGTTATGTGGGCTTAGTCACTGGAACCTGCTTTGCCGATCTGGGCAATCATGTCATTGCGCTGGATATTGTAGAAAAGCGCGTTGAGAACCTAAAAAAGGGCATTTTGCCCATCTATGAACCGGGATTGAAGGAAGTTGTCGAGCGTAATGTCCGCGCCGAACGGCTGCGTTTCACCACCAGCTACCAAGAAGCGCTGAAAGACGCAGATTTTGCCTTTATCTGTGTGGGTACGCCAGAAGGAGTAGACGGTGAAGCCGATCTCCAATATGTGCGGATGGCAGCAGAATCAATCGCGGAAAACATGGATCACCCGTTGGTGGTGATCAACAAGTCTACAGTGCCAGTTGGAACAGGTGATTGGGTTGCTGGTATCATCCACGAAAAGCAGCCTAAGCCGATTCCCTTTGCGGTGGTAAGCTGTCCCGAATTTCTGCGCGAAGGCTCGGCGGTGCGCGATTTCTTTAGCCCTGATCGCACGGTATTAGGCTCTACTGATAAGGAAGCCGCGAACAAAGTGGCGCAGCTACATCTCCCGCTGCGCGCACCGATCATGATCACTGATCTGCGTACAGCGGAAATGATCAAGTATGCGTCCAATGCCTTCCTCGCTACGCGCATCAGCTTCATCAACGAGATCGCCAATATCTGTGAGGCATTGGGAGCAGATGTTAAAGAAGTAGCGCAAGGCATGGGCTACGATAAACGTATTGGTCACCACTTCCTCGAATCAGGCGTCGGCTACGGTGGCAGTTGCTTCCCCAAGGACGTAAAAGCGCTTTCGTACATGGCGCAGATTCATGGCACAGAGCCACAATTGCTGCAAAGTGTCATGGAGATCAATATGACGCAACGCCGCCAGATTGTTCTCAAGTTGCAGGATATTCTTGGCGATCTGAAGGATAAGGCAATCGGACTGGTCGGACTTGCGTTTAAGGAAAATACCGATGACATCCGCGAATCGCCCTCGCTGGATATTGCGCGGATGCTGCACGAACTTGGCGCAGCAGTACGCGGCTACGATCCTGTGGCGATGGAAAATGTACAGCGAACTGTTCCCTTCATCAATCTCGCTGAAGATGCCTACGAGCTGGCATCCGGCAGTGACGCGCTGGTGATCGCTACGCCGTGGAATGAGTTCAAATCATTGGATTTTGAACGCATTAAGTCGCTGATGAAACAGCCTGTAATTGTGGATGGTCGCAACCTCTACGATCCGCTACGCATGAAAGCAATGGGCTTTACATATCGAGGAGTCGGGCGCGGCTATAACGGCGCAATGATCTCATCGAGTGGGGAGTCTCATACCTGATCAGCAGTTTTGCCGGCGCTCAGTTAGTTGAGCGCCGGAGTTACCTTATTGTGCGCCTTGACGTAGTGCTAACGCTGCGGCGCCAACCAACGCCACATCCTCGCCTAACGTCGGTTCGACCACCTTCAAGCGATCCCAGTAACCGACATCAATTGAGTATTTCTGAATCGTCGCAATAATCTGCGGATGCAGAATGCTCCACGTCCCTTTAGCCACGCCACCACCGATCACTACAATTTCAGGGTTAAAGATGTGCAGATAGTTAAGCACACCCAAACCTATAATCCGTCCGGCGCGTTCTATGATCCGCAGTGCCACTTTGTCGCCAGCTCTTGCTGCCTCACCGACCATGCGGGCGTCAATCGAATCAATGGACTCTACCATTGAAGTAATGATGGTTTGTTCGCCGCGTTCAATCGCTGCTTGTGCTTGCTTGGCAATGGCTGGTCCAGCCGCCTCATTTTCTAGTCTGGTAGGCTTGTTTTCATCAGCAACGATGATATAGGTATGCCCGAGTTCTGCCGCAAATCCGCGCGATCCTACGAGCATTCGATCATCTATGATCACACCTCCACCTATGCCAGTGCTGATCGTCAGATAGATCAGATGTTTGTAGCCCTTGCCCACACCCATCGCGTGTTCGGCTAATGCCGCCAAATTCGCATCGTTGCCAAGGTAAGTAGTCGCGCCGAGTCGTTCTTGCAAGATGCGACGAAGAGGAACATTGTGCCACTGCTTAAGATTTGGGGCTGACGAAATAACTCCTTCCGTCAGATCGATTGGTCCCGGCGCGGAGATGCCCACACCTGCCACTCGTGCATCGGTGGGCCAAACAGCTTGTGCTTGCTGTACCATGCGATCTAGCACCGCTTCCACGCCATCTTCAGGGCGTGTCAGGGTTTCGATACGTTGTTCGAGCTTCAGATCAGAGGAGAATCGACCAGCGCGGACACGTGTTCCGCCTAGATCGATACCAATATAAACGTCATTCGACATGAGAGCGCTCCCAATGGGCGATTTTTTAAGTGCTCAAAGATTGTGAGTATAGCGCCGAAAAGGTTAGAATTGCACACACTCCGCTATTGAAAACGCACGTTTATTCAGAAAATGAATGCACATGACCAATGATGACCTGACGCCGATGCGTCGTCAGTACCTTGATATTAAAGCGCAGCACCCTAACGCTATCGTTTTGTTTCGCTTGGGTGATTTCTATGAAGCCTTTGATGACGATGCAGTGACGATTTCCCGCGAACTTGATTTGATCCTGACGCAGCGCGGTGGGCGCGATAAGGCGCCAATGGCTGGAGTCCCACATCACGCTATCGAAAATTACGTTGCCAAACTGGTCGAGCGCGGGTTTCATGTGGTCATCGTCGATCAGATGGAGCCACCGGGCAAGAAACTGGTGCGTCGCGAGGTTACTCGCGTCATCACGCCGGGAACAGTTGTTGCGCCAGAAATGCTTGATGGTAGGCAAAATAGCTATCTTCTCGCGCTTGCTCCTGAACCTGATAAATCAGGATCGACGTGGACTCGTGTAGGTGTAGCGTACGTGGACATCACGACGGGAGAGTTTGCTGCCACGCAGCTTGGTGATAGCAGTGAGCAGCAAGCCACCGTCGCCATCGTTGAGGAATTAGCCCGTTTGCTGCCTCGCGAAGTGTTGATCCCGGCGCGTTGGACACAGCAGGGCATCACATTGCCCAATGGTGCATTTCTGACGTCGCAGCCGGATCATCGCTTCGAGTTCAATACGGCGAAGCGTGCTTTGCTAGATCATTTTGAAGTCAGCACGTTGGATGGCTATGGGTTGGGCGATAAACCGCTGGCAGTGAGCGCTGCCGGTGCGATCATTCAGTACCTTCGTGACACACAACGTAACAGCATCCCACAGCTTACAGCGATTTCCATTTACTCCACCGCGAGTTACATGGTGCTGGATAGCAATACGCGCCGCAATCTTGAACTGACGGAAACTATCCGTACAGGTAAGACCAAAGGATCATTGCTCGGCGTGCTGGACGAAACAGTAACACCGATGGGATCACGCTTGCTGCGCACATGGATCGGTCAACCACTGCTGGATATTGGACGTTTACGAGCACGGCACCAAGCAGTTGGGGCATTGTTCGATGCTGGATTGCTACGCGCACAGGTGATCGATGCGCTGCAGCCTATTTACGACTTAGAACGGTTGACGAATCGTGTTCTTAGTGGTCACGCTGGACCGCGCGAACTTCTCTCTCTGAAGGCAAGTCTAGATGCAGTACCCGCACTGCGTCAGATCGTCGCGGAAGTAGAAGCACTGCGCAGCTTGCATGAACGCCTTGATGCTTGCTCTGAAGTCTGTGATCTGATCGCGCTAGGTATCGAAGATGAACCACCCGCGGTTGTTGGCGAGAAACTCGGGATCATCCGCAGCAGTTATAGTCCTGAACTAGACGAGATTCACAACAATACCCGCGATGCCAAAGAATGGATTGCCAATCTTGAATCATTGGAACGCGAACGCAGCGGTATCAAGAGTCTCAAGGTTGGCTTCAACAAAGTATTCGGCTATTACATTGAGATCAGTCACTCTAACGCCGAGAAAGCACCAGCAGACTATATCCGCAAGCAAA
>JAHBVK010000078.1 GCA_019637555.1 Anaerolineae bacterium
TCAACCAACGCCTGCACGAAACTCGGCAGGTTCAGGTCGAACATAGCGACATCAATGGTCCGGCTGGCGCGGGTCAGTGCAGGCAGGATTGCGCTGTCGAGGAAAGTACGACTGGTGTTTCCCGGCGTGGTGAAGTAAACCGTCAACCAGTTGGTTGCTCTGCCTGCCACCGTCGCGCTGACGGTGGTGGGTGCAGCAGTCACCGCGACAGCGACTTTGGGCGTGGCACTAGGCTTAACTGTGGAACCGGGAGGTGCAGTCACCGTGATGAACTCGAACTGCGCCGTCTGGATTGCCGTGCCTGCCCACGACAGTAGATTCTCCGGTAGTGCGCCAGTTAACGCCAGCACACCAACCACCAAGCCGACGATAATCAACGCGCAGCCGCTTAATGTCAGTGAACGTCGGCGCTTGATCGTGTTGCTGGGTGTTTCTGCGGCAGGTTTTGTTGACTTACGAGTCATGGGTGCGTTTCGCCAATCTTCCCTAATATTTGCATGGTGTGTTCACGTTCGTGCGAAGCAATTAACAAGCCAATCTCTTCGATTGACATGATCACCAGACTGCTGTGCCGTCCGCGTTTATCTAGATCGGCATCGCTGAGACTGCTCACGAATTCTTTCAGCGCGCGATGATCTTGCGCCAACTGCTGCATCAGATCGTCAGGTGTGCGTTCCGTCATTTTCTCTACGGCGCGTTTGTTCCAGCGGTTCAGATCGAAATCGGCGGGAACGGACTCCTGCCCCTCGTTGATCCGCTTCATCTGTCCGGTCATGCCGCGCTGTGCGTCCACCAGATGAGACAGCATCTGTCGCACTGTCCATTTCTGATCCTCGTCTTGCACCTGCAGGTTCCAGTCGCTGACGCGGCTGAGTGTCTCATCAAGTGTCCGGCGGCTGGTTTCTAGCGCCTTAACAATAGTTTCCTGTCGCTGCCCCATAATGAATTGGTCAGTCCTTTCGGGTGAGTACTAGTAAAGTTATGTCGTCGAATTGTGGCGCATCGCCCGTGAAATTGCGGACGTCAGCTAGCAGCGCTGTTTGCAGCGTTTCCGCGGATTCACGCAGATGACCTCGCACGCTGCTTAACAAGCGATCTTCACCGAACAGTTCTTGTTCGCTGTTCTGAGCTTCAGTGACGCCATCGGTATAAACAATTAGAGCATCTCCTGTGCGTAAAGTCACGCTGGTTTCTCGCCACGTCACATCATCGAAGATTCCTAGTGGAATGCCAGTTTTCCCCAGATGCTGCGGTGCAGCCCCGCCATCATGAGCGCTCAACAGGTACGCCGGATTATGTCCTGCGCTGCAGTAGGTCAGTGTCGCCTCACGCGGGTCGAGGATGGCGTAAAACACGGTGACAAACTGCTCGGTACGAGTATCCATCAGGATTCGGCTATTGGCAGCGCCGAGCACCTGTGCTGGATGATCGGGAAACTGCGCCGCGAAGGTGCGGATCAGCGTGCGACTGAGCGCCATGTACAGCGCCGCGCCCATCCCCTTATCAGCTACATCTGCTACCACCATGCCCAGCCGACCATTGGGCAGTTCGATCAGATCGTAGAAATCGCCCGATGTTTCCCGCGCCGGATCCAGCATCACCGCGATCTGCCATCCGGGCACAGTCGGCAGCGATTCAGGTAAGAAACTTGCCTGAATCTGACCTGCCATCGTCAGTTCATGCAGCAGTCGCTGACTTGACAGCGTGTTTTCGTAGATGCGTGTGCTGTGCAGCGCCGAAGCAATCTGCGCGGCGAGACTTTGCATCGCGGGCAGTACTTCCGGCACAGTTTTGACGCCGCTCCCGCGCGAAAGGTAAATCCCGCCGATGGGTGCGCCATTTTCGGCGTCAAGAATCGGCACCAGATTGATCGGGATCGGGCTGGGACGGTTCAGCCACGGCAGTTCTTGACGCAGCTTGAAGTGCATCGTCGTCTGCATCTGCCCGTTTTCATTTGTGCGCTGATCGCGCAGCCAGTACAATGCCTGCTCCGCGAGATCACTGGATTCGGGCGGATAGCTGACTAATCGGCGGTCAGGAAACAATAACACTTCGATCCGCGCCGCTAGGAACATCGCTGGAACGTGCTCTTGGAAGATCTGCGGGAAAGTCGAGCCATCCGGTGGTGCTTTGATCAACGCCTCGCCTAACTGCTCCAGATGCTCCAACTCACGAGATCGCTGATCACTGCGTTCACGCTGTTGACTGAGGTTATGCGCCAGCAGTGAGACCAGAAATAAGCCAAACACCAGCAGGCTGTATACGAGCCAGCCGTGCTCCATATAATTACCCGCCAGCACCACTGCGAATGGATCAGTCAGCGCCGTCAGCGCGATCAGCATAATAAACAGGCTAAATAACTGGCTGCGGCTGGCGCGATCTTGACCGAAATACGTTGACCGTGTGATGTACCACATATACGGCGCATAGAGCAGTACCTGCAGCAATGCGGAAAGCAGCAGTGTGATCAACCCGCGTAGAAAATTCGCTGGTGCAAGATCGGGGATCGGAAAGGTGCCGCCCCACGAGCGGTATAGCGTCAGTGCGAACAACGTCACCGTGATCACCGACAGATTGCCGACCAGTTCACGGGTACGTGGTATCCATGCCAGAGTGCGAGCATCGATACCGGGGAGGCTGGGGGCGGTATTGATGCGCCGCCAGTTGATGAAGAAGCGGATCAGATGGACGATCACAAATGACCACAGCCCCGCCGGACCGACAACCAGCACCGCTGCCAGTCCGAACATGCTCTCCAGAGTACCTGCCGCCGTTGCAGGAACGCCTCGCCGTAATTCGACGGTTACATAGAAGCCGAGTCGCTCGAATAGGAACGCCAGCGGGATGGTCAGCAGGAACAGCAGCCAGTGTTCGCGTACCAGCGTCAGATCGGTTTCAACGATCAACCACCCCAGCGCGAGGATTGCCAGCGGCGCGTTGTACAATGCATTGAATAGATCAGCACCCGCGCCCGCCCGCTGCCCTTCGGAGAGCCGCGCCGCTTCCGGAGATAAACGTTCGATCAGCCGCTGAATCCATTCTTCAGTAGCGGAGGAGCCTATCGCTTTAGCGCCCACAGCATCCTGCCTTAGTCAATTAGATCATTCGTGCCGCTGTAAATGTTCGCCGCCATCTACATGCAAGACCGCGCCAGTCATAAAGGGCTGGCTCGCCAGAAAAACCACCGCCTGCGCCACATCTGCCGGATCACCTGTCTGCTTCATCGGGAGCCGTTCCCCGATTTCCTTCCAGCGTTCAGGGCTGTTACCTTCGTCGCGCAGCACCGGTCCCGGCGCAACCGCGTTCACGCGGATCTGAGGTGCCAGCGACAGTGCCAGCACGTCGGTCAGCATTTTCAGTCCGGCTTTGCTGACGCTCTGTGGCGCGAAGGTTTTCCACGGTGCGAAGGCGCTGAGATCGAGGATGTTGACGATGCTGCCCCCATCGTTACCATTTTGACGCATCAGCTTGGCGGCGTGCTGGCTGCATAGAAATGGCGCGGTCAGATTGATGTCCAGCGCCTGCTGCCATTCTTGCAGCGTAATGTTCTCGATCAGTCCCTTGGCGAATATCGACGCGCTGTTGACCAGTACGTCGAGTCTGCCGAAGCGTTTCTCGATCTTCTGGAACAACGCGGCGATCTCTTTTGGCTTACCGAGATCAGCGCGGATGATCGCTGCTTTTACGCCCAGCTTACGCGCTTCGGCGGCGGCAGACTTCGCTTCTTCGTCGCTGTGGTTGTGATGGATAACCACATGCATCCCCTGTGCGGCAAGCTCCAGCGCAATCGCACGCCCAACGCGCCGCGCCGATCCGGTAACAAGTGCTACTTTATCGTTCAGTGAAATGGTAGTCATAACTTTGATTGTAACGGTGCTGCTGGAGAATCGGAAAGATTAAGGCTCTTAATTCGAGTTCAATTCGAGTTTAAGGATCAGCAGATATTAGCAGTCGTATAATGATGCGGGTACTGATCACCTCATCTTAGTATCACGTTCAGGTGCCGCTTCTTTACCCCGCCTGCCCGCGCAACGGGCGAGATCGTAAGCGTGCCCGCTAATAACAGTTTTCAACAATTCGGCTTCAACTGCAACACCTTGCAATTTATAGAAGGGGGTTAGGCATGGCTTTGCAACCTGCTGTTCAAACACAAGGATTGACCAAATCCTATCATCGGGGTCAGCGTCCGGCACTCGATCATTTAACGCTGACCGTCAATCGTGGCGAGATATTTGGCTATCTCGGTCCTAATGGTGCAGGCAAAACCACCACCATCCGTATGCTGCTCGATCTCATTCGCCCAACTAGCGGATCGGCGTCGTTGCTCGGTCTGGACGCGCAGCACAACAGCGTCGAAATCCACAAACGGATCGGATTCCTGCCCGGTGAGCTAAACCTATGGCAAAACCTGACCGCAAAACAGGCGATCACTTATCTGCATCAACTTCGCGGGCATGATGACTCCGCCATGCGCTATGCCCACGAACTGGCAGAGCGCCTGCAGCTTGATCTTGGTAAGCCAATACGCAGTTATTCAACGGGCAACAAGCGCAAGATCGGCTTGGTCATTGCCATGATGCACAAACCGGAGTTGCTGATCCTTGATGAACCGACCAGTGGACTTGATCCGCTGATGCAGCAGATCTTTAACCAGTTGGTCACCGAAGTGCGTAGCGAAGGTCGCACGGTCTTTCTGTCCTCGCACATCCTCAGCGAAGTGCAGGCGATCTGTGAGCGCGTAGCGATTATTCGCGATGGCAAACTGCAAGCGGTGGAAAGGGTCAGCGACCTGACGCGTGTTAAGTTCCACCAACTCACCTTGACCTTCAGATCGCCGGTGTCGCCAGATCGGATCGCTAACATTCCGGGAGTCAGCGAGATCAAGACCGAAGGGAACGTGCTGCATCTGCGCCTCTCAGGTGATTTCGATCCCCTGCTGCGGGCACTGGACGGGCAGTACATCGTCGAAGTTCGCTCGCAAGAACCGAGTCTGGAAGAAACCTTCCTCAGCTATTACGGGGCAGCAAACGGCAGCAGTGCTAAGAAAGAGGTGACGCAATGAGAGGCGTTGTCTTTATGGAAACACTGCGTCGCAACATTCGTGGCGCAGTTATCATCGGTGCTTTGATCGCTTTTCTCGGCGTGGTGCTGGTCTATCTGATCCCCAACGCTGATGTGCTCAAGCAGTATGGCGAACTGATGCAAAGTATGCCCGCCTTTCTGATCAATATGGTTGGCGGCGCGGATGCACAGTTCATGGCATCGCCGGAAGGGTTGCTGGCGCTTGGCTTTTATGGGCGCGTCAACTTGATCTTTGCCATCTATGCGCTGGTAGCAGGCTTGAACATCACTGCTAACGAGGAAGATCGCGGGATCATGGATGTGCTGCTCACGACACCACTGCCTCGCTGGTACGTTATCGTCGAAAAGTTCGTCGCCTACGCGCTGATAATGATCCTGATCGCCTTGATCTCGTGGCTGGGCTTATGGCTGACTACCCGCACCTCAAATGTATTCGTGATTGATGGTGGCAGGCTGTTTGAAGCGACTATCAATCTTGTACCGGGATCGCTGGTCGTGATTGCCGTCTCCGCGCTGATCGCCACCATCGTGCGCCGTCGCGGTACAGCAACCGCACTGGCAGCGGCATTCGTCGCCTTCAGCTATTTCGGTGATGTTCTGGGCATGACTGCCTCAGATGTTGCTTTCTTGCGTAGCGTCTCGTTCTTCAGCTACTACGATAGCACCGCGCTGTTACAAACGGGGACGCAGTGGTCGAGCGTGATCGGGCTGCTAGTCGTCGCGGTGATCGCCGTGATAGGCTCAGTCTGGGCATGGCAGCGGCGAGATATTGGGGTGTAAGCTAGCTCTCAACTGTTAGTCCTCTCCTGCTGGTGGGAGAGGACGATCACTCATCCTGCTAGCTGAGAACTACGTAGAAATGCAGTCAATGTCTCGAAGTAGATTAGGCACAAGTGGAATGGAGTAGTCAATCATGGTATTGGATGCTAATGCAATTCCAGCCTTCGTGGTCTTTCTGGTGCTTAGTTTCGTCGTTCGATATGTACTTAGAAAGATGTTTTCCGATCTGCGCGAACCACCACCTGAGGATATGTGATACGATGGTTATATCTAACCTAGCGACCAATGACTTCTTCCAAGCCATCGGACTCCCACTGGCTAACCGACCTTGTGAGTCCAGCAGTCTTGCCACCGTTTTCGCCAGCAGAATCGTTCACAATATGCCGTATGACGTGCGTCACATGGGCTATCCGTTTGGGCGTGTCATCTGCTTGCGAAAACCAATTCCATCCTAAACCAGCCGGAACAACCTCGGTGTTATCTCCCTCATCTTGTGTCCTTACCTGCCGATCCGCGCGATCACCATGCTGCATAATTTTGCTGTCCGAGTTTACTTGTCAACTTATTTAGGTAGCGTACACGTAATCAGGTTACAGCACATTCACTAACGGATGTAACCCAGATGGCTAACAATATTTAAACATATAGAACTGATCATTCCGCTCAGACTCCCCGCATTAGCAGCGATCCGCTATCGATTAGCTATTGCTGTAGCTGCGCTGCCGCGTACCTTGCGCAATCATAACTGAATGATGCCGGGTTACATCTCCTCCTTTCGTACCCTTTACATCCGCTCGGTCTCCGTCTATACTGCTGGACATGGTTTACTTTTCCGGCACTTCCGTCCTCTCCTTCATGCGGATCGCATCCAACAAGGCGCGCACCATAGGATAAGTGCGCCTCGTGACCGGATAAACCTGTAACTGCAATATTCAGTTCGTAAATCCAACGGCTGTGGGCGCTTGCTCACAGCCGTTTTTGATTCCTTATAATGGAGTGGGGTACTCATGCACATCATCAATATTGACCATCTGACCATCAATTACGCCGGACGCGAAATCTTCCGCGATCTCACATGGGCAATCGGAGATCGGGATCGTGTCGGGCTGGTAGGACCGAACGGCGTCGGCAAGTCTAGCTTGTTCAAGGCGATCCTTGGCATCGTCACGCCCGAATCCGGCGCTGTAATCCGGCAGCGCGGCGTCACCGTTGGCTATCTGCCGCAAGAGGTCTCGCTGCCTTCCGGTCAGACACTGCTCGATGTGGCACTGGTCTTACCACCGGAACTGGCGCAAGTGGAAGCTGATCTCGCCCGCATCGACGAGCAGCTTGGCGATCCTAGAGTCTACGGTGATCCAGCGGCGCTGGAGCGGGCGATGACGCGTCAGGAGAAATTGTTGATCGACTATGATCGGCTCAATGGCGCGACACACGCCAGCCGCGTCAAAGAAACACTGCTGCGACTCGGCTTCAGCAAAGAGGACTTTGTACTGTCAACCGACTCACTCAGCGGCGGACAGAAAAAACTGATCATGCTAGCGCGGCTGGCTCTGGAGAAACCGGATGTGCTGCTGCTCGATGAGCCGGACAACCATCTGGATATTGACGCCAAGCGCCGACTCGAAGCCTTCATTCGGGATTATGACGGCGGCGTGATCATCATCTCGCATGATCGCTACTTGCTAGATGACGTAGCAACGCAGATCGCGGAACTGGATCGCGGCAAGCTTACCATCTTTCCGGGCAACTACACCGCCTACGTCACCGAGTTGGAACTGCGTAAACTGCGACAGCAGCAGCAGTACGTGGCGCAGCAGAAAGAGATCACGCGGATCAAAGAGGCAATCGCGCGGTTCGAGTTATGGGCGAGCATCGTGGTCAACGAGCGTCATATCAAGCAGGCGCGCAGCCGTCAACGGATGCTGGATAAGATGGAGGAGCGCGGCGAGATTATCGAGAAGGTGGTCGAGCGCCGCCAGATGGATTTACAGATCAACGGTTGGCGCGGCAGCAACCGCACGCTGGAGTTCAAGAAGCTGTCGATGGGCTTTGATGACGATTTGCTGTTCCTCGATCTTGACTTCCTGCTGCGACACGGGGAGCGCGTCGGCTTGATCGGACCGAACGGCGCGGGAAAATCCGTGTTGTTCCGCCTGATCCTAAACGAACTGGAGCCGCTGTCCGGCGAGATCAAGATCGGACCGAGCATCAAGATCGGCTACTACGCACAGGAACATCAGACTCTAAGTGCATGGCTCCATCGCACACCCATTGAGCGCATCCGCGACCTCAAGCCGATGACCGAAGGCGAAGCAGTGGCATATCTGGGCAAGTATCTGTTCAGCTACGAGCAGACCAGCCAACCGATTTCCACTCTCAGCGGTGGCGAGCGCAGTCGCCTGCAGCTTGCCGCAATCATCCTTGAGCAGCCCAATCTACTGCTGCTGGACGAGCCGACCAACAATCTGGATATCCCTTCTGTGGAAGCGCTTGAACAGGCGCTGGAAGATTTCGAGGGGTCGATCCTGACCATCTCGCATGATCGTTATTTTCTGGACAAGGTAGCAGATCGCGTGATCGAGCTGGATAACGCCACGCTCACGCCCTACGACGGCGGCTACACCGACTATCTGCTGGCAAAAGGAAAATAAGCGCAGGCTACGATCGCACCATCAACATCTCGCCTCTCCGTTGACGGAGAGGGGGCAGGGGTGAGGTAAATCTGCGCTATAGTCATCCACATCGCGGCGATAGTTCGAGATGTGGATGACTATGAAATACTTTCTGACGGGCGCAACGGGATTCATCGGCAAGGAAGTAGCACGGCAGTTGCGGGCACAAGGCGACGAAGTGATCGCGCTGGTTCGTAATCCGCAGAAGGCGGGCGATCTGACCGCGATGGGTGTGCAACTGGCGCAGGGCGACATCACCGAGCGCGACACGCTCCGCGATCCGATGACCGGTGTTGATGGCGTCTATCACGTTGCGGGCTGGTACAAAATCGGCGTTCGCGATAAATCTGAGGGGCTGAAGATCAACGTTGAGGGCACGCGCAACGTGTTGGAAACCATGCGCGATCTGAATATCCCCAAAGGCGTCTACACCAGCACTTTAGCGGTCTATAGCAACACCCATGGCAAGCGCGTCACTGAAGACTATCACTTTGAGGGCAAGCACCTTACTGAATATGATCGCACCAAGTGGCTTGCCCACTATGAGGTTGCCGAGCCGCTGATCAAACAGGGCTTGCCGCTGGTTATCGTGCAGCCGGGACTAGTCTACGGCATTGGGGATACCAGCAGCGTGCGCGATACCCTGATCTCTTATCTTCAGCGCAAATTGCCCGCTCTTCCCGCGCATGCTGCCTTCTGCTGGGGACATATCGAAGATACGGCTCGTGCTCACATTCAGGCGATGGACAAGGGCAAAACAGGCGAGAGTTACAACATCTGCGGACCGGCACATACATTTGTAGAAGCGATCAATTTGGTTGAGCCGATTACAGGTGTCCCTACGCCGCCACTCTTGCCTTCAGCCGTGTTCGGAGTCATGGCTGCGGTCTTAAGCGTGGTCGAGATGGCGATCCCGCTGCAAGGGACATACACGGCTGAAGCGATGCGGATCAACGCGGGCGCCACCTATTTGGGCGACAATTCCAAAGCCAAGCGCGAACTAGGGTTTGCGCCACGCTCACTGGAAGAAGGATTGCCGCCCTTAGTTATAGAGGAGATGAGACTTCTCGGCATGACGCCGAAAACCCGTTAAGATTCAGGTAATCACACCGTCAACTCGATAACTTGAATCGGAAATAAAGCGCATGTCATTTAGACAATTCTTTTCGCGGCTCACTGGCGCACAAGCGGCGGTCAATCCGAACGAAGCGGAATATCGGCGACTATCGCAATTGGGGGACGAAGCCCGGAATCAACAACAGTACGTTCGTGCTGAACAATATTATGTGGATGGCTTGACGCTGGCGCAGAGCAGCAACGATGCTCCCGCCATTGAGGTCTTCCTCGGTCTGATGGGTGCCTTGTACGCGGCGCAGCGCAATTATGATCGCGCTGTGCACTACCTCACCGACGCGCTGTCGAAGGCGAGTCAATCCGGTGAACCTTACCGCCGCGCACGGGCGACGCTGAACATGGGTGCCTATCATCTGATGCGCGAACAATACGGCGAGGCACAGCGCTACCTCGAAGAAGCAATGTCGCTGTCACGTCAGGCAGCCGATACCACCACGCTCACTTTAGCCGTCTGTAATTTAGCGGATATTCACCTGAAGCAGAACAACGCGGCGTATGCGCTGCGTTTGCTGCGCGATGTCGTGCCGCAAGCCCTCACCAATCAGAGTCTCGCCAGCGGTTTGATCGGCAGGCTGGGACGCGCGCATCTGGCGATTGGCGAGACGGATCGTGGTAAGGCGGCGCTGCTGCAAGCGATTGGGTTTGCCGAGCAGAACGGTCAGCGCGATCTCGAAGCACAGTGGTCGGCGGCATTAGCAGAGCAGGCATATAAAGAAGGTCTGCTAGATGAAGCCTTGCGCTACTACAACCGCGTGGAACAGATCGGTGGGGAAGGCTTCGCCACTAACTTGCCCGTTGGCTTCATGCGCTACGCCTTGATCCGCCAATCCGCCGCCCACGCAGCGATGGGTCGCAGCGAGGAAGCTATCACCGCCGCGCAGCGGGCGCTCGATCTGGCGAAGGAAGCTGATGATCCGGAAACCGAAGCATCGGCTTTGCTAGCACTCGGCAACGCTTACAACCGCGCTCACCGCACCACTGAAGCAATCACGGCGCTGCAATCCGCGATCAGTCTGTTCACCGATTTCAGCAACCAACCGAAGATGCGTGAAGAACTGGTCAACGCTTTGCTGGCATTAGGTACGCTGCATCAGGAGCAGGGCAATGCTGCGGAAGCACTTCAGCAGTTTGATAAAGCGCTGGAACTGGCAGGCGACACGGATCGTATGGGACGGGCGCAGACTCTGCGCAGCATCGGCGCGATCCTGCACAAACAGGGCAATCTCTCCGCCGCTATCGAAAAGTGGACGGAAGCGCTTAATCTCTACGAACTGAGCAGCGCGCCCGCACATGCGGCACGCCTGCTCTGCGATATTGGTGGGGCGCGGCGTTCGCTTTCCGGCATCAATGCGGCACTCGCGGATTTCGAGCGTGCTACCATCTTGATCAATAGCACCAAAGACGCCGCCACGCGCGGTTATGTGCTCTCCAACGTCGCCAATGTTTATACCGATCTGGGTGAGGTGGAGACGGCGCAGGCATTCTATCAGGAGTCGATCCATCTAGCGCGACAGCTTGCTAACAGACGCGCCGAAAGTTTACGCATCGGCAACTTCGGCTGGTTCTACATCATGACCGGACGTCCCGAAGAAGGGCAGCGGCTGATCGAGGAGGCATTGAGCATCACCCAATCGCTCAACGATCCGCTGGTGGTCGCCGTGCAGACCAGTAATCTCGGCTTGGCAAAGCACGAACTAAAGCAGTACGCCGTCGCTGAAGGGCACTTCCGCGAGGCGATGGCAGCGGTACTGAACGCCAAAAGCGATGATGAACCGCGTTGGCTAGCGACCTTCCGCTCCAATCTGGGGCGTTCGCTGGCGGCGCAAGGCAAATTGGATGAGGCGTTGACTGAACTCAACGCAGCGTTGACGGTGCATCGGCAGGTGAATGATCAAGAGGGTGCGGCGCGTACCCTTGTCCGGCTTGGCGATGTCTATCTTAAACTCGGACGGCTAGAAGAAGCAGAAGCGAATGCGAAAGAAGGCGAGAATATCGCCCGCAAGTGGGGATACCGTAAAGGACACGCCGACGGGCTGATGGTGCGGGCAGGCGTAGCGCAGAAGCGCGGTGATAGCGCCACCTATGATGAGATGATCCGCGAGGCGAAACGTCTGTACTCCATCCTCCACGACCCGATGGCGAAAGACCTTGCGCGTTTACTAGGCGAGTGAACTATAGCTTCTGCTTCTGTCAGCGACACAACTAGTGAACTTCTACCTCTCGGTTCCCCCCTTTCTACGATGTGGATTGAGGGGGGCAGAGGGTGAGGCTAATTTCTTAACGAACGCTCACTCGTCACCTGTCACACTCGTTTCCTTCTTCGCTGAGAGTGTGTCCATCAATAGGCGTGCCGTACTCAACCCCAGCGCAATCGCGGAAGCGATCAAGCCCGCTCGCACCGCGCTCTCGATCCCGCCGAGGATGTCATCGCGCACGAAGAAGATGATCGTCTCGTAAGCGGGGATACCCGGCACCATTGAGATCACACCCGTCACGGTAAAGATCAGGCGCGGCAGTCCGCGCCAGCGGGAGAACCAGTAGCCCACCACGCCGACTATGAACGCGCCCATGAATGCCGCGACTTCAGCCGACGAGCCGAGCTCGCGCAGGCAAATGCGGACGATGTGCCCTACCGCGCCGACGAACGCACTGTACAGCAAGGCGCTGCGTGGCACATTGAACAGCACGCCGAATCCCGCCGTTACGGTGAAACCGAGTAACGCTTGCAGCAGCAAATTACCGAGTGTCATAGCGTTACAAAATCCCCGTTCCAGTGATCGTCAACACGAGCAGCATTCCCAACCCGATGAACATCAATAACAGTGCAGCATAAGTTCCCCGCGCGATTCCAGAGATCAAGTCGAGATGCACCAGATCCAGCAGCGCCGTGATGAATGGCACACCGGGGACGAGCAGCAGTACCGAGGCGATCAACGCCGCACGCGGAGTCGGCGCGTTGAACAGATGCACCGCAATCTCACTGATCAGGGTGGCGCTGGCAGCGCAAACCGTCGTCACCAGATAGGGACTGACGTGCGACGCTAACAGCCGAAAGCGCAAATACTGCGCTAGCATTGCACCGGTGAACGCTGCCACAAACTCGCCTGCACTACCACCTAAGATCACCGCGAACGCGCCGCACGCCAGACCCACCATCAAGATCACTGTTAACCGCGAGTACATCGGCGGACGGTGTTCGATCACATCAAGGCGTTGGCTCAACTCTGCCAGCGTGATCGTCTCAGGCAGTGTGCGCGAGAGTTCTTCTAACGCGCTGATTCGCACCATATCCACGCCAATCGGCGGGATTTTCAAAGTGACCGTGCGCGGCGGACCGCTTTCGATCAACGTTAGCACCATGCCGCTCGGCGTCACGAACATATCAATCGACTGGACATCAAGCACGGTTGCCACGCGGCGCATTACATCTTCCACGCGAAAGCTTGCCGCACCGCTGCGCAGCATCAGTACGCCGATCCGTGAGATCACAGCCAGTCGTTCAGAAAGAGATTCACGTACTGCTGACATGAGTGGTTACATTTCCTGAGCGCCGATCACGACGCTTACATTAACAAAAAGGCTGCGCTTCCGGCAACCACGTGGATCGTAGTCGTCGGAAGCGCAAGTCACGCAAAGAGACAGAGACGTGGAGAATTCGATACTGCTTGTTATACCGCTGCTATCGCGCTTGGTCCGGCGGAGCGCACTTCGCTGGTTACCTGCGACTCGAAGTTGCGGAAGTTGTCAGCGAACATGTTCACCAGATTCTGCGCGTTCCAATCGTAGCTGGCGCTGTCCGTCCATGTGCTGCGCGGTTCTAGGACTTCGGCTGGCACATTCGGGCAGCTTGTCGGTACGGCAAACCCGAAGTGCGGGTCGATGCGCATTTCAACGTCTTGCAGCGAACCGTCGAGGATGGCGGTGATCATGGCGCGGGTATAAGCGATCTTGATGCGCTTGCCGACGCCGTAAGGTCCACCACTCCAACCCGTATTGATCATCCACACGTTCACGTTATGCTGCGCGATCTTCTCACCGAGCAGATTTGCGTATGCTGTCGGTGGCAGCGTCATGAATGGTGCGCCGAAGCAGGTGCTAAAGGTCGCCTGTGGCTCCGTCACGCCGCGTTCTGTGCCAGCTACCTTTGCCGTGTAACCGGACAGGAAGTGGTACATCGCCTGCGAGGGCGTCAACCGCGCGATTGGAGGCAGAATACCGAAAGCGTCCGCCGTCAGCATGATGATATTCTTGGGATGCCCGCCCATGCCTGTCTTGCTGGCATTGGGGATGTAATCAATCGGATACGCGGCGCGTGTATTCTCGGTCAGTGAACTGTCATTCAGGTCTAGGCGTCCACTCTCGCTTTCGAACGCCACGTTCTCCAATATCGTACCGAAGCGACGTGTGGTGGCATAAATCTCAGGTTCTGCTTGCGCCGAGAGGTTGATCACCTTAGCGTAGCAGCCGCCCTCGAAGTTGAATACACCGTTGTCGCTCCAGCCATGCTCGTCGTCACCGATCAGCGTGCGGTTGGGATCGGCGGAGAGAGTGGTCTTACCAGTGCCGGACAGACCGAAGAATACAGCCGTATCGCCATCAGGACCAATGTTTGCTGAGCAGTGCATCGAGAGTACGTTGCGCTGCGGCAGCAGGTAATTTAGTACCGAGAAGATCGATTTCTTGATCTCGCCTGCGTACTGCGTACCACCGATCAGCACCAGCTTGCGTGCGAAGTTGATCACGATGAACACTTCGGATTTGGTGCCGTCGATTTCAGGCACTGCCTTGAAATTCGGCGCATCGATCACGGTGAATTCGGGGACGTGGGTGGCGAGTTCTTCTTTGCTGGCATGAATGAACATGTCGTGCGCGAATAAGCTGTGCCACGCATACTCGGTGATCACGCGGATGGGCAGACGATACGCTTCATCGGCACCAGCATAGCAATCCTGTACAAATAGGTCTTTGCCTTGCAGGTACGCCAACATCCGGCGGTACAGCATGTCGAAATGTGCCACTGTCATTGGCTTGTTGATCTTGCCCCAGCCGACTTTGCTGCTGCTCTCTGGCTCGTCCACGATAAACTTATCATTGGGCGAACGACCCGTGTGCTGTCCGGTACGCACGATCAGTGCGCCAAGGTGTGCTAGGCGTGCTTCACGACGACGGATCGCCTCTTCGTAGAGTGGTGCTGTCGAAAGATTCCAATAGACGGCATTGACGTTCTTCAGACCGTGATTTTCGATGCCGTAACTGCTGTGAACTGTTTGCATTTCCATGATCGTTTCCCCTTCTAGGATACGAGGTATTCCCTGCTTGGTATGTCGTTCATGTCAGAGTTAATTGATAATTCAACTACCATTCTAGAGGGGCATCGTTATGCGGAAAACGTACAAAAGTCACGTTTTTTGTCTGATCCGTCACACCTTTCATATGATCAAACGCGATAATTAGGAACATTTGCGCTGCTTTGTGACATTTGTGAGGTTTGTAGTGCTCGTAACATCCTGATCACTTCTACTCGGCACCTAACACTCAGAGCTGTCTTGCAGCTACAGTAATTCATCGCCATGCTGAACGTACGACGACTCTACAGGACTGCTTGCACTTGTGGCATTTTCGCTTAGCAATACAACACCTAGCACTCAGCACTTGTCAACTTTACCTACCCGAATTTACAGGTCACCTCCCACTTCTGGCAGTTGTCGCTGACCGCTGAGCAAAGACTGAGCGTTAGCTTGTGAAAAAGTTCCGAAATCTTATTTACTTCTTATACGTTTTGTAGCATCGTCACTAGCCGCGCTCTGCTAAACTGCATATAATTGGCGTATCAACGACGAAGAATGCGCGTCCTTATTTAACGAGGCGGCTATCCGTTGTTGGATAGCTCCAAACTGATACCTGAGATCAGTCTGAGGCGTCCGGCGCGAATTCTCGAAGTTCAGCAAGGTCGCTGATCCGTATCGGAAGACAATTTCACCCGACTAAATGCTTAGTGCAGGTAGAGTTGTTTTCTCGACGCCGATACGTGGACGCGATGGAGGAAAGAAACGTGCCTAACAAAATGGAACGCTTCACTCAACGGGCGCGGCGCGTCCTCAGCCTCGCCCAAGAGGAAGCCGAAAGACTTCAACATAGCTACATCGGTACGGAGCATCTGCTGCTCGGACTGATGCGCGAGGAAGGTGGCGTCGCAGGGCGCGTCCTCCGCGATCTCGGTCTCGACCAGCGCAAGGTGGAGGAACTGGTGGAGCGCATGACTCGTGCCGGACAGCGCGCCCCCAACACCCGACTCGATCTCTCTCCCGGCACCAAGAAGGTACTCGAACTCGCCGTCGATGAAGCCCGCCGCATGGGGCATCATTACATCGGTACGGAGCATTTGCTGCTCGGTCTGGTGCGCCAGACGGAAGGCATTGCCATCGACGTGCTCAAGCGCCTGAACGTCAGTCCTGAGGAAGTGCGCCGCCAGACTCGCCGCGTATTGCAGGAAAGTCCGGTGCAAGGACGTGACCGTGGCAACACGCCGCCCGCGCCGACTCCCAAAGAGCCGTCTAGCTCCTCTTCTTCTCGTAAGTCCAGTGGCGTCAAAACCCCGCTGGTCGATCAACTCGCCACCGATCTCACCGCGTCTGCCGAGGACGGCAAACTCGATCCGGTGGTCGGACGCGAAACCGAAATCGAGCGCGTCATTCAAATCCTCAGCCGCCGCACCAAGAATAATCCGGCGCTGATCGGTGAACCGGGCGTTGGTAAGACCGCTATCGTCGAGGGTCTGGCGCAGCGCATCGTCAACCGTGAGACTCCTGCCACGCTGCTGGATAAGCGCGTGCTGCAATTGGACGTCGGCAGCCTCGTCGCTGGTACCATGTATCGTGGTCAGTTCGAGGAACGCCTCAAGCGCGTGATCGAAGAACTGAAGTCCTCTGATAGCATCCTGTTCATCGACGAAGTTCACATGCTCGTCGGCGCGGGATCAGCGGGCAGCAGCGTAGACGCCGCCAACATCCTCAAGCCAGCTTTAGCGCGTGGCGAACTGCAATGCATCGGCGCGACCACCTTTGATGAGTACCGCAAGCACATCGAAAGCGATGCGGCACTAGCGCGGCGCTTCCAGCCGATCTTCGTGGATGAGCCATCCATCGAAGAAACCATCGAAATTCTGCGTGGTATCAAAGCTCCCTATGAAGAGCACCACAATCTAGACATCACTGAGGAAGCCGTCAGCGCGGCGGCGCATCTCTCTGCCCGCTATGTACCGGATCGCTTCCTGCCAGATAAAGCAATCGACCTGATCGATGAAGGTGCTAGCCGCGTGCGCATGTACAAGTCGCCCGAAGCGATCCGCGTGCGCCGTGCCGAAGCCGAACTCCGCGACATCGAAGAAGAACTGGCGGAACTCGGCAGCGATATGACCGATGATCAGCGCTTGGAACTGGAAAGCCGCGCGGGTGAGTTGAATGCCCAACTGCGTAGCTGGAAGGCAAGCTGGAACCCTGAGACTAACCGTCCGCAGTTGACCGAAGAGGACATCGCGGAAGTGGTTTCGATGTGGACTGGCATTCCTGTCACCAGCATCAGCGGTGATGAGTCCGAGCGCCTGCTGCACATGGAAGAATTCCTTCACACGCGCATCGTTGGGCAGCACGAAGCAATTGAAGCGATTGCCAAGGCAGTCCGTCGCGCCCGCGCTGGTCTAAAAGATCCGCGCCGTCCTATCGGTTCGTTCATCTTCCTCGGACCAACTGGCGTTGGTAAGACTGAACTGACCAAGGCGCTGGCTGAATTCATGTTCGGCAGCGAAGACGCGCTAGTGCAGCTCGACATGAGCGAGTTCATGGAGCGTCACACGGTTGCTCGTCTGGTCGGCGCGCCTCCGGGCTACGTTGGCTATGAAGATGCTGGTCAGTTGACTGAGGCGCTGCGTCGCCGTCCGTACTCGATTGTCGTCTTTGACGAGATCGAAAAGGCGCATCCTGAAGCCTTCAATATGCTGCTGCAAATCATGGAAGAGGGTCGCCTCTCCGATGCCCGCGGGCGCAAGGTAGACTTCCGCAACGCCATCATCGTCATGACCAGCAACGTCGGCGCGGATACGATCAAGCGCGGTAACGTGCTCGGCTTTGAAGTCCCACGCGAATCGGAACAGCAGTCACAGGCGGAATACGACGAGATGCGGAAGAAGGTCACCGACCAACTGCGCCGCGCCTTCCGTCCTGAGTTCCTGAACCGCGTCAGCGCCACCATCGTCTTCCGTTCGCTGACTAAGGAAGAGATCACGGCTATCGTTGATCTGGAACTGCAAAAGGTGCGCGAGCGCGTCTCTGAGCACGCGCTGGTGCTGGAAGTCACCGATGCGGCGAAGGCGCTGCTGGCGGAAAAGGGTTACGATCCTGAGTACGGTGCGCGTCCGCTGCGCCGCGTGATCACCAACCTCGTTGAGGACAAGCTCTCCGATGGCATCCTCAGCGGTCAGTTCAAGCTCGGCGCTACCGTCCGCATCGACGCGGCAGAGGGTGAGATCACCTTCACGCCAATCGAAGGCACGGGCATCGATCCTGATGCACTGCCAGCGGGCAATGCTGCTGATGCGCCGCAGTTGACCAGTGGTGAACCTGCCTCCTCATTAGATATGGATTTCACTGCCAACTAGCGAGTTAGCAGTTACACTGCTCTCTAAAGCCCGAAACTCAGGTTTCGGGCTTTTTGATTTATCCTTCCTGACCTCTCTGCATCAGTTGACAGTTTTTTGCAGTTCACCTATGATCGATCAGTAATCTTCACGGGCATCAGATCAACCTGCTTCTTCTGATGTTGGCTCAAAGGATCAAACCTATGGATATGCTCGATAACCTGTTCATCGGCAAGCTGGTCAAGCTCACTGGACCGAAACAGGGCGATCACGAGATCATGGTCAATTGGGGCAGCCGTACCGACTACCAGCGCTTGCTGTCATCCGACCCGGCACGTCCGTATACAGTGGAAGGGTTGCAGGAGGAAGATAAGGAGAGCGAAAAGCGTGCTCATCGCCGCTTCAATTTTCGCCTTCGCACCGTCGTGGACGACAAGCTGATCGGCTTCGCCGAGTTGTTTGTGGAATGGAATCATCAGAATTGTTGGTTGGCAATCGGCATTGGTGATCCTGAGTATTGGGGCAAAGGCTACGGATCAGAAGCGGTGACCTTGCTAGTAAACTACGCCTTCCGCGAACTCAATCTCTATAAGGTCTGCCTTGACTTGTTTGAGTACAATCCGCGCGCTTATGCTGCCTACCTCAAAGTTGGCTTCATCGAAGAAGGGCGGCGGCACGAGCAGTTGCTGCGCGATGGTCGCCGCTGGGACTTGATCCTGATGGGCATCACGCGCCCACAATGGGAAGCACGGTAAGCGGCAGCACAATCAGTGCTAGAATCTAGAGTAGCGGCTGAAGGATAAATCGATTCCGGAAATCAGGACAGATCAACCCATCTGCGCTGACGATGGCTTAAAGGATCTAACTTATGGATATGCTCGACAACCTGTTCATCGGTAAGCTGGTCAAGCTCACCGGACCGAAAACAGGCGACAACGACATCATTGTTAATTGGGGCAACCGCGCGGATTACCAGCGCTTGCTTTCCATGGATCCAGCTCGTCCGTACACCATCGAATCGCTGCAAGAGGACGACAAACGCGCCCGAGAACGCGCCGAGAACAACTACGGTTTTCGCATCCGCACCGTTGCTGACGACAAACTGATCGGCTTTGGCGATCTGCATGTAGAGTGGAGTCTGCAACTTTGCTGGCTCGGCATAGGCATCGGCGATCCTGAGTATTGGGGCAAAGGCTACGGATCAGAAGCGGTGACCTTGATGGTCAACTACGCTTTCCGCGAACTGAATCTCTTCAAAGTCTGCCTTGGTGTGTTCGAGTACAACACCCGTGCCTACGCTGCCTACCTCAAAGTCGGATTCGTGGAAGAAGGGCGGCAGCGCCAGCAGTTGCTGCGCGATGGTCGCCGCTGGGACATGATCTTGATGGGTATCCTCCGTCCCGAATGGGAAGCACGGCAGGCGGCGCAAGCGGAATCCGCACCAGCAGCAAAAGTTCAGAGCTAAACGCTCCAGAATCTCCTGTTTACACACACAAAACATGAAACAGGCTTAATATGATCAGAGTGTTCGTCGCCACCTCATCCTGTTAAGCCTGTTGGCTTTAGCCTCAGGCTCGCGTCCGTCCGATGTCTAGCAGGAGCGAAATTCTCATGCTCACCATCAGCGCCACCGATCAACGCCGCTTTATCCTCGCGCAGCAAGGCTTGTATCCCGGTAGACGCTGGCGCGGCAAATCCGGTGTGCTGACCGCGCTGCATGAAGGCGCAGCCGTCCAAATCGATCCACTGAACGTGGTTGCCCGCAGTCATCACATCACCCTGCACAGTCGCGTGATCGATTATCAGCCCGCGCACCTTGACGATCTGATGTACAAGGATCGTCTCGCCTTTGATTGGGGCGGTACAGTGCTGATCTACCCGATGCGCGAACTTCCTTACTGGCGCGTGATCATGGAGCGCAAAGGCAAGCAAAAACGTGCTGACGAGTTTTTCGCTGCCTATCCGACCGTCACTGCCGATGTCCTCGCCGCCATCCGTGATCGCGGAGCCTTAAGCAGTCGCAGTCTAGAGCACGCGAAGGAGAAGATCCACACCACTGGCTACCGATCCGCCAATGTGACCAGCCGCGCCCTCTACTATCTCTGGCTATCCGGCGAACTGATGTCGCACAGTCGCAGTGGCAACGAGCGCGTCTACGATCTGCGCGAACGGATCGCACCTGCTGAGTATTCGCATGCCGTCTCGCCCGACGAAGCCGATAATTACTTCGCCCGTCGCCTATTCGACAATCTGGGCATTGTCACCGCTCGCAGTTTCCGCAACTTCTTGTATGGCACGATAGTACGTCCGGTCACACCCGCCGAAGCAGCAGATCGGCTGGCGGCGCTACTTGCTGCGGGCGAGATCGTGGAGATCAGGCTGGCGGGCGACACCAAGACGCCGCGCTATATCGCTGCCAACTATCTCCATCACCTCGGCATGCTCCACGCCGGATCGATCCCCGATGACTGGCAGCCACTGGATAGCACCACCAGTGAAGAGGTAACCATCCTCGCGCCATTGGAGATCGTCAGTGCGCGTGGTCGCGCCAAACCGCTGTTCGAGTTTGAGTATCTGTGGGAAGTCTACAAGCCTGCCGCCAAGCGTCGCTGGGGTTACTATACACTGCCGATCCTGTACGGAGATCGACTGGTCGCCCGTTTCGACTCCAAGCTGGATCGTGCCAGCAAAACGCTGAACGTTCTCGGCTTCTGGTTGGAAGATTGGTTCACGCCGGATACGCAGTTCAAATCCGCCTTGCGGGTAGGCATGGAACAGTTCGCGCGCTTCCTAGACGCGCGAACCGTCGCTAATACCGTTGCGGGTCTGTGAACTACGCCCACTGCCACGCGTACCAGACCGTCAGGACGTTGAACACCAGCCCGACCACGATCAGGAATTTATCGTACCAGCCGGGGTAAGTGGGCAAACCAACGAGGTTGAACAGGAAAAAGAAAACCGCCAACACGATATTCACCCAACGGATCGCCGGATAAGGCAGCGTTAGGGATAGAAAAACCATCACAATCGGGATCACCATGAGGATGGCGATCCCTAGAGTCATCGGCTGCGTCATCCGTGCGCCGCTGATCTCCCCCGGTTTGAAGTCGCCGCTGAATATCCGCAGCACATCGCCCAGAAGATACGTCAGCATCAGCGCAACCCAGATCCCTGATAAGTAAATCCGTACCGTCTCGATCATGTCAGTATCCCCTTGCATCATGCCCCAACCGTGATCGCCACTTTGCCACGAACATGCCTGTCGCCAAAATACCGCATCGCTTCGGCAAGTTCTTCTAAGGTGTAGCATCTATCGATAACGGGTCTAACTTTGCCAGCTTCGAGCAGTTCCTTCAGCGTGAGCAAGTCCTTTTGAGTCGGCTGCGCCGCTACGTTGCCAAAAGTTTGCCGTTTACCCATAGAAGCTAATGGACCGAGCAGCATGGCGCGGAAAATACGACCAAGAGCGCCGCCAGCGAGGACATAAATTCCATCGGGATTTAAGATTGGCGCATAGGCTGCGAAGGGACGGTACGCGGCAATGTCCAGAATCAGATCGAAACGTTGTCCCATTTTGGTGACATCCTCTTTGCTGTAGTCGATAACGCGATCCGCCCCAAGGGAGCGAACGACATCCAGCTTGTTAGTGCTGCACATAGCGGTGACTTCCGCGCCAAAGTACTTGGCAAGCTGTACGGCAAATGTGCCCACACCACCGGATGCGCCCGTGATCAACACCTTTTGCCCCGACTGAATCTTGCCCTTGTCGCGCAGCCCTTGAAGCGCGGTCATCCCTGCCGTAGGCACTGTCGCCGCTTCCTCGAAGGTTAGAGTCGTCGCTTTCAGCGCCAAATACTTTTCCGCCACGACAGTATATTCAGCAAAACCACCGCCGCCGCGCGGCGACACATCGCCGTACACCTCGTCGCCCACTTTGAACTTGGTCACGCTACTGCCAACCGCTTCGACACGTCCGGCAACATCATTGCCGAGTATCTTTCGCTGAGGTTTATTCAATCCGCCAGCGATCAGCCGTGTGATGAATGACTTGCCGTTCAACAGCAGCCAATCAGCCGCATTGATCGACGCAGCACGCACGCTGACGAGCACCTCATCTGCCTTTGGTGTAGGCTTCTCCACTTCCTCAAGTCGCAGTACATCAGGCGTGCCGTAGTTGTGATAAACAATCGCTTTCATGAGTGTTCTCCGTGTATAGTGTCTGATTCAGTTGTTAGCCACAGTCGAATCGTGATCGTTATCTGCCCGCCCTTGCCGCTGTGCTGGGTATCGGGTTGCGGCGGTAGTTCCACAGGGCAAGAAGTTTTGTCCCATTGTTGAGCAGCGTGAAGCCAGCGCTGAGGACGACGAGGAACTCTGGTAATCCTGCTAGACCATTGCCATCGGCAAGCGCCGGAACTGTTGCCGAGAAATGCTGCGCTAGCGGTTCGTAAACCGCGAAGTACAGGCATACCGCGCCGAATATTTCCAGTCCGGTCGTTGTTAAGTACAAGGCGATGTTCCAGCGGTTGCGCCGCAGCACGATGAACTGTACCAGCAGCATGGCACTGATCGCGCCGATCAAGATCACCAACCAGCCCGTCGGCACGGGGATCACTTCACCCGGATCACTCAGATTGAAGCGCAGCGTCAAGCCACCGATTTGCAAGAAATAGAGCAGCGCCAGCACCAGCACCGTCCCAAACACGATCCCGAACGTTGCCTCGAAGCGGTCTACCGTGCGCGGATCATCGATCTTGGGCAGCTTCAGCGGATCAAATGGCTCGGTCAGTTCCGCTAATCCGTTGCCACTACGCTCCAGAGCGGCGAAGAACAATACCACGATGACAGAGAAGTACACGCTTGCCTGTACCACCGCGCCCAAAGTCTCAAGGATCACTTCCGTCCATGCCTTCTGCTGATCCGATACCGCTGCTCCGAAGACATTGACAAAGATCACTATCGCGGGGATCACCGCCCAACCGTGCCGCAGGATCGTCATCATGATCGGATAAAGTTCAGGTCCAACAAGATACTGCTCACGATTGTACGAACTTGCCAACTGGCGCGGTTCGCCCAATTCTGCCAGCACCGAACCGATCTCGGTTGGCGTTGGTGCCGCGCCGTAGCGATCCTCCAACTGATCCTCAATCTGCGAACGTAACTCCGCCTCGATCTCTGCCCGTTCTTTCGGCGGCAGATAGCGTCCAACTTGATGCACATAGCGTTCTACCAATTCAATCACGATTCCCTCCCCGTAAAATCGCCCGCATTACATCAACAGTGGCAAACCACTCGGCGCTCAGTGCAGCCAGCACCTCTCGACCCGATGGACTGATCCGGTAATATTTGCGGGGGCGTGCCTCACCAACCTCCCACTCGCTGACCAACAGTCCTTGCTGCTCCAACCGTCGTAACAGCGGATATAGTGTTCCTTCCTCGATCTCAAATCCCTGTTCGGCAAGCTGTTGGAGCAGGCTGTAGCCGTAGCGGGCGGTATCCATCTGACTGAGGACAGCCAGCACCACGATCCCGCGTCGAATTTCAAGGCGCAGCTTTCCGATCTGATCTTCTGTCTCTGCCATGTGCTGTGTGTCCTACAGTACTGTGTGTCGCACAGTATAAATATACTGTATGGCGCACAGTATTGTCAAGCCCACAGTATCGACATGATGGAAATTGCCGATTCAGCAATAGCTGGTTAAAGCAGAATTCGCGTTTGATGTTAGCAGTAAGCGGAGGCAAAAGCGTCTGCGCTTCGGATCGCGCTGCTAGCGGAATCGAAGACAGGCTCTAGATCGCGCGATCTAGAGCCTGTCGAGGAGCATTGCAGATGCTACACAGATCCTTCAGTCACGCTTAAATCGCGGAAATATACGGGGTTTTCCAGTACGCGCCGTACCGGACACTTGCTGGCGATCTCGTGCAGGCGGGCGATCTGTTCTTCGCTCAACGCGCCTTTGAACTCCACCTTCTCCACGATCTCATGGACGAATGGTGCATCGCCCTCATAATCTGGATAATCATCGCCCTTGAAGCGCTGCATTGCCAGCTCAACGACGACATCTTCCAGCGCCCAGTTTTTGCGTTGTGCGTAGGCGCGCACAGTCACAGCGATGCAAGCGCCGAGTGTGCCTAGAAAAATCTCTAGCGGCGTTGGCGCGGTATCTGTCCCACCATCGCTGATTTTCTCGTCAGCGAATACGGTGTGATGACCAACTTCAATAGCAGTGCGGTAGCCGCGCTCGGAACGGACGGTGATGGGAGACATGGTTCCTCAATTCTTTAGTGCAGCTTAGTGCTGCTCACGGATCGCTTTGCCGGAGAATGGAGCGCCAAATAGGGGCGCGAAGACGCATACATCGAACACGCCTGCCAACAGCGGCACAGCGCCGATCACCGCCACGACGAGTCCGCCCGTATCCTTGATCGCTAGCAGTCCGAGCGCGATCAGCACCACGCCCGCCGCAATGCGAACCCAGCGTCCGGTGGAACTCGCCAAAAAGTTGATCAGTGACATCGCTGCATCCTTTCTGCAATGCCAAAACTATCTACTCGATCTACAAGCAAGGATGCTCTACCAGCGATGATACTTTCCGCGAAAATCAGCGAAGGTGACGAAGATCACGGGGAATATGGAGTTTTGTCATGTAATGGAGGTTTCTTACACTACAACAGCGTGTAATGTGTTGTTATGGTGCGATTGAGGAAGCGACAGTCTTTGCAGTTTGAGTAGCCGCAAGGTACTCGGCAACTCGCGTATTGGTTTCCAATACTGGCGATAGCGTCGGCGTTAAGGAGTGTGTACGAGCGAATGCGGTCTGAGTAGTTGCTGGGTATCCAACGTCTCGTGTACTCGTCTCAAATAGAGGATATAGTGTCGGCGTTGAGGAAGCGACAGCCCGTGCGGTTTCGGTAGCTGCACGATATTTAGCAACCTGTGTATTTGTTTTATAGATAGCTGGCAGCGTATATCCTCCGTCAATGGTAGTGGGTTTATTCACTACCAAATCACCAATGAGGATAAGTCCTATCGTAATTGCCGTAGCTTCACAGAGTATGCAAATTATGAAAAGACGTTTTCTGAAATGGGTGCGTATAGCGTGACGGGCAATATAATCACTGATAACGATGTCAGCGACTATCAAGACAAGCACTGATGCTAACAGAAACAGAAGTAGATACCCGTCCATAAGGAATTACATCCTCAAGGTCGCTTTGGGTTAGTTTCACGATACTATTCGCTGATAAATATTTAGGAAAAGAATTTATTCTCAAATTCTTGTAGGGATTGCTCGACTTTTGCGAGCGTAACTGCATCCACCGGATAAGAATTCCCCTCGATCACCCACGTCCGATGTGACCGAATATCTGCTGCCCAAAGGTTAAAAACGTCAATTGTCAGGTATTGTGAAACAACTTTCTTAAACACATGTATATTTTGTGGTGGAACAATCTCATCAAAGGAGGCGAAATCCTCCAGTCGGAATTTCATATCGGCGCAAATGGACTCGATCCACGCTTGAGGATTCCCTTTTTCAGCCCTTTCGTTCAACGGTTCTCGGACAAGTTGGAATGCTAACCACCACGTAATGACAGCTAATCTCCACTGCGGACTGTCTATTTCAAGTAGGGATTTTACCCAATCGGGGATTTCGCTCGGATAAAGATATTTGAGACAAAAAAGCATCGGCAGACAAAACTCACCGAAACTGCTTGGTGTCTCTTTTCCCTCTGATTCAACGAAATACCACATATCACTAAACAATGGATTATGAAGGTGCTTCCTGAACCTCAAGTTATCTCGCGCCAATACCAGCGAAAGAGATCGCGTACCAAGTGTATACACGAGATCATCTCTAAAACTACTATATTCATCAATGATTTGTTGTGGATATACAGCCAAGCACGCACTAAAAAGATCTCGCGTAAGAAAGCCATCAAAGATATCTGTTCTTGGCGCAGACAAGGCATTAGGCAACAAATACAGAAACCATGCTTTCCAGATAGGCACATACTGTTCTACATCGTGGAAATAGGTTAGTCCTGCTCCCAATTCAGCCAAAGGACGCATCATCATTTGAGTAGTTAGTGCTTCTGGTGATACCTTTGCAATATCGGTGAAAAAGTCAATTGTAAGTCCCATGAACCATGCGTAAGGCATCGGCTCAAGCGGCTTGAGAAAGTGGCGCTTCATTCGGTCAATTCGATCTTGGTCAAGAGGATCACCGGGCAATTTCCATACAAATGCAGACTTGCCGCTCATTTCAACAATCCCTCATACACTCCTTTCAACTTCCGCGCTGCGTTCGCCCATGTGAACGGCTTGACCTGCTGCAACCCCGCCGCGATCAACCGACTGCGTGCCTGATCATTCCCTAACGCCGTGAT
>JAHBVK010000079.1 GCA_019637555.1 Anaerolineae bacterium
CAGCTTGTGATTGTGCCTGCGCTTGTGACTGATCCGGCTGTGCGGCTTTCATCGCCTGAGTTCTGTTGTTTCTTCTATTGCTATTGCGCTTGCTCATAAATTGTGTGTTGCTCCACCTAAACCGCTTCATTGAACTGAATATGAAGTGAGTTTTTTTGCTACTCTCTACGTTTGCTGCGTAATTGCATTTGGGCGCTGTTGACTACAAAAGCGATAACTTGTAATGCGACTAGTACAATGACAACTACAGAGACTACTCTTAACCACACATCCAACTGATTGAATAAAAGTGCAGTAAAACCTAAAACTAGTCCGCAGATGATATAGATCATCCGTAAAAGGAGGCAGGGCGTCCAGTGAGTGGATTGGAGTAATCAAAATAGGCTCCCCATCCGATAACTGCCCGTTTGCGCTGAAGTATGCGAATTCCTCTGCCTGCGACCACTACACTGAAGCCGACTAGTAATATCCTCAACCATGGATCATGCGGTGTCATCAGCTATCCTCTTAAGTAATGAAACTTATCGATCCGTCGCTACCTTCTCTACTCGATTGCTCTAGCCTTACGAGTAATGTGCGATCACATAGAAAACTAGATTCAATAAGCCAAAGGCAAAGATGAGCATTGGAAAAAGCGGCACGCTGAAACTTTGAGACGCCAATCCATATACTGCCACACCGATAAAGACAACTGCCGCGCCGATCAGGAACAATCCATAGATGATGGCGGTATCACCTTCCAGCGGCTGTTGTCCGCGTCCCACCACAATCGACTGATCGCGGATTGCTGGTACTGCTCTCCACAACGCCCATACTAGGAGCACAATTCCAATTAAAAGCGCGATGATATTTAACTCAGTAGCGGCTGACGTCATCCCTCAATGCCTTACCTGTTTGGTCTCACTGTTCCAGTTCAATTGTTTTCGCTTGAATTTGCCATTGACATTGCAACGATCTGTATCACTGAGAGCACTAACACCAATGCTGGCATTCCAATAGTTGATATGCGTCCGATGATCATCGCATAAACTGTGCTCCCAACGAACACCAAAGCATAAACGATTAAGATGATGCCATAGATCACTGCGCGTCTGCCCTTAAGTGGGTTCTTACCGCGTCCGAATGATGCTTCTTGCTTTTGAATGGAACGCACGCCTCGCCACAGACACACCGCTAGGACCGCTAAACTCAAAAAGAACCACAGTTGTATGATTCCAGAATCCGTTGACACTACAGCACCCCTTATCTGTAGACGATGTAAGCATCCTTAGATGGCGGCACTTACCTATCCTTCGCCACCTTTAAGCCCTCAACCAGATCATCGATCTCCGCCTTCGTGTTCGTCTCGGTCACACAAATCAGCATCTGATCGCGGCGATCTGGATAATCCTTGCCGAGATCGTAACCGCCGATGATGCTGAATTCTTCGTTCAGCACTTTGTTGATCTGATCGACAGGTCGTGGGCAAGTGACCACAAACTCGTTGAAGAACGGCAAGCCCATATATACGCTGTAACCGGGGATCGCGTTGATCTGCTGGGCGGCGTAGTGCGCCTTGTGGTAGCACAATTCAGCCACGCGCTTGATCCCGTGCTTGCCCATCACCGAGAGGTAAATGCAGCCCGCCAGCGCCATCAAGCCCTGATTGGTGCAGATATTGCTGCTCGCCTTATCGCGGCGGATATCCTGTTCGCGCGGGCGCAGCGTCATCACGTATGCCTTGCGCCCATCCTGATCGACGGTTTCGCCCACGATGCGCCCCGCGATCTTGCGGACGAATTCCTCTTTGGTGGCGAAGAAGCCGACGTATGGACCGCCGTAGCTCAAGGGGATGCCCAATGACTGCCCCTCACCGACCACAATATCCGCACCCAGTTCGCCCGGACTCTTGAGCAAGCCGAGCGCAATCGGATTGGTCACGATGCAGAACAATGCGCCCGCTTCGTGTACCTTCTTCGCCAGTCCCTTCAAATCTTCGATCTGTCCGAGGAAGTTGGGATACTGCACCGCCAGCATCGCCGTGTTTTCGTCCAGCATATCGATCAGATCGTCCATCGTGGCGCGACCACTCTTATCGCCAACGAACTTGGTCTGCGTGCCTTGATGATACGTCCGCACCACCGCGCGGTACTGTGGATGAATATAGGGGCTGAGGATCACTTTGCGCCGCTTGCCGCGCGAATGCTGGATCGCTACCGTGACGGCTTCTGCCAGACTGGTTGCGCCGTCATAATGACTCGCGTTAGCAGCATCCATCCCCGTCATCGCCGCGATCATGCTTTGCCACTCGAAGATCGCTTGCAGCGTCCCCTGACTGACTTCCGGCTGATACGGCGTATAAGCGGTATAGAACTCGCCACGCAGCAGCATGTGATTGATCATGCTCGGCGTATAGTGATTGTACGCACCAGCGCCGAGGAAGATCGCATGCGATCCAGCGTGTGCATTTGCGCCAGCCAGAGCCTGCATTTCCCACAGCGTTTCCATCTCGCTCATCGGATCAGGGATATTGAGCGTTGGAAAACGCTGATCAGCGGGCACAGCATCAAACAATTCTTCCAGCGAATTAATCCCGATAGCTGCCAGCATTTTGGCGCGGTCAGCTTCAGTATGCGGAATATATGCCATAGAAAGTGCTACCTTACTTACTTGCTTCAGTCACTTCACTGTAGTTCTGCTAATTGGGCGATGGCTGCATCCGTTGCTGCCGATGCGCTTTGCTTGCCCGTGATCACACTCTCGAACGCCGCTTGTAGTGCTGCACCGAGCATTGGGTCGATCTCGTCGGGAGGAGGGACGATATTGCTGCGTAACAGCGCATCGGCAAAGGTAGCGTAATCCGTTTCCCATGCCTCCAATGCGCTCCGTCGCGCAGGTAATACTCCGAGATTTCCCGTAAACATGCTTAACCGATCCGTATCCAGCAAATAGCGTAGCAAGTCGGCGGCACGTTCACGCTGCTGTGGTTCTTGCGCGGTCAGCGCCCACAACCAACCATCTACTACCCCGCTGCCATCGGGGATCGGCGCGTAGCCGAATGCTGCTTCTTCCTTCGTCCCCATACCCAGATAGCTCGTTGAATCGATTTGCCCTGCTGTCACACTGCTGTTGGTCAACAGCGCCAGATAACTGTCAGGATCGTTGTAATCCAGCCAATCCGCACCGATCAAACCATCGTCGGAAGCACGCTGATAGGCACTCAATGTACGTACCAATGGTTCCCGATCCAGCGTATGCTCACCTTGATCGTCCACCATCCGCCCGCCAGCAGCCAGATATTGCCCTAACAGAGTTGCATTCACGCCTTTGCTGCCATTGCCCGGAAAGAGATAACTCTGCTTGGCGTTGAAGATATCTGCGAGTCGGTGTGGTTGGCTGTCGAACGCTTTCAGCAAGTAGACCATGTGCTGCAGTTCGAGCGTATAGGGAATGCCATATTGCACGCCGCCTACGGTACCAAGGGTAAGGGCTGACGAGAACCAATCATCGATCCGCAGTGCAGTCACATCGATGGGAGCCACTAGCCCGTCTTGCACCGCCGTCAGCAGATCGCTCCGCCTAACGATGATCAGATCGGGGACGGTGGCAGGGGCGACGACAGCAGCATTTCGCAGCGTGGAGTAGATTCCGCCTATCCCCTCAGGTCGCTTGACCCGAATGTTGATCGTAATACCAGCTTGATTGGCGTAGCGAACGCGCTGCTGATCCAGTAGCGCCTGTGCCGTCGTATCCACTGCCGGATACAGCGACGAGGGCCACCAGATAGTCAGCGAATCGGACGTTTGACGGGCGGCAGTGGCACTGCCAATGGGCGCAAATGACCCCACCACCAACAGCAAAGCGATTGCAGCGGCGAACCGCCGCATGACTCGAGTTGCTGTTCGAACTCGCGGTGTTTGCTCTGCTCGAGGGGATCGCCGTCTGCTACGATTCATACGTGTCAAGCTATCCGCGCTCGTCACAATACGCTTTGTATGCGCTTACATCCATCAAGTCATTTAGTTGGCTGAGGTCATCCGGCTTAATCTTAATTAACCATGCCGCGCCATAAGGATCGCTGTTGATCTTTTCCGGCGTGTCCAGCAAATCCTTATTCACGGCGCTTACGCTGCCAGCAATTGGCGTGTGCAAATCAGATGCCGCCTTGACGCTTTCTACAGTGCCGAATGAAGCATCACGCTGTAGACTGTCGCCCACTTCTGGCAGTTCCACGAATACGAGGTCGGAGAGGGCATTCTGCGCGTAATCGGTGATCCCGATTGTTGCTTCACTACCCTCAACTTTGATCCACTCGTCGGTCTTGGTGTACTTAAGGTCGGCAGGAAATTTCAAATCAGCCACAAGATTTCTCCCTCAAGTTCAAGTGCAAATTCAAGATATCAGCTAGTAAATGAATCCCGACTTGGTAAACGACACCAACGCACAGGATAAAAAAAAGAGACACCAGCCGCGCTGAGTGTCCCTGTGCCATCAGGTACGCTGCGCTGCGAGTCCGCTGTACCTGAGAGTTTCGCCGCACCATACAGCCGCCGCTGATCTTTAGATGCGGGTTGCCCCTTCGGTGTCTACGTCAATGCGTAGCTCTCTCCTCGCAACGCCGATTAACTACACGGTAAATTGTAGTGAGTGGCGTGGCAGGTGTCAACCTATCCTATTAGCCAATCCTACCTCTGTCACTACGTCCCATACGGCGAAAGCCATTATGTTATTGTTCTGAAACGGTTGTGTTATGAGGGCGATACACCGTGAGCAATCCACTGACCCTACAATGAGCCAGCTAACAACATCGTATTATCAATGAGGATAAAATGGTCAAATCTATCGCCTTTGGAATTGCCGTCGTAGTAATGCTGGCTTTCGTGCTAGTAGCAACCCCCGCGAATACGCCAGTGCTAGCAGGCAATCCCTGTGGCGTACCAACCGGGTTCTCTTCCGTCTCCTATGCCTGCCCGACGCCAACTCCAGATGCGTTTGTTGGTCCCGGCATTCCGACCGGTTGGGAGTTTCACTATCTCTCTTGCAGCACTGCCGTCTTCGATAAGCCGGCCGGTGAACCAGTCGGCGATAACGCCGTGTGGGCTGGTCAGAGCTTCTATGTCAATCCCTATCCCAAGCTAGATGACAACGGCAAGAGCTGGTCGCAAATCTTCGTTAGCAGCGTGATCAGCCCGTGGATCCCCACCTCTTGCGTGAAATAAGCACGATTTCCTGTTCAGATCTATGAATCAAAAACTCCACAGCGAGACCTCACTGTGGAGTTTTAGTTTTGCTGGCATTCATTAATCAACCGAAGTTTCCCCGTATCCCACGCGGTTGGACTGGCAATCGAGCCTCGTATAAATGAGAAACGTCGCCTACGCTTAAACAGCGTGGCACCGCTAACTCCCCGCTGCGCTCCTCGAAAAGCACGGTCGTTACGGCGCTAGGTGCATGCCAGAAACTGCTCCACACCACAGGGGGCGGAATATGCAGCAGCATCGCCAACCACAGCATCGCGGAACCATTATGACAAAAACAGGCGATCCGCTGTTGATTGCGCTTGACGATTCGATAGCGTTTACCTTCCCTCTGGTATCCGTGCGCGGCTAACAGTTCATCGCTAGACTGAACAAACGCCTGATACCCTTCCAGATATTTGGGATCACTCAGCGGTTGAATGCTGCTCCACGTCGCCCATGCATCATAACCGCTGATCTCGCGCATAATTTCTCCGGGAATGTCCCACACTGGCATCTTGCCGCCGTCAGCGGGATCAATTTCATAGTCAAACCATGCGGGTTCCAGCAACCAGTCGTAACTGTAGATTGGCAGTTTCAGTAGGTCGGCAGTGTATTGGGCAGTCATCTGCGCACGCGGTAGTGGCGACGCATAGAGAGCATCCAGTCCCTCAGCCGCTAACCGCCGTGCCAATGCTTGCGCTTCCAGATGACCTGCCTTCGTCAGCGTATTATTGGCGTAGTCTGGATCAGCGTGGCGAATGATATAAAGCCGCATGAATACGAACTCCTATAACTAGTAACTGGCTGCTTCGATGATGATTTCCTTGACAGGTCCTTAACAATGTCTTAAAGTCAGTTTATCACTGGTTTTGGTATGAGTGTCCATATCAAGTCAGTCAGTTGATTACTTACAACTTTCCGCTCACATCATCTCCGGTTAAGTAGCTATTGACTGAGCTGATACGGATATAGTGCTCATCAAGGTTGCGCAGATTTTAAGAGGAGAACCACATTGAGAAAATTAGCGTTCATTTTAGCCTTATTTGTTATTTTCAGCGGCTTAACCCCCACCGCCGCGCAGGATCAAACGCTGACGGTGCTTTGCACCCCACAGGAAGATTGGTGCGTGGCGATCACTCAAGCGTTCCAAGAGGCAACTGGCATTCAAACCAGCTATGTGCGCCTTTCGTCTGGTGAAGCACTAGCGCGCATCCGTGCCAGCGCCTCCGATCCTGAGTTCTCTGTTTGGTGGGGCGGTCCTGCGGATGCCTACATCGCGGCAGCAGGCGAAGGCTTACTCGAGTCCTACGTATCGCCAAACGCGGCTGATCTGGATGCCCGCTACGTCGGTGAGAACAATCAGTGGTACGGCGTTTACGTCGGCGCGATTGGCTTCTGCTCCAACACTGAGATGCTCAAAGAACTGAATGTAGAAGTACCCGATTCGTGGGAAGATTTACTCAATCCCGCGCTGAAGGGGCAGGTAGCGATGGCGCACCCCGCCACTTCTGGTACGGCATTCACCTCCTTCTGGACGGTGATCACGCTGGAAGCGGATAAGCTGGAGTACCCCAACGGCAAGACTGAAGGGGCGACTGGTACTGGCGATGGCTACGATGACAAGGGTGTTCCCACGCAGCAGGCGATTGATAATGCGTTCGCCTACTTCACCAAGCTGAATAACAACATCCTGCAATACACGCGCTCTGGTTCCGCTCCCGGTCAGATGGCGGGACGCGGCGAGATCGCCGTCTCGATCATCTTCTCGCACGACTGCGTGAAGTATCAGGTCGAAGGGTTTGAAGGCATTCTCCAGACTTCCTTCCCCTCCGAAGGCACTGGTTTCGAGATCGGTGGCGTTGGTGTGATCACGGGTGGCGCGGAAACAGAAGCCGCCAAGAAATTCCTCGACTTTGCGCTGAGTGTTGAAGGTCAATCCACCGCGCAGAAGGTGAATTCTTTCCAGATTCCCACCAATCCCAATACGCCAGTTCCGGAATTGGCTGTCGATCTCTCGCAGTTGACACTGGTTGACTACAACTTCATCGCTGCTGGTTCGCTGCGCACAGCGCTGGTCGAACGCTTCGATACCGAAGTTGCCCCGCAGCCAACCGAATAAATAGCATCTCGTAGCGTTAGTTAATTATCCTCAGCGGCATCTACCGCTGAGGATTTATCTTTATCAGTGGAGCTTAGGGTTGAGCGTACTTAGTACCAGCACCAGCAAATTTAGATCAGATATTCGACGTATTTTTCAAGACCCTGTCCTCGCTATCGGCTTGATCATTGTCGTTCTGTTTATTCTCATCGCTATTATCTACCCGCTGGCGGCGATGCTTGGTGTCGCCTTCTCCACCGAGGGGGCAGAAAAGCTCCAGCGCTTCCTTGCTCAAGCGGTCTATCGCAACATTATTCTGAACACACTGATACTTGGCGCGGTAGTTGGAGTGTTAGGAACAGCGCTCGGTTTTTTGTTCGCCTTCGTGCAGGTGAAGGTGAACGTGCCTTTCAAGCGTTTTATCCACATCATGGCGCTGGTTCCCGTGATCTCGCCGCCATTCGCGCTGGCAACCGCTGTGCTGATCCTGTTCGGGCGCAACGGCATGATCTCCAAAAGTATCTTTGGCGTCCGTGCCGATATTCATGGCTTGGGCGGCTTATCCTTCGTTCTGATGCTGTCGCTGTTCACCGTGTCGTACCTGAATCTACGCGGCATGATGGAATCGCTCGATCCCGCTCTGGATGAAGCTGCCGTCAATCTTGGTGCCAGCCGCTGGCGCGTATTCCGTACCGTGACGCTGCCCATGCTCCTGCCCGGCATTCTGGGATCGTTCTTGCTCCTTTTTGTCGAAGCAATTGCCGACCTAGGTAATCCGCTCGTCTTAGGCGGCGATTTTGAAGTGCTGGCGACCCGCATTTACGTCTCGGTGGTTGGGCTGTACGATACGACGGCTGCTGCTGTTTTCTCCATCGTCTTGCTGCTTCCGTCCCTTATTGTCTTCCTCGTCCAGCGTTATTGGGTGAGTCGCGCGTCAGTGGTCTCAGTTTCCGGTAAACCAAGCGGCACGCCTTACCTGATCACCAATTCGTGGGTGCGCTGGCTGCTCTTTGGGCTGGTGATGTTCTTCTGCCTCTTGATCATCCTCATTTATGCCACCATCATCGTTGGTGCGTTCACCCGCGTGATCGGCGTTAATAACAGCTTCACGCTCGGCAATTTCGAGTTCGTGCTCACAGGCTACGGCTCCAAAGCGATGGTCGATACTACGCTGTTTTCCGTTATCGCCACACCAATCGCGGGCTTGCTCGGCATGATCATCGCCTTCATCGTCGTTCGCACGGTGTTTCCCGGTCGCAATGTGCTCGATTTTGCTACCATGCTCGGCATTGCTGTACCCGGCACGATAGTTGGTATCGGTTTCCTGTTAGCCTTCAACACCCCGACTCAGATCGCTCTGCCCTTTTTTACTGGCGCAGATGGTCAGCCCTTTTACTTCACCTTGATTCCCAAGTTAACAGGCGGGCGGGCGCTGTTCGGCGGAGCACTGGCGATCGTGCTGGTCTACATTGTCCGCAGTGTGCCCGCCGCTTTACGTTCCGGCGTCAGCGCGCTCTCGCAGATCGATCCCTCCATTGAGGAAGCATCGGTCAGTCTCGGCGCGGACAATGCCCAGACTTTCCGCAAGATCACCTTACCGCTGATCCGTCCTGCTTTTCTGTCAGGCTTAATTTATGCCTTTGCCCGTTCTATGACCACCATCTCGGCAATTGTCTTTCTAACGACGCCACAAACCCGCATCATGACACAGCAAATCCTCAACGAAACGGAAAATGGACGTTACGGCAACGCTTTCGCCTACTGCGTGATCCTGATTGGCATCGTTCTAGTCGCTATCGGCAGCATGTATTTCATCGTTGGCGCTGCCTTCGGGGCTAATCGTCCAACGCAGGGAGGCGCACAATGACATCGCCAACATCAACGGCATCCATACCCACTGGCGGTACGCTTACGCTTGAAAACGTGATCAAAGTCTTTCCGGGGCGGGATGGAGGCGCATCCGTATACGCGGTCAACAACGTTTCGATCAAGATAGAACGCGGCGAGTTTGTCACACTGCTTGGTCCGTCTGGCTGCGGCAAAACCACCACGTTGCGCATGATCGCGGGTTTTGAATTTCCCAACAGCGGCAGAATCATGCTGGGAGGTCAGGACATCACCTATCAAGCTCCCAACAAGCGTGATATGGCGATGGTCTTTCAGAGTTACGCACTGTTCCCGCACATGACCGTCTACGACAACATCGCTTACGGGCTGCGTATTCAGAAGGTATCCGCTGCTGAGATCAAACAGCGTGTCGAACGCATTCTAGAGCAGACGGGGCTGGCAGGGCTGGGCAAACGCCGTCCCAATGAGCTGTCCGGCGGTCAGCAGCAGAGAGTAGCACTCGCCCGCTGCCTGATCATCGAACCGCAGGTACTGCTCTTTGATGAGCCGCTTTCCAATCTGGATGCTAAACTGCGTGTACAGATGCGCAATGAGATTCACAGTTTGCAGCGCAAGCTCAATATCACCAGTGTCTATGTCACCCACGATCAAGCGGAAGCGATGGCGCTTTCAGATCGCATTGTGGTCATGCGCGGCGGTCAGATCGAGCAGATCGGCACACCAGCCGAAATCTATCGTTATCCAGCCAGCCGTTTTGTTGCTGACTTCATCGGGCAGGCGAATTTCCTACCAGCGCAGATCAAAACGGCGACAGAGGGACAGGCGCAGGTGGAGATGTTGGGTAGGACGCTAACCGTTAAAACCCGCCAACCAGCCACAGCAGGGCAAACCGTTGAGGCAGTGCTGCGCCCTGAAAGTGTCGTACTGCGGCGCGATGCCTCGCTGCCACAGGTTGTCATCGAGAGCGTTATGTACCTCGGTGCCGAGGTCGAATACACCATTATGCTCAACAGCACGTCGCTGATCGTCATTCAAAACGATCCGGCTATCGAGGATATTTTCAAAGCGGGCGAACAGGTAGGCATCGACTTTATCCCTGAGAAAGTACACTTACTGCTCTGAAACTCCCTATCTAATCTTCTCTTTCTACCTTGATCTGGTACAATAGTCGCACATCTGTTCGCCTCTCCGACAACTATTGAACGAGGTTTTCCCTTGCCCGAACCCATTATTACTATCCGCGCGGATCGTGCCCGCGTCTTTGACAATCGCCATCCTTGGGTATTCAGCGGTGCGGTACACAAGGTCAGCGGCTCGCCTGCCGATGGTGACATCGTGGCACTGCGCGATGAAGACGGCAAATTTCTAGCGCGTGGTTACTGGAACAGTCACTCGCAAATCAACGTCCATGTGCTCACATGGACGGAAGATCAAAATATCGACGACAACTTCTGGCGGAGTCGTTTGCAGCGTGCCATCAGCGCCCGCGCGGTGGAAAATGCCCAGCACGAACGAACGCCCAATGCTTATCGGCTCGTCAACGCCGAAAATGACGCTATTCCGGGGCTAGTTGTTGATCGCTATGCCGATTATCTGGTGATTCAGGCGCTCACCCTCGGCATCGACAGCCGCAAACAGCAGCTTGGCAAGCTGCTCATGGAACTACTGGAGCCAGCGGGCATCTACGAACGTAGTGATGTCGATGTCCGTACCAAAGAAGGACTTACCGAAACCACCGGACTCCTCGCCGGACGCAAACCGCCGCCGCTGATTGAGATCGATGAGAATGGCAAACTCTTCCTTGTTGATCTCTATCAAGGGCATAAAACAGGCTTTTACCTCGATCAGCGCGTCAACCGCCAGACTCTAGGCAACTGGCTGCGCTTCGATCCGCTGGCGGATACGCGCACTGTGCTCAACTGCTTCAGTTACAGCGGCGGATTCTCAGTCTATGCGCTGGACGGCATGGCACAGCGGGTGGTCAATATCGACGCTTCGGCGGATGCGCTGGCGCTGGCGAAGAAGAACATTGCCCGCAACGGCTTCACCGTCAACGAGGAGGATTACGTGGTTGGCGATGTCTTTGAAGTGCTGCGCAAATATCGCACCGAAGGGCAGAAATTCGACGTCGTTATCCTCGACCCGCCCAAATTCGCGCACAATCAGAAGCAGGTCGAGTCTGCCGCACGCGGTTATAAAGATATTAATCTACTGGCATTCCAACTGCTCAACCCCGGCGGGGTGCTGCTGACCTTTTCCTGCTCAGGGCTTGTCGATAGCGACCTGTTCCAGAAGATCGTCTTTGGCGCACTGGTCGATAGCAAACGTGACGCCCAGATCGTCATGAAACTGACCGCCGGACCGGATCACCCCGTCGCGCTCACCTTCCCCGAAGGTGCTTACCTGAAGGGCTTACTCTGCCGCGTCTGGTAAACCTCCTCAGCACCACTTTCACCCGTTACAGGTCTGCCTCTCAAGTTGATCTCGCCTCTTGGTCCCCCTCTCCACGAAGTGGATGAGGGGGCAGGGGTGAGGCTAATTTCACAAAACCACGTTCTATCTATATACATCTTGAGTCCCGCAGGGACGGCGTTCGTTCAGCCCGGCAATTCATTGCCGGGAACCTTGCCCAACTACTCAGAAAACCTCACTGCAATAGCCGCACTCAAAACAGCGGAAGCTGCTCAGCGCGCGAGCTATCCGGCTTATCCACTTCCTCCCACGGCAGTGGCGGTAAGTGAGTAGCTTCCGCCACCCGCTGATGAACGATCCGCGCAATAGTCGGGGAGAGTTCTTCCAGCGGACAGTGAGCATAGAAGTAAACCCGTTTGCCCTCTCCAAGCCACTTGATCAAGCGCGGAATCCACTCTGCGAAATACGCCTCATTCTCTGCCAGCACCGGACTGGAGATGTAGCGCACAATCACGAATGGTTGTGCTGCATCGGGAATCAGTGGCACGTCGGGCTTTTTCTCCTGTGCGCTGATCGCTTCTGGCGCTTTGCTGTTGTGCGCTGGACGCACATCGAAGACTACACGACTGGCGTTCGTCGCCGCTAACGCCGCATCCAGTTTGCGCCCATTCTCCTCGGTGAACCAATCGGGATGCCGCACTTCGACGGCAATCTCCAGATCGTCAGGCAGCTCATCCAGATAGCGTTGCAGCAGTGGCAGTTTCGCAGGTGCGAATGCTGGCGGTAGTTGCAGCATCAGTGGACCTAAACGGGCGCCGAGTACGCGCATTGTCCCGATAAATGCCGTTGTTTGCGCTCCCACATTGACCAGTTGCGCGGTATGCGTGATCGTCTTGGGAAACTTGGGCGAGAAGCGGAATGATTCCGGCGTCGCCTCTGCCCACTTTTTCACCACTGGTACAGCAGGCATGGCATAAAACGTTGCGTTGATCTCGACGGCGCTGAGGCGGCGGGCATATGCCTCCAAACGCGCATCTTTGGGCGTCCCAGCCGGAAAAAAGTTATTCGCCCAACCGTCATATGCCCAGATCGCGCAGCCCGCGTACAGCGATCCGGTCACCAGTGGCGCAGCATTAGCGCTAGTGGAAGCCGATTTTTGGCGTTGCTTCTCTGCCATGCTTGATCCTAATTATCTCCGATGCCTGGATTCTAGCGCATCTTGCTTGCGACGAACCGCCCTTAATTGTTCATACTTTGCATAAAGATAGAGATGCCTGTAGTGCAAAAAATTAAGCTAACATGAATCTGGTAAATCTAATCCTCATTGAACACTTATGGGCAATTCAACCTGCAATTCATTATCTTTCATGTGGACGTGTGATACGCCATCATGGGCCCGTGATGAGATGTTCGCCAGTCCGAATGTCTAATCTTTGTATAAGCGTGGGGATATGTGCAATGAATCGTCGAAACTTGGTCTTTTCGCTTTTGCTAGTGTCCTTGTTGAGCTTCGCGTTCACTCCCGTAACCACTAGAGCACAGAGCACTATCGCTGATATTGTCGTTAGCTCTTGTCAAACCAGTGGTGAATTCTGCACCTTGCTTGCCGCTGTGCAAGCTGCTGATCCCGCTGTGCTGGCGCTGCTTAGCAACCCGGGTGTAAATTTGACCGTGTTCGCACCGACCAATGCCGCTTTCTCTGCGCTGTTGGCTCGCTTGGGCATCACGGCTGATGAATTACTGGCAAACAAGCAGTTAGTCACGCAAGTCCTGACTTACCACGTCCTTACCTCGGCGCGCAATTCCACCAGCCTGATCGCCACCTCTCAATCGTCGTGGCCCGATCAGTGCATCGACACCGCGCTGACCATTGACGGGGTTCCGCAGCCGCTTGAATTCACGCTCGATACCGACACCTATGACGGTACGCCGAGCTTGATCGTGAACTTTTCCACCGTACAAGCGGCTGATATTGCTGCCTCCAATGGCATCGTCCATGTTATCGATCAGGTGCTGCTGTTCGGACCTGATGTCATCTCCTTCTGCGGGCGCTAAACCGAACCGACAGGCGCTAATCAAGTCATACACTATTAGCTTCATCAACTAAGAATGAACTGACCGCCTACTAATCAGAAAAGCGGTCAGTTTATTATTTGCTCAGTTCGTAGGCATCCTTTAGCCAGTTCAGCAATTCCGCATCAACATCTGTGGGCTTTTCCAGCTTAACAGTATGCTCATATCGCTTTGCAGAAAGCTGTTGCGTACGTACTACGCGGGGATTCTCGATCTTATAATCGGTGCGAAATTCCAAATTGAAATGGTTTTTACGAGGATGCACACCTGCAAACCCGCTATTCTTTTCTAGGTGGATCGAAGTCTGCTTAGGAGCTTCGTTTACTAGACCAAAAGTGCGGAGGGACTGCAAAAGCGTCTGATAGGTTTGCAATAACTTATCTTTGCCTTCAAAATGCTTCTCGATGGTAGGGATTGATACTGTTTTCATCACTGCCTCCGTTTAGGTAGAAAGACAGCGAAAATGATAGCATATTTGTTCTATTGGCGTCGTTGATATACGCGCATGTCCGTGCCATAAAACTCAAACGGGATCACCTCAACTGGATCACCGTATTCTTGCTTGAAGGTTGCGTCTTTCTCCAATCCCAAACGCACGAATCCCTCCATCGTCACCAGAAAGGCGGGCTGATTCTCAAGGATCAGTGCGGGCGGAATCGCCAGATTCATTCCCTCAGCGATCAGATCGCGCGGTAGCGGGTAATACGTCGTTGCTTGCGGTGATACTAACCCCACCGTATCGAGTATTCGAGCGCGGGAGAAATAACCTACCGCGCCAATATCCGCCGAAGCGACCAGCGTCGTCTCATTCACGCCGTACTTCTCGCGCAACTGCGTGGCGATTTGCTGATACAACAGCTCGATCTGATGCCACGCCATCTTCGGCGCGGGTCGGTCAGGACCGTGATCGGGATGCAGCGTCCATCCGCTGATCGACGTGAAAATCCACAACAGCGAGATCGCGGTAAAAACTACCTGCAAGCCACCTCGCCGCTGCGGATTCAAGATCGCGCAAACGCCAGCCACGATCCCGAACATCAGCGCGGGCATCGGCGGCGCTAGATACCAGCGGAAAATCAGCGGATTGGCGATGGAAAAGACGAGGAAGTACACCCACGCATAGAACACGAACGGCAGCAAGCGTGGCAATCGTCGGGCGATGTACAGGATACCGATCACGCTCAGCAGCAAATAGATCACCGCGCCGAGCATCGCACCAATCGAGCCGAAAGTCTCAAACTCAAAGAATGGCGTGCTGTAGCGCGGCAATAACGTTTTGAGCGCATGCAGCGGCTCGATCAAATAGGCAACCGATTTCGCGCTCAGAGAGCGTGACAGCAGTGACCCGAAATAGAATTGACTGAAGGCGAACCACGGCGCGATGGTGAGCACAAACGCGATCCACGTCCGTAGCGGCAAACGCCGCTCCTTACGCCACGACTCGACCAATTGATACAGGAACAAGGGTGCGATCCACAACGCAGCATCGATTCGCGTCAGCAACCCTAATCCAGCAGCGACACCCACCCATGCTGGACGATCTTCAACGTACAGATACGTCGCCAGCACGATCCACAGGATGTTGACGCTCGTCTCCATCCCACCGACAGCGAAGGTCACGCTCATCGGTGAGATCGCCCACAGCACGCCGATCAGCGCCCCCGCCCAACGGCTTCCAGTCAGTCGCCGCATCAGCAGAAACAACAGCACGCAGGTGGTCGCATCCGCTAGCGCACTGATCGTCAGTGCATACCACGGAAACTCCTCACCACCCGTCAGGAAGCTTACCCCTGCCATGATCAGCGTGAACAGCGGTGTCGTCGTCCCTAAAACGCGCTCCCCGACGTTGTAGACGAAGCCATTGCCCTCCACGATGTTACGGCTGTAGCGGAACGTGATGAACGAATCGTCCACGTTGCGCGGCGCTGGCAGCATCCGCGCCACAAGCGCAAGGATCACTACACACAACACAATGGCGTAATCAGATCGGGACAGCTTCAATCCTCACCCCTTGAACCCTCTTGTGGTCGAGCAGGTCAATCAACCAGTCAATAATGAGAGGTGAGAAAATTGTAAAACGCTCAGACGATAACGCGCCGTCCCAAAATCATTCGCGGCTCAACAATCTCTCGGCACTTTCCTCCCCCAGCACTCAGCACTCAGCACTCAGCACTCAGCACTCAGAAAGGATACACATTCACGAACCGCAGCACCGTCTCGTCATCCGCCTGATCAGCATAAGCGTGGAACAACCACGATCCGTTCACCCAGTAAAAGGAATACACAGGGCGTCCATTGATCGCGTGAGCGACGTAGAAATATGGCACTCTGGCGTCAAAATGTGAGGTCAACCGTCCCACCGTCTGATCTTGCCGAAAGGTAGCGATTAACGTCTCTAGCGCTGCCTGCCCCGTTGCCGGATCGATCTGCGTCGCTTCGATCTCGACTGGGCGGGTTTGCAGTTCTAAGTAGCGTGCACTGGCGTGATATACACCATCGCTGTTGAGCACCATCGGCTCAATCTTCTCTGGCAAAAAATCACCGATGCGCGGCGGGAACATGAACTCGGCGCTCACCTCAACAGGCAGCGGATCACGGCGCTGATCAAAGCGTTGATCGACGGGGGAAATGCCTGCTGTGAAATACAACCCGTAAGCGAACACGGCAACGCCGATAAGCAGTACAACAATAACGGTAATCTTGCCCCGCATGAGCGCCAACCTCAAATTACTTTGTGAACGATTTCGCAATCAGATTGTAACACGAGATTGAGGTAGACTTGAACCTCCTGTGTCTACGGATGAGTATGGAGTTTCTATCGTGACCAGTGGAATACCCTCGGATACGGATGGGCTGGAAGAATTCTGGGCTGATATTCTGAGCGAAGAACCGGATCGCATTATCGCGGCATGGCTCACCCTCGCGCCTGACGAGCAGCAATCGGTGTTGACGCATTTGCGGCGCATGGCAGCGGAAGAAGGTTGGGCGGATGTGCAGCGCCAGTCTGCAATGGCGGCTATCTACGTGATTGAGGAGGGCGAGTGATCGCCGTTTTACGCCACTATGATCGGCACATCGCCCATCATTTGTTCCCTTCTAACCGTTTTCTAAATTTCGCCTACCATTTGCCATTTTTTTGCCATTTTCGCCATATAAAAAATGGCAAAAAATACCCCTTTTTGAATCCCCTCCCTAATCCTATGAGAGGTTCATGGGAGAGCCTGCTTTGACTCGCATTCTCCCCGCCGATCAGCCATCAATCGCACAAGCCGCTGCCCTGATCCGCGCTGGAGAGGTGGTCGCCTTCCCGACGGAGACGGTCTACGGCTTGGGCGCGAACGCGCTCGACGCGGCAGCAGTAGCGAAGATATTTGCGGCGAAAGGGCGTCCCTCCAACGATCCCCTGATCGTCCACATCGCCGATCTCGATCAGCTTGCCCTCATTGCCAAGCATGTTCCCGACAGCGCCGCCGTCCTGATCGAGGCATTCTGGGCAGGACCACTAACCTTGATCCTGCCACGTACAGCCGCCATCCCGTCGCTTGTCAGCGCCGGACTGCCGACTGTGGGCGTGCGCATGCCCGCGCATCCGGTAGCGCAGGCGTTGATCCGTGCCGCCGGAGTACCCATCGCCGCACCGAGCGCCAATCGTTTCGCCCACACCAGTCCCACCACTGCGCAGCACGTCTACGACGATCTGAACGGCACAATTCCGCTGATTCTTGATGGCGGCGCGACGCATTATGGAGTCGAATCGACTATCCTCGATCTCAGCGGCACACCGCGTTTACTCCGCCCCGGTGGCATCACTGCAGAGGAATTACGTTTCTGGCTGCCCGATCTCCAGATCGTCGAACGCCACAACGACGATGCGCAGCCGATGATCGCGCCGGGGATGCTTCTTAAGCACTATGCTCCAACAGTCCCACTAACGCTCTTTGAAGGCGAACCCTCCGCTGTCCGGCAGGCGCTTCGTGATCGCGCCGAAGCACTCCTCGCTGCAGGTCAGCGTGTTGGCTTGCTGCTTACCGCTGAAGACGCTGCTGAAATCGACCTCCCCACCGCGAGGATTGTCTCACTTGGCTCTCAGTCCGATCTCCCCACAATCGCCCGCCATCTATATTCGGCACTGCGTAGCTTCGAGCAACCACCATTGGTCGATCACCTCCTCGCCCGCAGCTTTCCAGCGCAAGGGCTAGGTCTAGCGATTCGGGATCGCCTTATGCGCGCGGCAGCCGGGCATATGGAAATCGTATAGCAACAACGGAACTCTCCGCGCTAAGCAAGTGTCTATCCGATCAACAGTGAACCATTGCGATAGATTTTTGCTTAGTTGGAGAGTTTATGATCAAGATCAATCCCCGTCCGCTGCCCTTTATTTTGATCTTGTGCTTCGTTGTCATCTTGCTGATTATCGCTGGTCTGAACGATGCGCTGCGCGTCCGTGTTTCGGCAATGACCGCTAGTGCCGCCGCTGCCACCAAAACGAACACACCTTTACCGCCGAACTTCTCGCTGCTTCCGTCATTCACGCCATCCTATGACTGTGAGCTGGAAAATGTCGATATTTACGATGCCCAGCTTTGCCGCAACGAGAAAGTAGAGGAAACATCCCTTGCCGAAGCTGCTCAATCGGTGCTGATCCAGCGTCACTATCACATGGGTGCAGGCTGCTGGTCGGGCATTTCATCCGATACCTATGAATTACGCGCTTGTGACCGAACCACAGGGAAAACAAAGACTCTCACCGAACATCTGATCCCCCTCTTCGTGCCTTCACCTGACGGCAAATGGTTAGCGTATGCTACCTTCCAATGGTTGATCGCTGACGATGGCGCTATCGCCGCCATTGATGTCTACCGCGTAAGCCGCGACGGAGCTACCGTCCAGCAGTTAGATACCAACGGATTGCCCGAACGCACCGTCGGGATCGATCTGAAACGCTGGTCAACCGACGGCAACTGGCTGGAAATGCAGTTATGGGACGGCACGGAGAATGGCTGGCACGCTCACCGTTTGAGCACCGATGGCAAGGGCATCGTGCAAATGATCTCAAAGGCATCAAGGTAAGCGCATCGTTTCCTAGCGTGACCTTGAGGATTAAGGAGCTTTAGAATCCATCTGAATATTCAATCGCAAGTCACAAGCGATTCATCTCCGCCTACGGGTTCCCCCTCTCCTAATCTGTACTCGGATTGGAGAGGGGGCAAAGGGGGTGAGGCTAAGTCCTACTCAGTCATCGAATTTTCAGACGGCTTCTTAGTCTCGGCAACAAGACTTGAGTTCCGAGTCCCGCGGGGACTTTGTTCGTTCAGCCCGGTAATTTATTGCCGGGTTAGCCTTGAACTCTCGCTAGGTAAGCACGACGACTCACCGCTGCCTCTCGGTTCCCCCTCTCCACGAAGTGGATGAGGGGGTCAGGGGGTGAGGCTCAATATTCCATCGGACGCTTCAAGATGATCAACACGCGATTCTTGCCCTCGCCAACGCCCGAACCGGGTAGCGTATTGGTCAGCGCAGCCGAGCTAACGACTTCCCAACCGTCGCGTCCAGCTTGTTCGAGGAAGGTTGGCAAATCAATGTACATCGGATCGCGGAACATGCCGCCCGAATCGATGCGCTTCGTTTCCTTGTTGTTCGCTTGAACCACTTCGATCTGCTTCTCGCGCCCGATTTTGACGACGATAGTCTGGTACTCCCAATGCTGCATTGACATCTATCCTCCGTACAGAATATGACCATCCACCATAGTCATCTCTACGCGGAGATCGGTCAATCGTTCCACTGGCGCACGCAGCGGATCGCCGGACAACACTGCGAGATCAGCGAACTTGCCGGGCAGAATCGCACCCTTCAAATGATCCTCGCCAGCAACCACTGCGCCACCGAGCGTATGCAGTGGCAGGGCTAAGGTCACAGGTATACTCTGCTCAGCGTGAATTGTCGTTCCATCCTCGGCTCGGCGCATCGCGGCGGCTTGCAGCGCTAGCAGCGGATTCGGATCAGGCACAACAGGCGCATCGGAACTGAGCGCGACGGTCAATCCAGCATCGATGATGCTGCGAAGTGGATATAGACGCGGCATCAGCTCGTCAGGAATATACTTGAGGAAAGTTGAGCCAAGCGCATGGATGAACACCGGCTGCGGCACAACGCTGATCCGCCCTCTACAGCGTCGCAAATGGTCGGCGTTGGGCAGTCCGAAATGCTCGATGCGATGCTTCATGCGCGAAACGAGCCGCCGCGAGGCAAATTCTATCGCTTCGATCACCTGCTCGATAGCGGCATCTCCAACGGCGTGAACAGCAGCGCGTAATCCCGCGCGGTGAATATCCCAGATCATCGCCCGCATTTGATCACTAGTGCTGCGTAGCAATCCCGCGTCACTGCGATCCCGATAATTCACCGACAGCGCCGCATTACCCGCACTCAAACCACCATCCGCGAATAACTTCACCGTGTCGATCCGCATCCAGTTGCCTTCATAACGTTCTGGCAGCGGCACTTTAGTGCCATCATCAAGATAGCGCCGTGCCATCACGTTTGCGCGGATCGGCATCCGGCGATCATCTGCCATCTTGCGGTAAACGTCGAGTTGTGCCGGACTCACACCCGCCTCGGTGATGCTTGTCACGCCCATCCGCAGATAATACTTGGCAGCAGCGATCAGTGCGCCTTCAAATTCCTCGTCGGTAGGTGGCGGCTGCACCTTATTGATCGCATTCATCGCCGTTTCGTGCAGCACGCCAGTGGGTTCGCCATGCTCATCACGCTCAAGATGTCCGCCGTCAGGATCAGCCGTATCGCGCGTGATTCCGGCGAGTTGCAGCGCCAGCGAATTGCACGCATACGTATGGGCGCTGGTGTGGATCAGAACAATAGGATGCTGCGTGCTCGCCTGATCCAGATCGTGGCGCGTGGGATGGCGACCATCTGCCAGTGTGACGTTGTTGTAGCCGCGCCCTGTGATCCAAGTTCCAGCGGGCGTTTGATCCGCACGCGCTTTGAACGCTGCCACAATAGCCGCGATATTCGGTGTGGCTGCCTGCCGCGCATCTAGCATGATCGTCAGCAGCATCCCCACTTTCCACAGATGTACATGGGCATCGTTGAACCCGGGGATCAGCGTGCGCCCCGCCAGATCGATGCGGCGGGTGTTCGCGTGTGTCAGTGATTCAACATCTTCCAGCGTCCCGACAGCAAGGATGCGTCCATTGGCGATAGCGACAGCCTCCGCCGTCGGGTGCAGCGCATCCATCGTGCGGATCGTGCCGTTGTAAAAGATCGTTTCAGCATGCAGAGTGGGCATCTAGATGACTCCGAGCAAAAAGCAATCATCGATTAGGCGTGTCTGATTCATCTTCAGCCATTTCATCAATGATTTGCAGGATTTCAGTGGAAAAAATATCGCTTTGTTCAGCTTTAACGTAGATATTGATCAAAATGATGTGAGTGGCGGTCTTAACGAAATAAATAACCCGATAACCACCACTCTTACCTTTTGTAGAACTTCCAATGCGTAGTTTAACTTTGTAGATGACTCGTCCACTAACACCAGTTATGCGGTCACCGGGAGTTTCCCCGTTTTTCAGTTGTGCAACAAGTTGAGCGACATCTTCTTGGACAGAAGGATATTTCTTCCTGAGCTGCTTAAATCGCTTTCGGAAGATTCTGGCATATTGGATGAGAATAGTGGCGTCACTCATCGTCGGCATCATCCCACAGCGAATCAATGGGATAAACTTGCCCCGTCATAACTTCTTTCCATCCCTGTCGAAAATCGGCGGCAACATCGATGTCGTCCACATCATCTTCCGCTAACGCTTGCTCCAACGTTGGCATAAGGCGCTCAATCAACTTGACGCGATCCACAGGCGATAACTTCAACGCCAATGCCAGCACTTTATCCAGTGGTTGTGTTTTGACGCTCATTTGCTTGCCTCATCTCTTGCCGATGATTTTAGCACCTTAATCCAGCGCCCGACCTGTTAATCCGACTGGCAGCGGTGCGGGACGTTCGCAGCGACTGATGATCGCAACATGCTGGTGCGTTTCGCCAGCTTTGAGTATCCCGTTCATCACTTCCAGCGAATGATAAGCGACCTCGAAACTGGTGCGGTGCGGGCGACCAGATCGCAGCGCGTGAACCATATCCGCCACGCCGATCCCGCGTCGCCAATCGAGCCGGAACACTGACGGCTTCGGTATCCACTGCCGCTGTTCTGGTTCATACACCTGTACCGTCAGATCATCGCCCCACGGTGGCGAAGGAAACAACAGCGATCCGCCCGTGCCGTGCAGTTCCGTCCATGGCATGTGATGTGCAGGCATCTCGAAGCTCGTGATCAACGTAGCAACGACGCCGGACTCAAATTCCAGCGTGCCACTGATATGTGTCTTCACCTGAATGTTGATCTGATGTCCATCGAGTGCGGTACGCTGATGCGAGGTGTCACGCGTGATAGCCGTGACGCGCACCACCGGACCGAAGAACAGGATCAGCGAACCGATGAAGTACGGACCAATATCCAGCAGCGGACCGCCACCCGGCTGATAGTAGAAATCGACGCTCGGATGCCAGCGTTCCGGTCCCGACGTACCCATGAACACTGTAGCGGCGACAGGCGTACCAATCGCGCCATCGTCGATCAACTTCCGCGCCATCTGATATTCACCGAACAGCGTAGTATCCGGCGCACAGCCGACGCGCAGATTGTATGTCCGTGCCGTTTCCGCGATCTTGTCCGCGTCTTCTAGCGTTACCGCCAGCGGTTTTTCGCTCCACACATGCTTGCCCGCCCGCAGAATCCGCTGCGTGATCTCGGCATGCGCCATCGGCGTCGTCAGATTGACCACCAACTCGATCTCAGGATCAGTCAGCAGTTCGTCAATAGTTACCGCTTTGGGGATGTTGAACTCGGCGGCGACAGCGCGGGCGCGATCCATATTCAGATCGGCACAGGCAGCGATCTCGATGATGTCGAACAATCTACAGCCGTTGATATACGCCGGACTGATGTACCCCACGCCGATCAGTCCGATCTTCATCGGTTTTAGGTCGCTCATAGTCTCCTATTTAGTTGTCCAAGACGCGCTCGGTTAAGCCGACGGGCAGTGGTGCGGGACGTTCGCAGCGGCTGGCGATCTCCACATGGCGACGAGTCTCACTGGCGACGATCAGCGCGTTCATCACTTCCAGCGTATGATACGCCAGTTCCGCGCTCACTCGATGCGGGCGATTCGATCTGATCGCGTGCGCCATATCCGCCACGCCGATGCCACGCCGCCAATCGGCACGGAACACCGTCGGCTGTGGTATCCACTCCTGTGATCCCGCCGTGTACATTCTAATCGTCTGATCCTCGCCCCACGGTGGTTCCGGCATCCACAGCGATCCGCTCGATCCGTAGATTTCCGTGCGCGGCAGCGTGTGCGCCGTCAGATCGAAGCTGATGATCAGCGTAGCGATGGCACCCGACTCGAACTCCAGCGTCCCACTGACGTGTGTCGGCACTTGCACCTTGATCTGATGTCCGTCTTTAGCGGTGCGCTCAGGAAAGGAGATGTTCGCCATGCCCGATACCCGCACCACCGATCCGAGCAGCGCGGCGAGTGTGGCGATGTAGTACGGACCCATATCCAGCAGCGGACCAGCGCCGACCTGATACAGAAAATCGGGGTTCGGATGCCAGCCTTCTGGTCCGCGCGAAGCGAAGAACGCGGTGGCGGCGACGGGCGTCCCAATCGCGCCATCGTCGAGCAGCTTACGCACCATCTGATACTCGGCGTAGAGGATGTTATCCGGCGCACAGCCGACGCGCAGATTGCGAGTCTTCGCCAACTCCACCACTTTCCGCGCTTCGTCCAGATTGATGCCCAGTGGCTTCTCGCTGTAGGCATGTTTGCCAGCCATCAAAATCTGCTGCGTGACCTGTGCATGTGCGGCGGGGATCGTCAGATTGAGCACAATCTCGATCTCAGGATCAGCCAACAGTTCATCGACGGTCAGCGCACGCGGGATGTTGTACTCGGCGGCAACGCTGCGGGCGCGATCCATATTCAGATCGGCGCAGGCATCGATCTGCAAAATGTCGAAAATGCTGCATCCCTTGATGTACGCCGGACTGATGTTGCCGACGCCAATAATGCCGATCTTCACGGGTGTTAAGTCGCTCACGCCGTCCGTTCCTTCAGCCAGTTGTAGCTCTTACGCACATCTTCCATCATGTTGCTGGCGGAGGTGTTCATCTCCACGATGTACGCCTCCGGTTTGGGCAGCGCCAGCAAACCCGCCAGATTGACCACGCCCTCACCCAGCGGCACAGTCGGATCGCCGCGCACGCCGGAGCCATCCTTAATATGCAGCAGCGGCACCGGACGCGGGAACGTGCGCACCAGCTCCACCGGATCGACGCCGACCATCTGTGCGCCGTAAATATCGATCTCGAAGCTGATCGCAGGCACAGTCATCTCTGCGATCCGCAGCAGGGGCAGCGATCCATCCGGCAGCGGGATCAGCTCGAAGTGGTGGTTGTGATAGATCAAGCGCAGTCCATTAGCGCGGCAGACTTCCTCAGCGGCATTGAGATCGTCGCACAGCCGCTTCAGGTTATCGAGGCTAGAGGCGATCTCCGGCTCGATCCACGGGAAGACCAGCGTATTCGTGCCTAATCCCGCCATCGTATCCAGCACTTTGTTCTTGTCATCACCCAGCGGCAGATCGATGTGTGCGCCGAGGATACTCAAGCCAATCGAACGGCAAAAGTCCCCCGTTTTCTTGGGATCGTCATTGAGGTAAAACCGCGCCGTCTCGATGGCGGGATAACCGAACGCGGCGATCTGGCGCAGCGTCCCTTGATAATCAGCTTTTAACTCCTCGCGGATCGACCAAAGTTGAACAGCAATCGTCATAATCGTGTTTATTCCTCTATTCCATCGGTGCCTACGCCGCAAACCAGTACGCAGGCTTTCTCATTCGGCTTGATCTTAGCGCGTCCGGTCAGAATTGCCGCCATCGCCGCCGATCCGCTGAGTTCCGCCGCCACGCCCATCTCGCGCCACAACCAACGCGCGGCATCGTGCATTTCTTCGTCGCTCACCAGCACGATGTCATCCACGTACTGCTGGATGATCTCGAAGTTGATCTGTGCCGACATGCGCGGCGCAAGCGTGCTCACCGAAGTGTGGATCGCAGGCAGTTCGATCACCCGACCAGCGCGCAGACTCTCGTACAGCGTCGGTGCGCCCGTCGGCTCGATCCCCACGATCCGCGTGCGTGGATGCAGCGTTTTCAGCGTCATGCTCACCCCGCTGATCAAACCACCGCCGCCAATCGCCACGAAGACCACATCGACATCCGGCAGATCGTCCAGCATTTCCAGCGCCACCGTGCCTTGTCCGGCGATCACCGCCCGATCCGCGAACGGATGCAGATAGGACAAGCCTTCGCGGGCGGCGTGCTCTAGTGCCGCTTGTTGGGCATCATCGAACACCTCCCCGACGATCTTCACCTGTGCGCCCCACGATTCCAGTTTATGCGCCTTGGCGGGCGGCGTGTTGCCGGAGAGATAGATGGTCACGGGTACTTTCTTGATCCAGCCAGCGTATGCCACGCCCAAGCCGTGATTGCCGCCCGATGCCGCGATCACGCCGCGTTTGACATCGTTGGCGGGCAGCGACATCAGCTTATTGACCGCGCCGCGTGCCTTGAACGAGCCGCTGACTTGTAGACATTCCAGTTTGAGGTAGATGCTGCCATCGCGCGAGGCTGCTGTTTTGGTCGGTTTTGCCGCGATGATCGGCGTGTGGCGGACATACCCGCTGATCCGGCTGCGTGCGTCGTAGACATCGGTCAGCGTCGGCTTGACGAGGGTAGCCTCTGACATATAGACCTCTTTTCACGTAGTTGGTTCAGTTTAGCGCAGATTGGGAGGGGGAGGAGTGGGAGAGCAATAACGGTCTAATATTCGCAGCACGGAATCCCAACACCATCAGGGGGTGAGGCTAAACGTGGCTAAACTCACCAGATCGTCA